>DATAYB010000425.1:0-2640 GCA_036272795.1 Pseudonocardia sp.
TACCGGCCGGCCCGCCTGGTGAGCGCCAGCCGGGGCGTCACCCATGGCTGGCCCCGCCAGCCCGGCGCCGAGTACCGGCAGGCGGACGTCACCGACCCCGCCGCCATCGGCGGCCTGATCGACGAGGTGCGGCCGGACATCATCTTCCACGTGGCGGCGCAGCGCTCGCCCGCGCTGGCCGAGGCCGAGGTGCACCGCACCGTGTCGGCCAACGTGCTCGGCGCGCGCAACGTCCTGACCGCCGCGGCGCAGGCCGGCGTGGCGCAGGTGGTGTGCGCGTCCACCGGGAAGGCGCTGCGGCCGTACTCCCCGGAGATCTACACCGCGTCCAAGCGCGCGGGCGAGTGGATCGCCGCCTCGACGGCGCGCACCAGCGGCATGCTCTGCTGCGCCGCCCGGTTCACTCACGTGATGGACAACTCGATCGTCCACGGCCTGCTGCGCGACTGGGCCATGGCCGACGACGGCATCATTCGCCTGCACGGGGCCGAGATCGCGTTCTACGTCCAGTCCGCGGCCGAGTCCGCGCAGCTGCTGCTGATCGCGATGCTGGGCGCCGAGCCCGGCGAGTTCCGCGTGCACGCCATCTCCGACCTGGGCTGGCCGGTCAGCCTGCTGGATGTCGCCCTCGGGGTGCTGCGGGAAACCCGGTCGGCGACGCCGCTGTACATCAGCGGCTACGACCCCGGCTACGAGGAGGCCGCGTTCCCCGGGCTGTACGATCCGGCGACCGCCGGGGACGTGAGCCCGCTGCTGAACGCGTTCGAGACCGCCGCCTCGACCGCGGCGCCGTGCCCGATGCTCGACTCCTTCCGGCTGGACATGACGCCCGACCCCGCCGCCCCCAAGCTGCTGCGGGCGCTGGAGGAAACCTGCCTCCGCACCACCGACGACCACGCGGTGCGCCAGGCGCTGGACGAGCTCAGCTGGTCGCTGCTGGACGCGACGCTCGCCGCGGCCGACCCCGCCGCGCTGGCCCGGTGCGCCGCGCTGGTCCGCCTCCACGAGGGCGACATGTCGCCGGTGCACCGCCGGATCACCCAGGCGATCAGGACGCACGCCGATTAACGCAGTGCCGGCTGGCACTGCATGAGCTGGCAATGCATGAGCTGACACGGGCGTCGGTTAGCGGCGGCGGACCGGACAGGAGTAGCGAGACAATCACATTGCCCGCGATTACTCCGATCCCGGACCGAGGGAGGCGCAACGTATGCGATTCCACCGCAGGGCCGGCCGGCTCCTGATGGCCCCGGCGCTTGGCCTGGCGCTCGCCGCCGCGATAACGGCCTGCTCCGGCAGTTCGAGTCCCGGTGCCAGTCCGACTACCAGCCCGTCGGCGGCCAAGACCGGCGCGTCCACCGCGACGATCAAGGCCAACTGGGTGAAATTCTTCGCCGGGAGCACGCCAACCTCCGGACGAGTAGCCTTGCTGCAGAACGGGCAGGCCTTCGCCAAGGAACTCGGCGTCATGGAAAGTATGGGCACCACCGCGTCGGCTAAGGTGAGCGCCGTCAAGCTGACCTCGTCCAAGCAGGCGGCGGTCACCTACAGCATCTACCTCGGCAAGACGGCCATGCTTCAAAACCAGAAGGGCGTCGCGATCCTCGACAGCGGTACCTGGAAGGTGAGCGACGCTAGCGTGTGCGTGCTGCTCACCCTGGAGAACGCCGGGAAAGCGCCATCGGCGTGCAGTTCGGCAGGCTAGATTCCGCCGGCGGCCGGCCCCGGTACGCCAGCCAGATCGCGCTCGCGGCGCTGTGCACGCTGCTGTTCCTGACGTTCCTCGACAACACGGTCGTGAGCGTGGCCCTCGGCCCCATGCAGTCCGACCTGCAGGCGGGGGTTCAGCAGCTGCAGTGGGTCATCGGTTCCTACGCGCTCGTGTTCGCCGGCGCCATGCTGGCCTGCGGCATGCTCGGCGACCAGTTCGGCCGCAAGAAGGTCATGCTGGCGGGGGCCGTTGTGTTCTGCGCCGGCTCGGTGCTGTGCGCCCTAGCGCCCAACGCGGACACGCTGATCGCGGGCCGGGCGGTCATGGGACTGGGCGCGGCGGCGAGCGAGCCGGGAACGCTGTCGGTGCTGCGGCACATCTATCCCGGTGAGCGGGCTCGCGCCCGGGCCGTCGGCATATGGGCGGCGGTCTCCGGGCTGGCGCTCGCGCTCGGCCCGGTGGTCGGCGGTGCCCTGGTCGGGGTGTGGAGCTGGCGCGGGATCTTCTGGTTCAACCTCGCGTTCGGCCTGGCGGCGCTGGTAGCCGCCGCGATCGTGGTCCCGGAGAGCTCGGACCCGCGAGCCGCCCGCGTCGACGTGGCGGGCACGGCGCTGGGCACCGGGGCGCTGGGCACGCTGGTGTACGGCGTCATCGACGCGGAGACCTCGGGCTTCAGCGCCACCGTGCCCGTGACCCTGTTCTGCGTCGCGGCGGTGTGCGCGGTCGCGTTCGTATGGTGGGAGCGGCGGGCGGCCAACCCGCTGCTCAACCTGGGGTTCTTCCGGGTACCGCACTTCACCGTCCCGAACGTGGTCGCCTTCTGCAGCTACTTCGCCACCTTCGCCATCTTCTTCTTCACCGCCCTGTACCTGAACGAGGTCGTCGGCGCCTCCGGCTACCGGATCGCGCTGGTCTTCCTGCCGATGACG
>DATAYB010000426.1:0-23335 GCA_036272795.1 Pseudonocardia sp.
GTGCCGTAGAACTCGCGTGCCGCCTCGATGTCGTCGACCGGGATCGCCAGGTGGAACGGCACGAGCTGGGTCTGTGTGGTCATCAGTAGTCCTCCGTAGGCTCCCACGCCACGCTAGTGCCCTGGAAACGAGGTCGTCTTACCCGTATCCGGCAAGGAACCTCGTTTCCAGGGCACTAGCCCCGGTCACTGGTCGATGTCGTAGACGATCTCTACCGAGACGGACAGCTGCTGCGAGCCCGGCTGGATCGGCACCGGCGCGGCGCCCGCGGCGTCCATGGACTGCTTGTAGAGGGGGCTGGGCGGCGGGCCGCCCGCGGCCTCCGTGATCGACCGGACCTTGCCCAGCCGCACGCCGGCGGCGTCCGCGAGCTGGCGTGCCTGGGTCTGCGCCTGCTTCACCGCGTCGGCGCGCGCCTTGGCACGCAGCGCGCTGTCGTCGTCAATCGAGAAGCTCAGCTGCTGGACCCGCACGGCGTCACCGGCCGCATCGCCGGCGGCGTCGATGATCGCGCCGGCGCCGGCGACGTTGTGCAGTGTCGCGGTGACCTGGTTGGTCACCTCGTAGCCGGAGATCTGGCCGTTGCTCGGGTTGTAGGACGGGTTGACCGAGAGCTCGCTGGTCTGCAGGTCGGCGTCGGCCACCCCCTTGCTCTTCAGCATGTTGATCAGCGCGGTGGCCTGGCGGGTGTTCGCGTCCAGCGCGCCCTGTGCGCTCGGCCCCTGGGTCTGCACGCCGAGCACGACCGTGACGATGTCCGGCGTGCCGGTGATCGTGCCGACGCCTCGCGCGGTGATGCCCGGCACGTCAGCACCCCCCGTTCCGGCGGCCGGGGAGGAGCCGCTCGCGCAGGCGGTCAGCGTGAGCGCGCCGAGGGCGAGCATGGCCGCTGTGGACAGTGCACGTCTCATCAAGATCTCCGTTCACGGGGTGTTCTGCCTCCAGGCGCGGGCGCGAGGGGCCTTGCTCCCTAGGACGGAGCGGGCGCCGAAAGGGTTGCATCGGCGGCCAGTCTGATCCACTCCGGGCGCGGTCCGGGGTAGCCCGGCCCGCGCGCCACCCGGCCGGGCGTGCCGGACCACCCCGCCGATACCCCGTGCTCAGGCGCCCTCCACCGAGCCGGGTGGCAGGAAGTTCACGTCGTGCAGCGCCGACAACCGGACCACCTCGGCCGGGTCCGTCAGGTCGTGCAGCGCGTCGAACAGCTGCGCCAGCCGGCCCGCCGGGCTCACCCAGAACAGGCCCCTGGCCGGCACGTCGCCCCGGTTGTAGTAGGCGTGCGGCAGGTTCTTCGGCATCCGGACCGTGTCCCCGGGGCCGGCCTTCTCCCACTGGCCGTCCAGGTAGAGCGTGAACACCCCTTCGAGGATGTAGATGTGCTCGTCCTGCGTCGGGTGCACGTGCGGCGGCACGCCGGTGCCCGGCGGGTCGTACGTCTCGAACGCGAAGCTCGTGTCGCTCGCGGCCTTCATCGAGTAGGTGTGGCCCAGCACGTTCCACACCTTCTTCCGCATGCCCTCCCTCGCCAGCGTGATGCCCTTGGGCAGGGGGCCGAGCACGATCTCCTCGCCGGTCATGCAACCTCCGGGGTCTGTGGGGTGGGCGGGTCCGCCCGGTGTCTCCCGGCCATTCTTGTGGATGTCCGGGCCCCGTGTACCGGGAATTTACTCGCCGAATCTTGTTGCCTCTAAGGTGAAAAAGTTGCCTGGAGGGTTGACCGGGCGGTCATGGTGGGGCGATCGTGGAGTCAGCCCGCTTCGGGGCGCGACCGATCGGAGGAGCCATGACCAGCACCACGACCACAGCGGCCGACCCTCGTGGCGACGGCGCGGAGGACGACCCGGAGCTGCTCGACCTTGGCCCACTGCCGGCCGGCACGACGACCGTCGAGCAGGAGCGCCGGCGCCGGAAGGTCCAGCTCGCGGTGGCGTTCCGGATCTTCGCCAGGTACGGGTTCGACGAGGGCATCGCCGGGCACATCACCGCCCGAGACCCCGAGCGGCCGGACCACTTCTGGGTCAACCCGTACGCGGTGCACTTCTCCCGCATCAAGGTCAGTGACCTGCTGCTGATCGACGGGCAGGGCCGCGTCGCCGAGGGCGCCCGCCGCACCAACAAGGCCGCCTTCTCGATCCACTCCGCGATCCACGAGGCCCGCCCGGACGTGACCGCGGTGGCACACGCCCACTCCATCCACGGCAGGGCCTGGGCGTCGCTGAGCCGCCCGCTGGACCCGATCGTCCAGGAGTCCTGCGCCTTCTGGCACGACCACGCCGTGTTCGAGGACTACCGGGGCCTCGTGCTGGAGCGCACCGAGGGCGAGGCGATCGCCGCCGCGCTGGGCACCGGCCGCGCCGCGATCCTGCGCCATCACGGCCTGCTCACGGTCGGCGGCTCGGTCGAGGAGGCCGCCTGGTGGTTCGTCACGATGGACCGGGCCGCCCAGATGCAGCTGCTCGCCGAGGCCGCCGGCACGCCGAGGCTGATGAGCGACGAGGAGGCCATGCTGGCGCACCGGCAGTTCGGCAACGCCAACATGGCCAAGCACAACTTCAACCTGCTCGCCGAGCTGGTCGTCGACGAGCACCCCGAGGTGCTGGACTGAGCGGGCTGGACCGAGCGGGCTGGACCGAGCGGGCTGGACTGGATGGTCAGGTGAGCCGCACCAGCATCTTGCCGGTGTGGCTCGACCCGGGGCGCAGGATCTGGGCCAGCGCTTCGGGAGCGCGGTCCAGGCCGTCGACGACGGTGTGGGGGGCGCGCAGCTCGCCGCGCCGCAGCCACTCCTGGAGCTCGCCGGTTCCCGCCGGCCAGGTGTCCCGGTAGTCGGTCACCACGTAGCCCTGGATCGTCAGGCCGCCCCGGACCAGGTCGGACACGTTGGACAGGTGCAGCGGGCTGCCGCCGCTGTCGTAGCCGGACACGGCGCCGCACAGCGCCACCCGGCCCCGGCGGCGCAGCCGGCCGATGGCCGCCGCGAGCTGCGGTCCGCCCGTGTTGTCGAAGTAGACGTCGATGCCGTCTGGTGCCAGCCGCGCCAGCGCCTCGTCCGGGTCCTCGGCGCGGTAGTTGTAGCTGGCCGCGAAGCCCAACTCGTCGACCAGCCAGCGGGCCTTCTCGTCGCTGCCGGCGCTGCCGATCACCCTGGCCCCGGCCAGTCGCGCGATCTGCCCGGCCAGCGAGCCGATGCCGCCCGAGGCGCCGGACACGAGCACGGTCTCCCCGGCACGGACCTGCCCGACCTGCCGGACGCCCACCCACGCCGTCAGCCCGGGATTGCCCAGCACGGTCAGCCCGTCCTCGATCGGCCGGTCGCCGAGCAGCGGGTCGATCACCTCCACGTCGCTCGCCGGCACCGTGGCGTAGTCCCGGAACCCGAGGAAGCTGAGCACCCGCGCACCGACGGGTACCTCCCCGGCCGCCGACGCGAGTACCTCCCCGACCGTAACCGCCCCGATCGGTTCGCCGGGCAGGTAGGCCCACCCCGGGCCGGCGGTGTGGTCCATCCGGCCCCGGATCGCCGGGTCGACCGCCATGAACCGGTTCCCGACCAGCACCTCACCGGCAGCGGGCGGGGCCAGCGGCACGGTCTCCCGGTGGAAGTGCTCCGGGCGCAGTGGACCCACCACCCGCTCGGCCAGCAGCAGCCGGGTCGCGGTGCGCGGCAGCGCTCCATTGGGTGTCGGTGTCGGTGTCACGGTGGGGCCACCCTTCGCCGGGGGAACTCGTCCTTCCGCCCAACACCGGGGGAGGCCAGGACAATCCGGGCCGTTGCTGACCTGGTGGGGCTGCGACCGCCGGAAAACGCGCGTTATATCATCTTCTCCGTGCCTGGACCGGCCGTGACGGAGGAGAGGGCGGTCCGGCGGGCAGGCAGCGACGAGCGCGATCGGGGGGTGCGGAGATGGATCGTCGTCCGGACATCGCGGCGGCCGTGGGGCGGATGGCCTCACCGGACGGGGTGCGTCGCGAGATCCAGCACCTGCCGGCGTACCTGCGCACCGGTGAGTCCGTCCAGCGGCTCGCGGCGGGGGTCTACGGCGTCGGCACGGGGCTGCTGGCGGTGACCGACCGGCGCGTGCTCGTGCTGCGCGAGGGGCGCGCGGGCCAGGCCAGCGAGGGGTTCCCGTTCGAGGAGCTCAGGGGGCTGGACTGGGCCGCCGCGACCCCCGAGCACGCCACCGTCACGATCCGCGACACCATCCGCACCACCGAGTTCACCCAGGTCGCGCCCACCGATGCCGCCGAGCTCGTCGGGTTCGTCCGGGCCCTGCTGCGGCCGCCGGCCCCGCCGCCGGTCGCCCCACTGGCAGACCTGCCCGCCCCGCCGCCGGTGGCGCCAGTGGCAGACCTGCCGGCCTCGCCGCCGGTGGCGTCATTGAGCGCGCCGCCCGTGGTGGCTACAGCCCCGGCGCAGCTCGCTCCGGCGGTGGCGCCGCTGGGCGCGCCCCCTCGCGGCACGGCGGCCGGCGGCTCGATCGGCCCGAAGTTCGCCGCCCCACCGGCCGCCGTGGCCCCCGGAGCCGGCGAGTTCGGCTCGGCGGGTGGCGCCGCGGTGGCCTACGGCTCTGGTCCGCCCCCTGGTGGGGTGGAGTCGACGGCGGGGGTGCGGGTCGAGCGTTGGCCGCTCGGTGAGGTGCCGGTCAGCCAGCTCGTCGGTACTCCGTCCGACTCGAACGCGGTTGCGCCCGCGCCCGCTGCGCCCGCCGCACCGACCACACCCGACGCGCCGAACGTGCCCGTCGTGCCGAAGGCGCCCGCCGTGCCGGAAGCGGCGGCCGCCGCGAGCGCACCGGCCCCGGTGAACGCGCCGGACGCGGCCGCCCCGGCGGTCGTGAAGGAGCCGTCGCGGGACCCGGCCGCCGCGGCGGCCACACCGGCAAGCCGGAAGCCTCGGTTCTGGCAGCGCTCCCGGGCCCGGGCCGCCGACAAGACGCCGCCGGCCGAGGCCTGAGCCCTCGGCCGGGCCCGTCCCGGTTAGGCGCCGGGCCCCGTGAGCCGGCCGGCGGGGCCCGGCCCACAGGGTGGCGCGCGCAGGACTACTTCTTCTCCCGCCAGCCCCGCTCGAAGGGCAGCCGCCAGGCGTTCGGCGCGATGAGCTGGTGGATCGCGTTGGGGCCCCAGGTACCCGGCGGGTAGTTCTTGACCGGCGGTGCGTCGTCGAACAGCGGGATCGACCGCTCCCACAGCGACTCGATGCCCTCGGCCGTGGTGAACAGCGTGTGGTCGCCGCGCATCGCGTCGAGGATCAGCCGCTCGTAGGCTTCGAGCACGTCGCCGGCCTGGTCGGTCTCCTGGGTGGAGAACTGCATGGACAGCTTCTCCAACCGCATGCCCGGCCCGGGCCGCTTGCCGTAGAACGACAGCGACACCCGCGACGAGTCGGCCAGGTCGAACGTGAGGTGGTCCGGCCCCTGCGAGCCGACGCCGGAGCCGGCCGGGAACATCGTCCTCGGCGCCTCCTTGAAGGCGATCGAGATGATCCGCATGCCCTCGGCCATCCGCTTGCCGGTACGCAGGTAGAACGGCACGCCGGCCCAGCGCCAGTTGTCGATGCCGACCTTGAGCGCGATGAACGTCTCGGTGTCGGAGTCGGGTGCGACCCCCTCCTCGTCCCGGTAGCCGCCGTACTGGCCCCGGACCACGTCCGTCGGCTTGATCGGCAGCATGGAGCGGAAGACCTTGTTCTTCTCCTCGCTGATCGCCCTCGGCTCGAGCGCGGTCGGCGGCTCCATGGCGACGAACGCCATCACCTGCATCAGGTGCGTGACGACCATGTCCTTGTAGGCACCGGTGGGCTCGTAGAAGTTCGCCCGCTGGTCCAGCCCGAGCGTCTCGGGAATGTCGATCTGGATATGGTCGATGAAGTTGCGGTTCCAGATCGGCTCGAACAGCCCGTTGGCGAACCGGAACGCCAGGATGTTCTGGGCCGCCTCCTTGCCGAGGAAGTGGTCGATCCGGAAGATCTGCGACTCGTCGAACGTCTCGTGCACGAAGTCGTTGAGCTGGATGGCGCTCGTCAGGTCGTCCCCGAACGGCTTCTCCATCACCACCCGGGAGTTCTGCACCAGGTCGGCGTCGCGGAGCATGGTGATCACGGCGTGCGCCGCCTTGGGCGGTACCGAGAGGTAGTGCAGCCGCCGGGCCGTCGGGCCGAGCAGCTCCTCGGCGGCCTTCACCGCCGCGGTCAGGCCCTCCGGACCTGCGCCCTGCGGCACATAGGTGATGCGCGAGCAGAACTGCTTCATCGCCTCGTCGTCCATGGCGTGGGTGCCGAAGCTCGCCACCGCGGCGCGCGCGATCGCGCCGAACTCCTCGGGCGAGTGGTCTTCCATGGCGGTGCCCACGATGCGGACGTCAGGGGCGAACCGGGACTGCTGCAGGTAGGCGAGCCCCGGTAGCAGTTTGCGCTTGGCGAGGTCGCCAGTCGCCCCGAAGAGCACGATGACATGCGGAGCTAGAGAGTCCAGGCCCCGCCTGCTCGCGCGGGATCCGGAAGCCGGGTAGGCAATTGTCTGCGGGTTCGGTTCGGCCACGCTCGATCCTCCTACGGACGAAACCGCGGGCGCGAGATTCGCTCGGCGAACTATAGCCAGCCGAGAGGTGACCGCGGGATGTCGGACGCGCCGCGCTACCCGGAGTAGGTAACCCGCGAGACGCCTGGGACGGGCTCGCCGGCCGTCGGCGCGACGATCTTCTCGAACCAGTGGTGCGCGTAGGTCTCGTCGTTGAACGGCGCGACTTCGGTGAACCCGGCGGTCCGGTACAGGGTGATGGCCTCGGTCAGTGCCCGGTTCGTCTCCAACCTGAGAACCCGGGCCCCCTGCTCGGCCGCCCTCACTTCGAGCGCCTCCAGCAGCCGCCGGCCGAGGCCCGTGCCCCGCGCCGTCTCCGCCACCCACATCCGCTTGATCTCGCACACGCCGTCGGCGCCGAACTTCAGCGCACCGCAGCCCACCGGCTCGGCACCGAGCTGGGCCACCAGCAGTAACCCGGCGGGCAGCCGCAGCTCCGAATCGGCGGCGGGGTTGCTGCGTGTCACCTCGAAGCCGGTGTCGAACCGCGAGTCGAGCTCGGCGAAGTAGGCCCGCAGGCAGAACCGCGCGTGCGGGTGGGTCGGCTCGAGGTCCGTGATGTCGACCATGCCCGCCCGCAGCAGCAGTGTGACCTCGGACATCGCGGCGACCAACCGGGCCCGCTGCTTCGGGCTCAGCGGCTCGAGCAGGGCCTCGGCGACCTCGTCGCTGCGCTGGTCCAGCGTGCGGCGTTCGGCGCGGCCGGCCTCGGTCAGCCGGGCCAGCCGAACCCGCCTGTCGGCCACGCTGGACTCGACGGTGACCAGCCCGGCCGACTCCAGCGACCGCAGCAGCCGGCTCAGGTAGCCGGAGTCGAGCCCGAGGTCCGCGCGCAGCGACCGCACGTCCCGGCCCCCCGGTCCGATCTCCCAGAGCAGCCGCGCCTCGCCGAGCGGCCGGCCCCGGCCGAGGAACTCGTCCTGCAGGGCGCCGACCCGCCGCGTGGCGGTCCGGTTGAACCGGCGCACGTGCGAGATCATCTCCGAATCCACTCTCTGACTCTAGTCAGATACTTCGACCGATGGCAACGTGCGCGACGGGCGGCGCGGGGCTCGCCGGGACACCGACCGGGGCACCCGCCGCCGCGCTGCTCGCCCGCATCGCGGTGAGCACCAGGTAGCACAGCAGGGCGGCGACCACGGCCGCCCCGACCACGATCGCCACCAGCAGCAGCCGGCGGCGGGCCTCGGCGTCGGCGTCCGGGTCGGAGGTCCGTGCTCCCGGCCGGTTGTGGGGCGTCTGCGGCTCCGGACCAGGCCTTTCCGGTCCGGGTGGGGGCTGCCAGGGCGGTGGTTGGTAGAGCGGTTGCGGTCGTTGCTGTGGCGGTTGTCGCTGTGGCGGTTGTTGGCGGGGTGCTGGGCCCGGGGGCCGCTGCCACCGCGGCGCCGGGTAGCGGCCGGGTGGCCCCGGTGGGTAGCGACCCGGTGCGCCCGGTGGCGGGTAGGGCCGGCCGGGCGGGTAGGGGCCGGCGGGTCCGGGTTGCTGGACGGGGTGGGACCCGGCGGTCTGGGGGAGCACCGGCGGGACGGGGCGGCCGGCGTCGGCCCCGTTCGGTGGGGGCGCCGTGAACGGGATCGGCTGGCCCACGGGCGGGGGAGTGTCGTGCCGGGGCGGCGCCGCTGCTGCGCTCGGGCCGATCGGGCGGACCTCCCGTCCCCCGGACTCCGCCAGGGCTCCGGCCAGAGCCGCCGCGCCGAGCGCGACCACGTGCTTCCGGGTGTCGACGACCGGGCGGCCGATCTCCTCGCGCACCATCTCGGCCACCAGCGGGATCCGCGACGAGCCGCCGAGCAGCAGCACTGCGGCCAGCTCCTCCGGCGCGATCCGGGCCGAACGCAGCGTGCCGCCCAACGCCCCGATCGTCGACTCGATCTGCGCCCGCACCAGGCCCTCGAACTCGGCGCGGGTCAGCAGCACGTCGAAGTGGCCGGTCGGCAGCAGGGCCGACAGCACCGTCTCGTCGTCCGTCGTCAGCGCCTCCTTGGCCGAGACGCAGTCGTGCCGCAGCCGGGCCAGCGCCAGCGTCGTGTGCGGATCCCGCAGGTCGAGCCCGTGCAGCAACCCGCCGGACGACCCGTTCACGAACGCCACCACGGACTCGTCGAAGTCCATGCCGCCGAGCCGCTCGACCCCCTCCGGGTTGCCGAGGATCTGGATGCCACCCGACTGCCGGCGCAGCACCGTGGCGCCGAACGTGCCGCCGCCCAGGTCGTAGGACGCGACGACACCGCCATCGACCCACTGGGGCACCGCCGCCGGGTGGGTGGCGTAGTAGGCCGCCACCGCCTCGGGCTCGGTCACCACCGTCGCGTCGGGCACCCCGGCCAGGCCCGGGACCAGCTCGAACTTGCCTCGCCGCACCGAACCCCAGCCGGGTGGGCAGGTCAGCACCACCCGGTCCGGAGCCGCCCCCATCGCCGCCGACACCGTGCGCACGACGTCCCGCAGCACGGTGGCCAGCAGGTTCGGCACCTCGTACGGCTTGCCGCCCAGCATCAGCGGCACCGGGTCACCCAGCCGGCGCTTGAGCTCGCGGCCGATCCGGTCCGGGTCGCTCGCCGCGCGCCGGGCGGCCGCCGTCCCGGTGTGCAGGGCGCCGTCGGCGGCCACGTACACCGCCGCCGTCATGGCCACCGAGTCCTCGCCGAGGCCGACCATCTCCGGGGTCGGGGGCCCGCCTGCCGTCGGCGGCCCGCCTGCTGTCGGGAGGCTGGCTGCTGTCGGGAGGCTGGCTGCCGTAGGGGAGCCGGCTGCCGTCGGGGGGTCGGCGGGGGCGAGCTGGCACACTGCGGCCTCGACGAAGCTCGTGCCCAGGTCGATCCCGAGGCCGTAGCCCATCGCCCCTCCCCACGGAGTCGCCAGCAGTGCCCGCCGTGGCCGACACCGGGCCACTGTGATCATCCGGCGCGCGGCCATGGCGAGTCTGGTCGGGCGTCGGCACGTTCGGAAGCTTTTAGGACACGACACACCAGAAGTGCGCACCCCGCACAGACCGTTCCCCCACTACACAGACTGTGCACAGTCTGTGTAGTGGGTAGACGGTCTGTGCGGCCGATGTGGCGCCTGCCTGTGCGGCCGAAACGCCAGCCTGCGGCCGACGAGCCTGTGCGGCCGAGGCGCCTGCCTGCGGCCGGTGAGGCGCCTGCCTGCGCCCGAGGCGCCTGCCTGCGGGGCCGAGACGCCTGCCTGTGGTTACCGAACTCCACGCCAGGCAGGGTCAACCGCGCCACCGCCTGCTCGTCGTTACCCAACTCCACTGTAGGCAGGTTTTTCCGCGCCAGAACCTGCCTGGTGTGCAGTTCGGTAACCACAGGCAGGCGGCGGCGCGGCTCCGGAGTGGCTGGGCGGGCGGCTGTTGCGGCCCGGGGGGCTCACTACGATCGGGCCGGTGACCGCCAGCCGTGCCGACCAGCCGGATCCCGACCGGCCCGGGCCGGGCCGACTCGAGCCCGACCGGCCCGAGCCGGGCCGACTCGAGCCGGGCCGACCCGAGCCCGACCGGCCCGGTGAGATCGTGCGGATCGCGTTGGCGCTGCTCGACGAGGTGGGTATCCAGGGGGTCAGCCTGCGGGCGGTCGCCGGGCGGCTGGGTGTGCGGCTGAACACGGTGTCCTGGCACGTGAAGACGAAGGCGCGGCTGTTCGAGCTGATGGCCGACGCGATCGTCGCCGACGTCAGCCTCGCCGACCTGCCCGAGCCGTGGCGCGACCGCGTACGCGAGCTCGCCCACCGCTACCGGCGCGCACTGCTCGCGCACCGGGACGGCGCCCGCGTGGTGGCCGGCACCTCTGCCGCCGAGCCCGCCACGCTGGGGTTGGCCGACGCCATGGTCGGCGCGCTGCTCGACGGCGGGCTGGCCGACCGGGACGCCGGCTGGACCTGCTGGACGGTCGTCTACTTCACCCTCGGCCTGGTGCAGGAGGAGCAGAGCGCGGTCGGCGGTCCGCTGCCCAGGCTGGAGGCGGCGATGACGGGCGGGAGGTATCCGCACCTGACGCAGGTGCTGCCGTACCTCGTCGTGGAGGACTTCGACCGCCGGTTCGAGTTCGGCCTCGACCTGATCCTCGACCGGACCACCTGAGACCCCGGGCAGCCCCTAGAACCCCGACAGAAGGCCGGTCAGACGAAAAGCACGCTCGCGGGCGTGGCAGCCAGCACGGTGTCGACCCGGTGCAGCGTCGACCCGTCCTCGTCCAGCGCGAAGGACACGAGCAGGTCGCTGTCCTGGTTGGCGACCACGACGAACCGCCCGTCCGGGCTGACCGCGAAGTCCCGGGGCTCGCGGCCCAGCGTCGGCTCGGTGCGGACCATGGTCAGCTCGCCGGTGGGCGCGTCGAAGCGCAGCACGGCGAGGCTGTCGTGGCCCCGGTTGGCGACCAGGACGTGCCGGCCGGAGGGCGTCACCCGGATCGCGGCGGTCTGGTTGTGACCGGTGAACGTGGCCGGCAGGGTGGCGGTGACGGCGGCCGAGCGGAACGTGGCGCCCTCCCGGCGGACCGTCAGCACCGTGTTGGCCAGCTCGTTCACCACGAACAGGTACTCGCCGCCGGGGTGGAACGCGAGGTGGCGGGGCTCGGAGCCCGGCGCGGCCGCGATGTTGGCCACCGGATGGGCGGTGAGCCGGCCGTCTGTGCCGAGCCGGGCGCCGAGCCGGTAGCCGAGCACGGTGTCGATGCCCAGGTCCGGCACGAGCAGGTCGCCGGTGACCGGGTCGACGCCGACCATGTGCGGGTGCGGGCCGGTCTGCCGGTCGGGGTGTACGCCGGAGCCGTGGTGGAGCACGGTGTCGGACGGTTCGGCGAGGCTGCCGTCGGCCGCGAGCGGGAACACGGTGACCGAGCCGCCGCTGTAGTTGGCCACCACGACGAACCGGCCGCTGGGGTCGACCGCCACGTGGCAGGTGGCGGCGCCGAGCGAGGGGCGGGAGGTCAGCTCCTCGAGTGCGCCGGTCGCCGGGTCGACGCGGTACGCGCTCACCCCGCCCCCGTCGACGCCGTGATAGCAGTCGGTCTCGTGCACGACGTAGAGGACGCCGTCGCCCAGCGCCGCGTAGGTCGGGTTGCGGGCGTCGGCGAGCAGGGTGACGGGGCCGAACCGCCCTGTGTCGGCGTCGAACCCGGCGCCCAGCAGGCCGTCCGCCGTGCCGTCCACGTGGGGCAGCTTCTCGGTGTAGGTGCCGATGACCAGCCGCAACAGGGTTCTCCGGACGGACGAGACTCAGGCTGGCTTGCGGACGATCGTCTCCGTCATCCGCGCCAGCGGCAGGAAGCCGAGCAGGCAGATGACCGCGAGCACCACGTAGTGCACGGGGAAGCCGTAGTGCTCGATGATCCAGCCGGCCAGTACCGAGGCGAACAGCCCTGAGACGCCCAGCGCGATACCGATCATGAGCCCCATCGCCGTGCCGGCCGCCTTCGGTACCGAGTCGATCAGTAGCGCATAGACCACCGGGAACGGCGCGTTGCGGAACAGCCCCCAGGCGAGCAGCACGATCCAGGCGCTGGTGGGCCCCTGGATGGCGATCATCGCGAGCAGGGTGACCGCCCAGCCGGCGACCAGGAACGCGATGGCGAACTTGCGCCCGGTGTGGTCGGACAGCGAGCCCCAGAGGATCTGGCCGATCCAGCCGGTCAGCCCGGAGGCGCCCGCGATCAGCGCGGCCTGGCTGCCGCTCATGCCGAGCTGGGCGAACTGGGTGGTCAGGAACGTCGCCGCGCCCGCCTCGCCCCACAGGAACAGGAAGATCAGCAGGATCGACCAGCGCACGTTGGCGTTGCGCAGCGCCTCGCGCACGGGCGCCAGCACGGGGCCGGTGAGCCGGGTGGACAGCTCCGGCTGTGGGCGGGTCAGGCCGTTGGCGTCGATCCAGTCGTAGACCCGCTGCTGCTTGGCCCGGGTGCCGATCACCGCCTGCAGGATCATGATCGGGACGCCGAGCAGCGGGATGAGCAGGAACGCCTCCCGCCAGCTGGCCGTGCTGAGCACCAGCGCGATCAGCGCGCCGGTGACGAACTGGCCGAACGGGAAGCCGGTGTGGTGCACACCGACCGCGAACCCTCGGAACTGCTTGGGCCACCACTCGCTGACGATCGCCACGTTGACCGGCTCGGAGCCGCCCCGGCTGATCCCCATCGGGATGCGCAGCAGCAGGAAGGCGAGGAAGCTGCCGGCGAACCCGAACGTGAGGATGCCGCCGAGGATGGCGAGGAACATCGCGATGTTCCAGACCAGCGTGCGGCGGTAGCCGGTGCCGATCCGGTCGGACAGCCAGCCGAAGAGCAGCCCGCCGGCGATCAGGCCGGCGTTGAACACCGAGTTGACCGCGCCGGCCTGCGAGGTGCTGAGCCCGAACTCCTGGGAGATCTGCGGCAGCACCGTCGGCAGGATGCCACCGTCGATCGCGGTCATCAGGATCGCGCCGGTGGTGACCACCAGCGTCAGCCAGGAGATGGGGTGGGCGCGGGGCATCCAGTGCGCCGGTGGGGCGGCGGGCTGGGCCTGGGTGCGGTGGGCCGGTTCGGACATCCGGTGACCTCACTCCGTTGATCTCGGCGATGAGCGGCGCGGGCAGGTGGCGATCGTTCGACCACTGAGGACCGACGGTACATCAGTTCAATCCGTGCGCAAATAGCCAAGTTTCAACTCTGCCGAGCGTGCCGATCATGCGACCGGCGCACTGAAATGCCTGTCCAGGACGCAATGAAAGTGAGGGGCGATTGACGGGTGGGGTCGGCGCCTGTTACCCATACATCCGATGTAGCCGTGTCCGCGCTGCGCCAACCCGCGACCAGAGGAAGCCCGTGCCGAGCATCACCGCCCTGGACGTCCACGACATCCGGTTCCCCACCTCGCGCCTGCTCGACGGGTCGGACGCGATGAACCTGGACCCCGACTACTCGGTCGCCTACGTGGTGCTGCGCACCGACCACCCGGACGGTCACGCGGGGCACGGCTTCACCTTCACCATCGGTAGGGGCACCGAGGTGTGTGTCGCCGCCATCGAGGCGCTGCGCCCGCTCGTGCTGGGCCTGGACCTCGACGAGGTGTTCGGCGACCTCGGCGCGTTCGCAAGGCGGATGAGCGGGGACAGCCAGCTGCGCTGGCTCGGACCGGAGAAGGGCGTGATCCACCTCGCGGCCGCCGCGGTGATCAACGCCGTATGGGACCTGTACTGCCGCCACCAGGGCAAACCGCTGTGGCAGGTGCTCTCCGAGATGAGCCCTGAGGAACTGGTCGCGCTCGTCGACTTCCGCTACATCAGCGACGCGCTCACGCCGGAGCAGGCGCTGGAGCTGCTGCGCCGCCAGCTGCCGGGCCGGGCGGCGCGCACCGAGGAGATGCTGGCCACGGGGCTACCGTCCTACACGACCTCGGCGGGCTGGCTCGGCTACGACGACGCGAAGCTGGCGCAGCTGTGTCAGGAGGTCGTCGACGCCGGCTGGAACCACGTCAAGCTCAAGGTCGGCCGGGACATCGAGCAGGACGTCCGCAGGGTGGGCATCGCCCGCGAGATCCTCGGCCCCGACCGGTATCTGATGATCGACGCCAACCAGGTCTGGAGCGTCGACGAGGCGCTGGCCAACATGGCCCGGCTGGCGAAGTTCCAGCCGTACTGGATCGAGGAGCCGACCAGCCCGGACGACGTGCTCGGGCACGCCAGGATCGCCCGCGAGATCGCCCCGCTGAAGGTCGCCACCGGTGAGCACGTGCAGAACCGGATCGTGTTCAAGCAGCTCCTGCAGGCCGGCGCGATCGGCTTCTGCCAGATCGACGCCTGCCGGCTGGCCGGTGTGAACGAGGTCGTCGCGGTGTTGCTGCTCGCGGCCCAGCACGGGGTGCCGGTCTGTCCGCACGCCGGGGGGGTGGGGCTCTGCGAGCTCGTCCAGCACCTGTCGCTGTTCAACTACATCGCCGTCACCGGCAGTCTCGACGACGTCGTCGTCGAGTACGTCGACCACCTGCACGAGCACTTCGTCGACCCGGTGGTGATGCGCGCCGGCAAGTACGTGCCGCCGAGCCGGCCGGGCTACAGCGCCGAGATGTACGCGGAGTCGATCGCCAGGTACAGCTTCCCGGACGGTCCCGAGTGGGCCGGCGGCGAGCGGTGAACCGGTCGGGCGAGTGGCGAGCGGTGGGCCGGCCGTGACCGAGCGGCAGGTGGCCAAGCGCCGCACCGACGATGCCATCGACCGGATCCGCGAGCTGATCGTGACCGGCGAGCTGGCGCCCGGCAGCAAGCTGCCCCGCGAGCCCGAACTGGCCACTCAGCTGGGAATCTCCCGCAGCTCGATGCGTGAGGCGATCACCGCGCTCGCCCACGCGCAGGTGCTGGACGTGCGCCGGGGCGACGGCATGTACGTCACCGACCTGGCCCCGGACCGCCTCTTCGAGGGCATCGGGCTCGCCGTCGAGCTCACCCCGGACCGGGCGCTGCCGCAGATCCTCGAGGTGCGCCGGCTGCTGGAGCCGCCGACCGCCGCACTGGCCGCCACCCTGATCACCGAGGAGCAGCTCGCCGGGCTGCGGGAGTGCCTGGAGCGGATGCGGCAGGCCGCCACCCCGGAAGACCTCGTGGTGCACGACGCCGACTTCCACGACCGGATCGCCCGCGCCACCGGCAACCTGGCGCTCGCCTCGATCCTGCACGGCCTGTCCGCCCCGACCGTCCGGTTGCGCACCTGGCGGGCCCAGCTGCGCGCCGACATCCGCTCCGCCACGGTGGAGCAGCACGCGGCGATCCTCGACGCGCTGGAGCGGCGAAACCCGGCGCTCGCCCACGCGACCTCTCTGATGCACGTGGCCTACTCCGAGGACGGCCTGCTCCGCGCGGTCGAGGAGAGCCCGCGCGGCTCCGAGTAAGTCGCGAACTAGATCTAGAGTCTGCGCCCATGGCGCGAGAGCTCGACGATGCGACGGACAAGATGCTGGCGGCCCTGCTGGTGGCCGACGGCCGCCAGACGCTGAAGAGCCTCGCCAAGGAGACCGGGCTGTCGGTGTCGGCAGTGCAGGCGCGGGTGCGCAGGCTCGAGGCGGACGGCGTGATCCGGGGCTACACCGCGCTCGTCGACCCGGAGGCCGTCGGTCTGCCGCTGGCCGCGTTCATCTCGCTGACGCCGCTGGACCCCAGCTACGAGTACGAGATCCCCGACATGATCGCGCACCTTACGGAGATCGAGTCGTGCCACTCGGTCGCCGGGGACGCCAGCTTCATCCTGTTCGTCCGGGTCGCCACGCCCACCGCGCTGGAGACGCTGATCCGCGAGATCCGCAAGCGGGCCAACGTCGCGACCCGGACGACCGTGGTGCTGCAGACGTCCTTCGAGCGTCAGGCACAACCACCTGTCGACTCGCCATTGACGGGAAAAGATACGGTTTGACCCTGATTTTGACGGATTATTTACGGTAAACTGCGGGGCATGACGATGACGTGTCCAGCCCCCGCCGGCCTCCTGGCCGCCGATGTCCACGCGTCCATCGCCGGCCACCTGCTCGTGGACGGCTTCGAGATGGTGCTCGATCTCGACCGGTCCCAGGGATCGACGCTGGTCGATGCCCGGGACGGCACCGAGTACCTCGACATGTTCACGTTCTTCGCCTCGTCCGCCCTCGGCATGAACCACCCCGGCCTGGCCCGCGACGAGGTGTTCCTGCGCGAGCTGGCGGCGGTCGCCGTCAACAAGCCGAGCAACTCCGACGTCTACACCGTGCCCATGGCCCGCTTCGTCGACGCCTTCGCCCGGGTGCTCGGTGACGCGGCGCTGCCGCACCTGTTCTTCATCGACGGCGGCGCGCTGGCCGTGGAGAACGCGCTGAAGATCGCGTTCGACTGGAAGAGCCGGTGGAACGAGGGGCACGGCATCGACCCGGCGCTCGGCACCCAGGTGCTGCACCTCGAGCACGCCTTCCACGGCCGCAGCGGCTACACGATGTCACTCACCAACACCGACCCGAACAAGGTCGCCCGGTTCCCGAAGTTCGACTGGCCGCGAATTCCCGCACCGGCGATCAATGGCAGCGCTGACGTCGAGGCCGCGGAGCGCGCCGCGCTGGCCGCCGCGCGTGCCGCCTTCGAGGCAAACCCCCACGACATCGCCTGCTTCATCGCCGAGCCGATCCAGGGGGAGGGCGGTGACAACCACTTCCGCCCGGAGTTCCTGCGCGCGATGCAGGCGCTGTGTCACGAGTTCGACGCGCTGTTCGTGCTGGACGAGGTGCAGACCGGGGTCGGCATGACCGGCACCGCCTGGGCCTACCAGCAGCTCGACGTGCAGCCCGACGTCGTCGCGTTCGGCAAGAAGGCCCAGGTCTGCGGCGTGATGGCCGGGCGCCGGGTGGATGACATCGCGGACAACGCCTTCACCGTGTCGTCCCGGATCAACTCCACCTGGGGCGGCAACCTGACCGACATGGTGCGCGCCCGCCGGATCCTCGAGGTGATCGAGTGTGACGGCCTGATCGAGGGCGCGGCGACCCTCGGCGTGCGGCTGCTGACCCGGCTGCGTGAGCTGGCGGCGGACCACCCGGTGGTCACCGAGGTGCGCGGCCGGGGCCTGATGTGCGCGGTCACGCTGCCGGACGCGGAGCTGCGCGACAAGGTCATCACTCGGCTGCGCGAGGACGAGCACGTGATCATGCTCGGCTGCGGGGCGTCCAGCCTGCGGCTGCGGCCGGCGTTGACCGTGTCGGTCGAGGAGCTCGACCGGGCCGTTGACGCCGTGGACCGCGTGCTCCACGGCCTGGGTCGCTGAGCTCGGCCGGTTGCTGGGTTCGGGCGGTTGCTGGGGTCGGGCGGTTGCTGGGTTCGGGCGGGCCGCGCTCGGTTGGGACGGGCGCGGCCGGGTCGGGTCGGTTGGTGGGTCGCTGGCGTTGGGTTGAACGCGGCCGGGCGGCGGGTGCCGCGCCGGCCGGGTCAAGCGGCGTGGCTGTGCTCGGCCGGTGCGGGCCGGTGCAGGCGGGTCACGGTGACCTCGACGTCCGGCAGTCCGGCCATGTCGAAGTCATGGCGCAACCTGTCCGCGACGTCGAGCGCGTCCATTCCGTCGTACGGGCCGTGCGCATCGGTCTCCGCGGTCTGCGGGTCGAGCACCAGCACGATGTAGCCGTCGCAGGCGTCCAGCTCGACGAGCTTGTCGAGCAGGAACGCGGGCAGCGGGCTGAACTCCGGATCCATTCGATGATCACCTCCGTACCACTTGTCGGTGCGCGGGCGCGAGACGTTATCGAGATTCCCGGACGAGGTGGCCCACGTCTCCTGACCTGCCCCTATTGGGCGAACCCTGTCGGGTTGGGGAATGCCGGCGCCGCCCACACGAGTGCTGCCGCCACCCGAACGGCACGGGCTTGGTGCGTGCCTGGCGGCCTCCCGCCCGCCCGTGATCATCAGGACGTGAGGGCTGCGCGGACCTTGATCGAAAAGCCTTGACGCCCTGATGATCACGGAATGTGCCACTACGAGGTGGTGGTCGGGGGGCGGGGCCGGATCATGAGCTGGGAGCCGGCGCGAGCTGTGCAACCTCGACCGTCGCCGCCGGGCACTCCGCCGCACCCGCGTTCCGCGGCGTTCACCGCCCGACTTGTCGCGTCAATTGGGCGTGACAAGTCGGACCTGTCGTGTCTTCTTCCCGTGACAAGTCGGACGGAGGGTGCTGTCGGGACGAGCGGATCCGCTGGGCGTCCCAGCGTCTCGCCTTCGCCGTCACTGGTCGGACGCAGGGGGCCACCGCCTCGGCTAGATGATCTGTGAGGGTCAATTTCAAGGGGTCGCTCCGGCGCGGTGTTCTGTGGGCGGGGGGCTGAGCGGGCCGGCGAGCTGGATTGAGTCGCTCGCCGGGGCTGTGGAGTCCCTGCTCGCGCACCGCACGGTCGCCGACGCCACCCCGGGCAGCGACGCCCCCGAGGCAGCCGCCGTCATGGCCGCCCACATCGCCGCCACCTCCGACACGCCCCTGCCCGGCACCACCTGACCGCCGCTCCTCCGACGCACGCCGTCCCACCCGGGGCACGCCGTCCCACCCGGGGCACGCCGTCCCCGTCACCGCGTCCACCGCCACTTCGCACACCGTCCCGTCACTTCGCATACTCCGCAGACTGTGCGAAGTGAAGGCGCGCCGTGCGAAGTGAAGGCGCGCCGTGCGAAGTGAAGGCGCGCCGTGCGAAGTGACAGCGCGCCGTGCGAAGTGACAGCGCGCCGTGCGAAGTCGGGCCGTCGGCTGCCTGCGTGCAGTTGGCGCCGTCCGCACTCCGCCTTCGCGCGGAACGTCGGGCCGCCGGCCGTGACCATCGACCGGCCTCCGCTCGCCGCAGGGACCCCTCGGAACTGACGGTCCTCCACCCCGGAGCACCGGAACGACACAGATCGTCTAGTCGGACGCGGGCGCACCCACGGGGTGGGCTGGTTCCGCCGTCGGGGCACCCGCGTGCGCCCGGGCCTCGGCGGGGGTCAGGCCGGCGAGGAGGGTTCGGAGCAGGTCGGCCAGGTGGTCGCGGTCGGTGCCGGCGAGGTGGGCGATCAGCTCCCGCTCCCGGCCGATCAGCACCTCGATGTCACGCTCGACGATCCGGTGCCCCCGGTCGGTCAGCTCCACCCACAGGGTCCGCTTGCCGGAGTCGGTCCGCGTTGTCCGGACCAGACCGTCAGCCTCGGCCCTGGTCACCCGCTGGCTGATCGCGCCGCCGCTGACCAGGCAGTCGCGGGCGATCTCGGTCGGGCTCATCCGGTACGGTCGCCCGCTACGCCGCAGCGTGGCGATCAGGTCGAACGTGGCAGTGTCGATGTTCAGCTGGCTGAGCACGGCACGCCGCTCGTCGGAGATCAGCTTCGCGATCCGCAGGATGCGGGCGACGACTCCGATCGAGTCCAGCGCCAGGCCCGGCTTCTCCCGGGTCCACTGTGTGGTGATCTCGTCGACGGCGTCCGTGCGCATGCAGTCAGCATAGCGGATGTCTTTAGTCCTAAAGATCTGGGCGGCGACACGGACGGGCGTGCACGGGATGCCAACTCGACGTGCACGCACGGCCAAGATCCCGGACCCTGTGCGGGCCAGGCTGTCGGGGTGCGCGTCCGGTCGCCCGTGCGGCGGCCGGCTGAGAAGAGGAGCGAGCCGGGATGGCCATCGACTTCACCCTGACCGCCGAGCAGCGGGAGCTGCGGCTGGCCGCCCGGGACCTCGCCGCCAAGGTGCTCACCGAGGTGGGCCCGGCGACCCGGCACCTGGCGACGCCCGACGAGCGCTGGCAGGCGACCCGGCCGATCTACGAGCAGGTCGTCGCGGCGGGCTGGCTGCGCAAGATCCTGCCGGCCCCGGTGGGCGGGGAGTGCCAGGGCATGGTCGACCTCGCGCTGATCGCCGAGGAGTTCGCGGCCGTCGACTCCAACGTGTCGCTGACGCTGTTCGCGGTCACACTGGGGCTCACCCCGCTGATGGCAGCCGGCAGCCCGGAGCAGTGTGCGGAGCACCTCGGGCCGTTCCTGGCGACCGAGGGAGCCCCGCTGGCGGCGTTCGCGTTCAGCGAGCCGGGCGGCAGTGCGAACTGGGATGCTCCGGCACCGGCCGAGGGGGTGCGCACCACCGCCGTGCTGGACGGCGACGATTGGGTGATCAACGGGGCGAAGCGGTGGGTGTCCAGCGCCGGCGGCTGGGACGGGCACGGGCCGGAGCTGCTGGCCGTGGTCTGCCGGACCGACCCGAACGCTTCGCCGGACGAGGCACTCTCGGTGATCCTGGTGCCCGGTCCCGCCGAGGGCATCGTGCTGGAGGAGAGCCTGGACCTGCTCGGGCACCGGGCGCACCAGGTGCCCACGGTGACCCTGCGTGACGTGCGGGTGCCGCGGCGCCACATCCTCGGCGGCCCCGGCGCCGGCCGGGCGATCGTGACGGGCAGCTTCGTGCCGACCGCCGCGCTGGTCGGCGTGTTCGCGCTGGCCAAGATGCGCGCTGCGTTCGAGTTCGCGCTCGAGTTCGCCAGGTCGCAGCGCCGCGCCGGGGCAGTGCCGATCGTCGAGCACCAGGCCGTCGGCTACGCGCTGGCGGACGCCAAGGGGGCCATGGAGGCGGTCCGCTACCTGTGCTGGAAGGCCTGCCATGCGCTGGACACCGGGTCGCCGGCCGCCGCCGAGCTCGCCCTGCATGCCAAGATCTTCGGCTCCGAGACGGCCGTGCGGGTGATCACCGACCTGATGCGGGTGGTCGGCATCGAGAGCTACAGCGAGCAGAACCCGCTGGCCGAGATCCTGCGGGACGCGCTGGTCTACCCGATCTTCGACGGCGGCAACCTCGGCGTGCGCAGGCGCCAGCTGCACGCGATGCTCGCCGACCCCGGCTACGACCCGTCGGGCACCTGGCTCGGCGAGAGCTGAGCCGGCGGTAGCGGCCCAGCTGGCGGTGCACCCGCCGCCAACTGCCCTGGCAGCAGCGACTCCGGCCGGCCGCGTACGTCCGACTCCGGCCGGCCGCGTACGTCCCTGGGCGCGACGCCGAACTGGCGCCGGAACGCCCGGCTGAACGAGGCCGGGTCGGGGTAGCCGTGCCGCGCGGCGATCTCGGTGATCGAGGCGGTGGACGCGGGGTCGGCGATCAGCCGGGCACACCGCTCCAGGCGCAGCGCCCGCACCGTGCCGGCGAACGACGCGGGCTGGTCGGAGAACAGCAGGTGCAGCAGCCGGGGTGAGATCGCGAACTGCCGGCACACCCTGGCCACCGAGAGGTCGGGGTCACCGAGGTTGGCCAGCACGAAGCGCAGCACCGCGGCCCGGATGCCCGGGTGGCTCAGCTGGTCCCCGCCGGAGGGGTCGGGCGGCACGGAGCCCATCGCCACGGCGGTCACCGACGCGAACGACTGCTCGAGCTCGGCGGCCGCACCGGCACCGATCGGCCCGTCCAGCTCCCAGAGCGACCGCATCAGGGCCGCGACCACGGCGCCGGTGCCGGTGGTGGCGTCGATGGCGATCCCGGTGCCGAGCCGGGGGTCGGCGAGGCGGCCGCGCAGCTGCTCGTGCGGCACCCGGAACGACAGCATCCGCCAGTCGGAGTCGAAGTCGAAGTAGTACGGCTCGGTGGTGTCGAGCACGGCGAACTGGCCCCGGGTCAGTACCGACTCAGCCCGCCCCTGGCGCACCGCGCAGCGCCCCGCCAGCTGCAGGTTCACGAAGTAGTACGCACCCCTGGAGTGGCCGACCTCGCGGCGGCCGTGCGCCACCCGCTGCGGCTGGGAGCGGATGCTGGCCCGGTTCGTCGTGCCCAGCGGCCGTTCCTCGACCTCGCTGGGGAAGCCGGCGCGGTCGGTGGTGCGCTCCGGCGTCAGCGGCACGAAGGCCTGGCAGATCACCTCGCGCCAGTAGTCGAACTGCTCGCCTGCCGGTCGCCGCGCGATGTCCCACAACGGCATGCCCAGCTCCTCCCGCGCGCGCCGCCCGACAACCGGGCCACTCCGAGAGGTGCAGTCTCCCAGGCCGGCGTAGACAGGTCATCCACGTGCGCCGGACGAGCTTCGCGGTGCCCGGCGTCCTACGCGGTGCCCAGCGCCTCGCCGAGGTCGGCCACCGTCTCGCAGACCGAGGTCGCGCCCGCGCCGGTCAGCTCACCCGGGCGCCCGTAGCCCCAGCCGGCGCCGATGCAGGCCAGGCCGTTGTCGAGCGCGCCCACCACGTCGTGGCTGCGGTCGCCGACCATCACCGTGTCACCCGGGGCGGCGTCGAGCTGGCGCATGGCCTCGGCGATCACGGCGGACTTCGTCGGGCGCCCGGCGTCGTCGGTGTCGCCGACGATGGCGGTGAACAGGGGGGTCCAGCCCTGGTCGTCCAGTATCCGGCGCGCGGAGTACTCCACCTTGCTCGTCGCCAGCGCGATCCGCCGGTTGCCATCGGACAGGGTCCGCAGCAGCTCGTCGACACCGGGATAGGGCGTGGAGCTGAGCAGCCCGCGCTCGGCGTAGATGCGGCGGTACACGGGTACGACCTCGCGGGTGGCGTCGACGCCGATGATCGGCGGCAGCGTCTCGTACATCGGCGGCCCGAGCAGCTGGGTGCCCAGCTCGGCCTCCGTCCAGGGCAGGCCCAGCTCGTCGAAGGCCTCGCGCAGGGAGCCGAGAATGCCGGCGGCGGAGTCCACGAGGGTGCCGTCGAGATCCAGCAGCACAGTGGTGGCGAACACTGTCTCATCCTCGCCTATGGCGGGCCCCGGGCCGGCTCTGCGGCGAGTGAGCGTCCGCACAGACCGATGGCCCGCACCCCTGCGGGTACGGGCCATCGGGCGGTGCGGTGTGGCTACTGCTTATGGATGTGCACGGTGACGTTCATGCCGGGCACCAGCTGCACGCCGCCGGTGTTGGTGAACGCGACGCGGACCGCGATCACCTGGGTGACCTTCTGGAAGTTGCCCGTGCTGTTGGACTCGGGGAACAGGGAGAACTGGTTGGCCGCCGCGCCCTGTACCTCTGTCACGATGCCGGTGACGGGCACGCCGGGGAAGGCGTCGACGTCGACGTCAACCTGGGCGCCGGGGTGGATGTCGGCGACGTCGGTCTCGTCGACCCGGGCGGTCACGTAGATCTTGTTGAAGTCGTACGCGGTGGCCAGGTTGGTGCCGGCGGTGACCCACTGCCCTTCGACGGCGTTGTTCACCGCGATGGTGCCGTTGCCAGGGGCCTTGATCGTCATCTGCGGCTGCGCCCCGCTGGTGCCGAGCTTCACCCGGCCCATGACCTCGTTCCGGGTGACCTCGGCGCCCTGCTGGCCGGCCCAGTTCACCAGCGTGCCGGTTGCC
>DATAYB010000427.1:0-11426 GCA_036272795.1 Pseudonocardia sp.
CAGCGAGGAGATCACCGTGCTCGTGGACAGCCCGAGTGTGCAGTCCGCCGCGCTGGGTATCGGCGACTCCGTCGACGTCGCCCTGATCGGTACCCAGGTACTCGTCGCCGACCCCATCCGGAGCGCCTGAGCTGGGCGGGCGCCCGGCGGGTGGGGTGCCCGGCGGGCTGGTGGGCGCGGCGGGACGCCCCGGCCGCCGGTCGGGCTGCCCGGCTGGCGGGCGCGGCGGGCTGTGCCGGCCGCCGGTCGGGCTTTGACCGGCCTGGGGTCGCTCGCGTGGCTGCGTGTTGTTGCCGAGCTGCACAGGAGGCAGGTTCTGGGCGCCGTGGGTCTGCCTGGTGTGGAGTTCGGTAACGGCAGGCGGGTTTGCGGGCGGCTGGGGCTGCCTCGTGTGGAGTTCGGTAACCACCGGCCGGTTTGCGGGTGGCTGGGGCTGCCTCGTGTGCAGCTCGGTAACAAGAGGCCGACCGGGCGGGCGTGTCGCCGCTGGTGGGTGGGGTTGGGCACAGGCCGATTCCACTCCGGGCGGCGCGCCTGGCATACTGTGTGACGTGATCACGCGGACCAGCTACCCGTTCCTGGGTTGCTGCTGTCCGGGGTGTTGTCGCAGCTGTCGCACCAGCTGACCGCCGCCCCGTAGACCGGCCGCCCACGCGGCCCCGCACGTCTGTGATCACACATGATGCTCAGCACGCCCGATCTTCGCGGCCACTCTGTCCTCGCGCTGCATGCGCACCCCGACGACGAGGCGATCTTCACCGGTATCACCCTGCGGCGGCTCGCCGACGCCGGCGCCCGCGTCGTGCTCGTGCTGGCCACCGCCGGTGAGCTGGGCGAGTCGCGGGTGCCGCTCGGTCCGGGGGAGGACATCGCGGCCCGGCGCACCGCCGAGCTGGAGCGTTCCGCCGAGCTGCTCGGGGTGTCCCGGCTGGTGCTGCTCGGCCAGCGCGACTCCGGCCTGCCGGGCTTGGCGAGCGGGACCCATCCGAGGGCGCTCGCGGGCGCCGACCCGTTGCGGCTGGCCCGCCGGGTTGCCGAGCTCGCCGTCGCCGAGGGCGCCGAGACGCTGATTTACGACGACGAGCCCGGCATCTACGGCCATCCCGACCATGTCAGCACCCACCGGGTCGGCCGCGCGGCCGCCGGGATGATCGGCGCGGCGAGCTACCAGATGACCGTCGACCGGGAGCACCTGCACGTCACCGCGCCCGGCGGGCACCTGGTGCACGGCGCCGCGCACGCCGCCTCGGTCGATTTCGGCAGGGCCACCGCCGAGATCACGCTCGCCGTCACAGGCGGTCCCGAGTATCTCGCGAGCAAGCGCGCCGCCATCACCGCGCACGCCAGCCAGGTCGACCCGGCGCTCCTGCCGGCCGGCGACTTCGAGGCGGCTTACGGAATCGAGTGGTTCCGCCATCACGGCGCCCCCGGCCTGCTCGATAGGCTCGGCAACGCGCACCTGACCGCGGTCGCCTAGTTCGGGGTTCGGGCCGCCCCGGCGCCGGTGCACGGCCACCGGCACACCCCGTTGGAGCTATGCCCCAGGCAATGTATATGGTTCTATAACTATATGGCGGAGGTCGTCTTCATCAACTGCTTCGAGGTGCCCCCCGGGCGGGACGCGGCGTTCCTCGAACTGTGGTCGCGGATCGACGGGTTCATGTGCGCCCAGCCCGGCTTCCAGTGGCGCCGGCTGCACCGCTCGCTCGATGCGGACGCCCGCCTGCGCTACGTCAACGTGGCGAGCTGGGACTCCGCGGCCGAGTTCGACGCCGCGCACGGCGAGAAGTTCCGAGGGATGGTCGGCCAACCGGAGTGGCGCGAGTTCCCGGCCCTGCCCGCGCTGTACTCCGTCGAGCGGGACGACCGGCGATGACGTTCCAGGACCCCGCCGAAGAACACCCCTCGGGCGATGGTCCCGGCCGGACCTCGCCTCCGGCCGCCGGCCACACCTACCGGGTCGTCGCGGACCGCGCGAGCACCGCCGGTGGCTACAGCCTCACCGAGGCGACCAGCGCACCCGGCGCCTGCGTCCCGCTGCACGCGCACGACGACGCCGTCGAGTGCTTCTACGTGATCGAGGGGGAGTACCGGCTGACCGTGAGCGGCGCGGTGCACCACCTGCGAGCCGGCGACCTGCTGCTGGTTCCGAGGGGTGCGCCGCACCAGTTCGAGGTGCTCGGCCGCGAGCAGGGCAGGGCGCTCGAGGTATATGCGCCGGCTGGCTTCGAGCCGCTGCCGGAGCTGTTCGGTCGCCGCGGTCCGCACTGGCGGCTCCCCGACACGCGGCCCGGGGCCGCGCTGCCAGGGACGACCTTGCCAGGCACGACACGATCCGGGACCACGCGGCCCGGGCCGCCGCTGCCCGGGCCGAAGGCCGTGGTCTTCGCAGGGGCCAGCCGCGACTCGCTCGGTCAGGGTGGGCCGTCCGGGGCCGCCAGCGCCGCCATGACGGGGGAAGTCCGGACGACGCTGGTCGTCTCGCTCCGGTCGGACGTCATGTCCGGGGCGTCCTGGCGGGTCGGCCCCGGGGCCACCGCGGTGTGGGTCCTCGCAGGCCGCTACCGGTTGGAGACCGAGGCCGGCCCGGTCGCGCTCGGCGAGGGGGAGATCTTCTCGATGGAGGGTGCCGGCGACACTTTCGCGGTGTCCGCCGCGCCGTCCAGCCGGGCGCTGATCCTGCTGCTCTGAGCCCCGCGGCTGGGGCCGGTGTCAGAGGTTGCGGCGCAGGGCGGCGAGGTTCTCCAGCAGCCGGCAGCGCTCGTCGTCGCCGATGCCGGCCGCCTCGAACGCGGTCAGCACGCGGCGCAGCCAGATCTTGCGCAGCAGCTCGAGGTCCTGCGTGGCCTTCGTCGAGGCGTACAGGCGCACCGCCCGCCGGTCGCGCTCGTCGGGCTCCTTGACCACCAGGTCACGCCCGACCAGGGAGCGCACGGTGGCGCTGATGTTCGCCTGGTGCATCTTCGTGCGGCCGCTCAGGAACATGATCCCGCACCCCGGGAACAGGGTGACCAGGCGCAGCACCTCGAGCTCTGAGGCCGGCAGCTCGGCCAGCCCGGCCTCGGTCGGCGCCTCCAGGTTCAGTACGTCGGCGACCTCGAAGAGCAGCTCAGGCAGGCCGGCGAGCGGGTGCTCCACCTCGCTGGGGGAGGAGCTCGGTAACGCGCCCGGCGTCGTCGGCCCTGGCAACACCGTCTCCTTCTCGGCACGGACCGCACGCGGCGCCTGTGCGGGGTTGAGCGCCCGAGTGTAGGACAGCGCGGCGCGGTCGGCGCCCGGTTGCGCCGACCCGATGGTGGTGCCCGAGGGTCAGCCGCCGAGCTGTTCGCGCAGCACCGGTTTGACCACCTTGCCGGTGGCGTTGCGGGGCAGCTCGTCGACGAGCAGCACCCGGCTGGGCACCTTGTAGCGCGCGATCCGGTCGGCGCACCAGGTGCGCAACTGGGTCGCCTCGGGGTCCGTGCCAGGGGCGGCGACGACGAACGCGACACCGGTCTCGCCCCACCGCTCGTCCGGTACGCCGACGACGGCCGCCTGGGACACCTCGGGGTGCGCGTACAGCACGTTCTCCACCTCGGCCGGGTACACGTTCTCGCCGCCGGAGATGTACATGTCCTTCCAGCGGTCGACGAGCACGAGGTAGCCGTCCTCGTCGACCCGGGCGGCGTCGCCGGTCCGGAACCAGCCCTCGGCGTCGAACGCGGCAGCCGTCGCCTCGGGCCGGCGCCAGTAGCCGGGCGTCACCAGGTCGCCCCGGATCCGCAGCTCACCGACCTCACCGGCGCCCACCGGGGCGTCGTCGACGCGGCGAACCCGACACCGGGCGTGCAGCAGCGGCAGCCCGATGGTGCCGTTCTTGGCCAGCGCGCGCCCCGGTGGCACCGCGATGACGGTCGCGCCGGCCTCGGTGATGCCGTACACCGTCATCATCGTCATGCCGCGTGCCGACCAGGTCTCGATCAGGGAGTGCGGCACGGGGGCGCCGCCGACGGCCGAGGTCACACGATCGAACCTGGCGGAGTCGAACTCGGGCAGCTGGGCCATGAACTGGAAGTTGGCCGGCACTCCGGTGAAGTGCGTGATCCTCCCGGTGTCGCCGTCGGTGTCGCTCCCGGTGCCGCTCTCGGGCGTGCGCAGCAGCTCGAGCGCGGCGGCGGGGTCGAACTGGCGCATCACCACGACGGTGCCGCCCATCAGCAGCACCGGGTTGGCGAACAGGCCGAGGCCGGCCACGTGGAAGGTCGGCAGCACGGTCAGGCAGCGCGAGCTCGCGTCGATCCCGCCGGCCAGGGCGATCCCGAGCATGCTCGCGTGCAGGTTGCGGTGGGTGGCGAGCACGCCCTTGGGGCGGCCGGTGGTGCCGGAGGTGTACAGGATCGTCCACGGGGAGTCGACGTCGACGTCCGCGGGAGCCCAGTCGGCCGGTGGTGCCGCGATGGCGAGCTGCTCGTAGTCGTCCGGTTCGCCGGCCTCGGACGCCCAGGTGATCCGGTGCGGCGTCCTGGCGGTGTCGGCTGGGCCGCTGACCAGGCCCTTGGCCAACCGGTCGGCCAGCTCGGCCACGTGGCTCTCCGCGATCAGCACGGCCGGCTCCGCATCCAGCGTGATCTCCGCCAGCTCGGGCTCGGCAAGGCGCCAGTTCAGCAACACGCAGATCGCGCCGAGATGCGCGCACGCGTACAGCACCTCGAAGGTGCGCACATCGTTGCGGGAGAGCACCGCGACCCGGTCGCCACGGCCGACCCCCAGCCCGGCCAGGGCATGCGCGATCGCGCGGACCCGCCCGCTCAGCTCCCGGTAGCTGAGCCTGCGGCCGGTGGCCAGGTCGACCGTCGCCGTCCGGTCGGGGTGCCAGCCCGCGTGGAACTCGAGCCAGGACACCAGCGCGTTCGCCATGGGGCGCTCCTCGGGGAGAGACGTAGCTGGCGCAGATTAGTGTTCCGGTGTTGACCCCGCGTTGACGACGACAGGACAGGAGGGCGCGGACCGTGGCCGAGGTCTGGACCAGCGAGGAGTGCGCCGCCGCCTGGGGCGTGAAGACCGGGACCTGGCTGGGCTACGTGTCCAGGGGACAGGCCCCGGCGCCGTTGCCCGGGCTGGACGGGCAGCGCCGCCGCTGGGACGCCGACGAGGTGCGCCGGTTCAGCAGGCCCGGGGTGGGCCGCTCCCGCGCGGGTGCCGGGCCGGCCGCCGAGGAGTTGCTCGGTGAGATGGCCGAGGTGGCCGCCCGGATCGAGGAGCTGCGCGAACGCCAGCGCGAGCTGCTGGCGGCGGGCAAGGAGCACGGCCTGGAGACCCGGGCGATGGCCCGCGCGCTGAAGATCTCGCCGCAGACGGCGTACAGCTGGCTGGCCGGCTGAGCGGGGCCCGGCGGTCCGGGACAGGTCCGCCGAGGTCGGCATCGGGGTGAAACGGCTCGGGGACCCCGCCTGCCGCGGGACTTCGCCGCCGATGTGGCGAGCCGCCGATGTGCCAAGGTAGCCGAGGCGGTCACCTTGCGCCGGTGACCCCGGTGAAGCTCGCGTAGACCGAGGCGAACGAGCCCGCCGCCTCGGTGAGCTCCGCCAGCGGGACGTACTCGTCGGCCGTGTGCGCCAGCGTCATCGACCCCGGCCCGTAGACGACCGTGGGGATGCCCAGCTGGTTGCGCAGGAACCGGGCGTCGGTGCCCAGGTACAGCCCTCGCACCGGGCGCCGCGCCGGCTCGCAGGCGATGCGCAGCACGTCGACGAACGGGTGCTCGGCGGCCAGCTCGGACGCCTCGACGAACGCCAGCACCTCCAGCCGGTAGTCCACGTCCGGCGCGGCGCGGTCCAGCACGGCGCGCAGCGTGGCGACGGCCTGCTCCCTGGTCTGCCCCGGCAGCAGCCTGCGGTCCACCCGCAGCGTCGCCGCGCTGGCCACGATGTTCGGCGCGGTGCCCCCGGCGATCGTGCCGACGTTGCAGGTGGGGGAGCCGAGCAGCGGGTGCGCCGGGTCGCCGAAGTCGACCTCCTGCAGGGCCAGCACGAGCCGGGCGGCGTCGGCGACGGCCGAGCGGCCGCGCGCCGGGTCGCTACCGTGTGCGGCCCGGCCGGTGACGGTGATCTCCGCGATCAGGGTGCCGCGCTCCGCGACCCCGATACCCAGCTCGCTCGGCTCCGGCACGATCGCGGCGTCGGCCTCGATCCGGCCGCTGTGCAGCAGCGCCTCGGTGCCCCACCGCCCGCCGGTCTCCTCGTCGGCGACCAGATGGAACGTCACGTCGCAGGCCGGCCGGACACCGGCGGCCGTGCAGGCGCGCAACCCCTCGATGGCGGCCGCGATGCCGCCCTTCATGTCGCACGCGCCCCGGCCGTAGAGCCGGCCGTCCCTGATCACTGCGCCGAACGGCGGCACCGACCAGTCCTCCTCGACGACGGGCACCACGTCGAGGTGGCCGTTGACCAGCAGAGTCGGCCGGGCCGGAGCCGGTGCCGGTGGGCCGGTGAAGGCGGCCGAGTCGGCCGGCACGGTCGCCAGCAGCGAGGTCCGCCCTGGTGCGGGCTCGAACACCTCCGGCCGCGCGCCCAGCTCACGCAGCACGTCGACGAGCAGCGGGATGACCGGGCTCTCGTCGCCGGGCGGGTTCCGCGTGTCGCACTGCACCATCGCGGCGGTCAGCGCGGCACACCGGCCGCCGTCCACCCCGGCACGAGCCGCTCGCGCTGCTCCGAGCGTGGCCGTCACGCGCATCCCTTGCCGGTCTGGTGCTGGGCTGGCCGCATCAGGTCCTCCATCGGTGCTGCACCCGCCGACCCGGGCTCCGGCTCGTGGGCAGCCACGACAATTCTCGCCCATCACCTGCGAACCCGCCGGTCGCCCATGGCTCGCACACCACATCGCCTCGCCGCCACGCCCGACCACGTGGTCCCGCCGACACCTTGCGATCCGGGACGCGGTCCAGGTCAGGCGGCGTGGCGGGTGGGTTGGTTGGCGTGGCTGATGGTGATGCGGTGTACCCAGGTCAGTTTGCGGACGGCCGAGGGGCTGAGGACGAACGGGTAGAGGTCGTCGCGGCCCATGCTGCGGTTGACGGCGTTGAGTGCGTACGTCAGCGGCAGCCAGTCGTCCAGGATCGACTCGAACGGCTCGCGGTCGGCGTGCACGGCCGGGTCGGCGGACAGCGACTGCTCGGCGGCGTCGATGCGCATGCCGAACGCGGCGGCGGTCTGCAGCGTGTCGCGGATGTGCAGGTAGTGCGCGAACGTCTCCGCCCAGTCCTCCCACGGGTGCATCGCGGCGTAGGCGCTGACGTACTCGCCCCGCCAGCCGGCCGGCGCGCCCTGGGCGTAGTGCCGCGCCATCGCCTCGCCGTAGTCGGCCCGCTCGTCACCGAACAGCGCCCGGAAGCCGGCCAGCCGCTCGGTCCGCTCGACCAGCACGGTCCAGTAGTAGTGGCCGGTCTCGTGCCGCATGTGCCCGAGCATGGTGCGGTACGGCTCGCCCATCTCCAGGCGGACCTGTTCCCGGTACGGGTCGTCGGACTCGGCGAGGTCGATCGTGACGATGCCGTCGAGGTGGCCGATCGTGACGTTCTCGTGGTGGCTGGACAGCAGGTCGTAGCCGAGCCCACCGGGCCGCTCCGCCCACGACACCACCGGCAGGCCGAGATCGAGCAGCTGGAACACCACCCTGCGCTTGGCTGCCTCGGCGTCGGCGAAGGCGGCGAGCGCGCTCTCGTCGGAGTCCGGCGGCCGCGTCCGGGTCAGCCGGCAGGACAGGCAGAGGTCGTCCGGGCCGGAGACCAGCCAGTTGCACACCGCGATCCGTTGGTTCGCGCAGCGCCGGGCGCCCGAGTCGGGGTCGAACTCGACCAGGGTCTGCCGTTCGGCGGCGAAGCCGAGGGCGAGCCCACAGCGAAGGCAGACGGTGTTCTCGAAGAAGACCAGCTGCGCGCAGCGGGGACAGCGAAAGGAGAGCACTCCTCTTGATACCCGAATCTGACGCGACTACTCGGGATCAGGTACCGGGATCACATCCACGCTGACCCGCATCTCCTGCACATCGCCCTGGGTGAAGATCACACCCTTCAGCGGCGGTACGTCAGTGTAGTCGCGGCCCCACGCTGTCGTCACGTAGCGGTCGTTGACCAGCTGGTCGTTCGTCGGGTCGACGTCCGCCCAGCCGGCGCCCGGCACGAACACCGACACCCAGGCGTGCGATACGTCGGCCCCGGCGAGGCGGGCCTGACCGGGCGGCGGCCGTGTCTCCAGGTAGCCGCTGACGTACCGCGCGGCCAGCCCGAGCGAGCGCAGGCAGCCGATCGCCACGTGCGCGAAGTCCTGGCAGACCCCGGCGCGGCGGGCGAACACCTCCTCGATCGTCGTCTTGACCTCGGTGACCCCGGGCAGGAACTCGAAGTCGCGGTGGATCCGGGAGGACAGGTCGACGACGGCGGCCAGCACCGGCCGGCCGGGCGGGAAGGACGGCGCGGCGTACTCGGCGAGCTGCTCCGAGCTGGTCACCAGCGGCGAGTCGAGCACGAACTGGCTCGCGTCCAGCACGTCGGGGTCGGCCAGCGCGCCCCGGTCGCTGGCCCGCTCCCAGGGGCGCTCGGACTCCACCGACGGCTGGACCTGCCGGTCGTGCACGCGGACCAGGCTGGTCGCGGTCACCGAGAGCCGCGTGTGTGGCGCGAGCACGGCGAAGTAGGCCGTCCGGTTGCCGAAGAAGTCCAGCCGCTCGCGCAGGTCGTGCGGCTCCGGGTCGATGGTCAGCTCGCTGCGCAGGCAGGACTGGCCGGCCAGCTCGCGCGGCAGCATGACGATCTCGCCGAAGCTGGACGACACCGTCGACGGGTACCGGTACTCGGTGCGGTGGGTGACCTCGTACGCCATGGCTCAGACCAGTCGCAGGTGGGTGGCGGTACCGGCGTCGGCCGGCGTCGGCATCGGCTGCTGGGGCAGCAGGTGGGTGAAGTGCGCGGCGTCCAGGGCCTCGCCGGTGCGCTCCAGCAGGCTGACCACCCGGTCCAGGAACTCCGCCACCCCGGGCCGGCCACCCTCGGCGTCGGCCTCGGCCAGCGGGGTCGGGTCGGTCAGCCGCAGCGCGGTCGCCGTCTCCAGCACCAGCCGCTCCGGCTCCGTCAGCCGGGTGGCGCCGTTGCGGCGGGCGACCGAGGCCACGTCCTCGCCGAGCCGGTCCACCTGGTAGCCGACCGAGCGGGGGTTCTCGGGGTCGAGCAGCAGCAGGTCGAGCACGGTGGCCAGCTGCGCGTGCGAGCGGTACCGGCGCCGGTACGTGATGATCGACTCGGCCGAGGTGAGCACGGACTCCAGCAGCAGGCTGTCGGTGGCCGTGTCGTGGCCGACGGTGACCGTGGCGCGCAGCAGGATACACAGCTGCAGCGCCCGCTCCAGGCGCCGGCCGGCGTCGAGGAACCGCCAGCCCTGGTCGCGCACCATGCTCTCGCCGGCGAGCCCACCGAGGGCGAGCAGGCTGGTCAGCACCCGGGACAGGGTGCCGGAGGTGAGCGCGGCGCCCGCGGTCGGCGCGGCCGGGTCCAGCAGCTCGCGCTCCAGCGCGCCGAGTACGAGCCAGGTGTCGCCGGAGAGCTGGTCACGGACCGGGTAGGCGGCGTCCCGCATGCGGCGCACCGCGAAGGCCAGGCTGCCCGCCCGGGTGGCGTCGGTGAGCAGGGCGAGCAGCTCGCCGCCGATGTCCTCGCCGTCGGAGTGGAAGCCGGGGCGGGTGCCGCTGACCGTGGCCAGCGCCCCGAGCAGCGAGTGCAGGCAGGCGGTGCCGGCCGGGTTGACACCGTCCGGGAAGTCGGCGCGCCGGTCGGTGACCACCCGCAGGAGGCGGACCAGCGCCTCGGCCCGCTCGGCGTAGCGGCCCAGCCAGAACATGTTCTCGGCGGCGCGGGAGGACATGGCCTCCTCCGAGGCGACCGGCCGCCCGCCGCGCAGCCAGAAGCCGGCGAGGTCCTCCGGCTCGGAGGCCAGCACCCAGAGGTCCTTGTACACCGTGCGGTCGCGCGCGGCGATGAACTCACCGCCGGCCGAGGTGGCCACGCTCGCCAGCCCGCCGGGCATCGCGACGTAGGAGTCGTGCCGGGCCACCAGGAAAGCCCTGGTCACCGCGTGCCGGGGGGCCAGGCCGGTGTCGGTCAGCGCGGGCGCGGTGGCCAGCTCGAGGCGCTCCTGGCCGACCCAGCCGTACGGGCGGGCCTCGATCCGGTGCCGCAGGTCGTCGCGGTCGGCGGCGCTGAGCTCCCAGCCGAGCAGCGTCTCGGCGCCGGGCTCGCGCCCGATCGTCTTCACCACCAGCCGGTCCAGGTTGGCCAGCACGTACCGGCGGCCCTCGTCCTCGCCGCACCACCAGGTCGGCACCGAGGGCAGCCGCAGCGGCTCGCCCAGCAGGCGCTCGCACAGCCGGGGCAGCAGCGGCAGCAGCCCGGGGTTCTCCAGTACGCCGCTGCCCAGGGTGTTCACCACGGACACGCTGCCCACCCGGCAGGCCTCGACCAGCCCCGGCACCCCGAGCAGCGACTCCGAGCGCAGCTCCAGCGGGTCGCAGTAGGAGCTGTCCACCCGGCGCAGGATCACGTCCACCGGCTCCAGCTGGCCCAGCGAGCGCAGCCAGACCCGGCCGTCGCGAACCGTCAGGTCGGCGCCCTCGACCAGCGGGTAGCCCAGGTAGGAGGCCAGGAACGCGTGCTCGAACGCCGTCTCGCTCCAGGGCCCGGGGGAGAGCACCACGATCCTGGGCTCGCCGGCGGTGGGCGGGGCGGCCGCCTGCAGCGCCGAGCGCAGGGTGCGGAAGAACGGCGCCAGCCGGTGTACCTGGGCATCGCGGTGCATGCTCGGGAACACGCGCGACACCACCACCCGGTTCTCCAGCGCGTAGCCGAAGCCGGACGGGGTCTGGGTGCGGTCCGAGAGCACCCACCAGTCGCCCTTGCCGTCCCTGGCCAGGTCGGCCGCGCAGGCGAACAGCTGCTGCGGGCCGGGGATCCGGATCCCGTCGGCCTGGCGCAGGAACCCGGGGTGGCCGAACACCAGCTCGGGCGGCAGCAGGCCGGTGCGCAGCAGCTGGCGGGGGCCGTAGAGGTCGGTCAGCACGAGGTTCAACAGCTCGGCGCGCTGGATCACGCCGCGCTCCACCTCGGCCCACTGCGCGCTGCCGAGCAGCAGCGGCACGGGGTCCAGCTCCCAGCGCCGGGCGGTGCCGGACTGCCCGGCGGCGAGCTGGTAGTTGACGCCGTCGTTGGCCAGCAGCCGGGCGGCCTCGCCGCGCCTGCGGGTCAGCTCGAGGGGACCGAGCCCGTCGAGCACCCTGCCGATGTGCGTCCACTGTCCGTGCAGCCGGCCGGCGCCGTCGACCATCTCGTCGTGCACGGCCGGGGCAGGCCGGTAACCGGCGAGCAGCCCGATCGGCAGTGCCGCCGCCGGCTCAGCTGGCAC
>DATAYB010000428.1:0-26028 GCA_036272795.1 Pseudonocardia sp.
GAGGTGACCCTCGCGGTGCGCGACCTGCAGGCGGGCGCCCGCACCGCGAAGAACGTCGCGGGCACGACCGGTCGGGCGACCCCGCACGTCGCCGAGCTCGACCTCACCGACCTGGCCTCCGTGCACGCCTTCACGTCCTCCTGGGTGGGGCCGCTGCACATCCTGGTCAACAACGCGGGCGTGATGGCGAGCCCCGAGACGTACACGGCGAACGGCTGGGAGCTGCAGTTCGCCACCAACCACCTCGGCCACTTCGCGCTGACCACCGGGCTGCACCCGGCACTCGCTGCCGCCGGTGGAGCCCGTGTCGTGGTCGTGAGCTCGAAGGGCCACATGACCTCGCCCGTCGTGTTCGACGACCTGCACTTCGCCTTCCGCCTCTTCGACCCATGGCTCGCCTATGGCCAGTCCAAGACGGCGAACGTGCTCTTCGCGGTCGAGGCGACCCGCCGGTGGGCGTCCGACGGGATCACCGCCAACGCACTGATGCCCGGAGCGATCTACACCAACCTGCAGCGCCACACGGGGGGCGGGGCTCAGGCCGGGTGCCGGACGAGCTGATCAAGACCGTCGAGCAGGGGGCGGCGACGTCCACGCTGCTGGCCACCTCGCCGCTGTTGGAGGCCGTCGGCGGCCGCTACTTCTCCGACTGCAACGAGTGCGAGACGATCGACCGGCGTAACCCCGGCCTCGGCGGCGTCGCCCGCTACGCCCTCGACCCGGAGGGGGCACAGCGGCTGTGGGCAGTGTCGGAGCGGCTGGTCGCGAGATCATGAAAGCCTGGCGCCTCACGATGGCCACCGGGTCGCTCACCCTGCAGGACCCGCCGGAACCCGCCCGTGCCCTGCTCGGGATCACCGCGCCACCGGAGTTCGTCCCGGTCCTGGACACGTGGCCGGACGGCACCTTCGCCGAAAAGGTCGTCGTTCCCCTCTCGACCGTGACCCCGGTCCCCGCCGCCCTCGACGGGGTGCCGAGCGCGGTGCTGGCCGCCGCGGCCCGATGCCTGGTGCCCTACGGCGGTCTGCTGCGGGGGCGGCTGCGGGCCGGGGAGACCGTGGTCGTCAACGGCGCCACCGGCGGCTTCGGCTCGGCAGGCGTGCATGTGGCGCTGGCGATGGGCGCCGGTGCGGTCGTCGCGGCCGGCCGGAACGCTTCGGCGCTGGCCCGACTCGCGGACCTGGACCGGGTCACGACCGTGCGCCTGACCGGCGACGCCGCGGCCGACACCACCGCACTGCGCGACGCGGCCGAGGGACACGTCGACCTGGCCCTCGACCTCGTCGGCTCGGCGGGCAGCGCGTCGAGCACGCTGGCCACCCTGGGCTCGCTCGGCCGGGGCGGCCGGCTCGTCCTGATGGGCAGCATGACCACGCCGCTGCCGATCGACTACACGACGCTGATGACGACCGGGCGGGAGATCATCGGGCACTTCATGTACTCCGACGGCGCCCCGGCGCGGCTGCTGGCACTCGTCGCCTCGGGCCTGCTCGACCTCACCGCGATCCCGACCAGACAGCACCCGCTCAGCGACCTCGAACGCGCCATGGACGAAGCCGCCGCGCCGAACGCACCCCTCGTCGTGGTCGGCGGCTGACCCGGCGCACAGGCCGGGCCGACGGGTGGCGGGAGTCTCAGGCCCGGGACGGGCAGCTTCGGCCGCGGTTCACCGGCAGTCCTGGCGGTGTTCACCACGAACGGTGATGATCCTCTGCCTATGGGACCCGAATCCGACGCTCAGCCCGCCGCCAAGACCGGTTCGTGGTCCGCGCCCCGCTTCAACCGCAGGGGCGTGCTCGGCGCCGCCGCCGGAGTGGGCGGGGCGGTCGCCCTCGGTGTGCCGACTCTCGCCGCATGTGCCTCCAGCGGGCCGGCGTGGCAGCGGCCGGACCGGAGCGCGGTGGCCCCGGTGGCCGGTCTGCACCTGCAGTTCGGCGCCGACGCAAGCTCCGAGCTGGTCGTGTCCTGGCACACCACCGGCTCGGTGGGCAACCCCCGGGTGCTGCTGGGCCGGCCGGAGAGCGGCTTCGGCCAGACCGTGCCCGCCGAGACGCGCACCTACCGCGACGCCGCCTCGGGCACCGAGATCCAGGTGCACCACACGCGGCTGACCGGCCTGGACCCGGACACCGACTACATCTACGCGGCGGTGCACGACGGCACCAACCCGGAGCTGGGTGCCGCGCGCACCGCACCGCGCGGGCGCGCCGCGTTCACCTTCACGAGCTTCGGCGACCAGGCCACGCCGACGGTCGGCAAGCTCAACGGCACCGCGTACGTGAACGACAACCTCGGCTCGCCGTTCGCCGGGGACACCACGGCCGGCGTCGAGCGCATCGCGCCGCTGTTCCACCTGGTCAACGGCGACCTCTGCTACGCGAACCTGAGCAAGGACCGGATCCGCACCTGGTCGGACTGGTTCGTCAACAACAGCCGCTCGGCGCGCTTCCGGCCGTGGATGCCGGCGGCGGGCAACCACGAGAACGAGCTAGGCAACGGGCCGGTCGGGTACCAGGCGTTCCAGACGTACTTCGCGGTGCCGGACGCCGGCGCCGAGCCGACGTTCCGAGGGCTCTGGTACGCCTTCACCGTCGGCGCCGTCCGGGTGATCAGCCTGAACAACGACGACGTGGCGCTGCAGGACGGCGGCAACTCCTACGTCAGTGGCTACTCCGGTGGGGCGCAGCGGCGCTGGCTGGAGAACGAGCTGCGCACCAGCCGGGCCAGCGCGGACATCGACTGGATCGTCGTCTGCATGCACCAGGTGGTGATCTCCACCGCCGACAAGGCCAACGGCGCCGACCTGGGCATCCGGGAGCAGTGGGTGCCGCTGTTCGACCAGTACGGCGTGGACCTCGTGGTGTGCGGGCACGAGCACCACTATGAGCGCTCGCACCCCATCCGCGGGCAGCAGCCCACCGACACCCGCACCCCGATCCCCACGCAGACCACCACCGACGTGGTGGACACCGGCAAGGGCACGGTGCACATGGTGATCGGCGGCGGCGGCACCAGCAGCCCGACCAACCATCTGTTGTTCAACCCGCCGAAGTGTCGGGTGATCACCGCCGTCGGCGCGGTCGACCCCGCCACCGGCAAGAAGGCGCCCAACTACGTGCTGGAGGACACGCCGTGGTCGGCGGTGCGCGACGCCGAGCACTCGTACGGCTTCGCCGCGTTCGAGGTCGACCCGAGCGGCACCGGGCCGACCACCGCCATCCACGTCACCTACTACGCGGTGACCGGTCCCTACGGGGAGCTGACCCCGGTGGACCGGTTCACCCTGACCCGCCCCCGGCGCGGCTGAGCTGCTCGGCGGCGAGCCACCGCGCCTTCGCGGCGTGCTGTCATCGCGCTCGGCCCGCCCGGTTGCCGACGCGGTCGGCCGACTGCCGCCCGGCGCGCACCGGCAGTACCAGTACGGCGCCGACCACGATGAACAGGCCGAGGGTGAGCACGTTCAGCATCTGGTCGAGCGTGCCGTACATGTCCAGGTGCAGCAGGTGGAAGACGAAGTGCGGCACGCTGAACACCAGCCAGACGACACCCGTCAGCCGGACGAGGTAGTCGTCGGCGGGGCGCAGCGCGGCGCCGGCGGACAGCGCGGTCAGCGCGAGGTAGAGCGCGCCGACGTCCCGGGCCAGGTGCTCGTTGTACGGACCGAGCGGCGGCAGCCAGCGGAACCCCAGCCCGGGGAACGAGTCGTACCAGGACAGCGGCGCGAAGCACGCCCACACCCCGACAAACGCCCCGAGCAGGGCAAGGACCCGGAGCAGCCAGCGGCGAGAGATCGCATTCATACCACTGGGACGGGACAGCCCCGCACAACGTGACACGCGGGGCGGGCCGCGCTCAGCCGGCGGCGGTGTACCCGCTCGCGTCGCCCTGCCGCGCGATGCTGCGCCGGCCGTCCACGCTCACCGGGACGCCGCCCGCCACGGTGACGCGGTGCAGCCGGCGCGGCAGGTCCCCGTAGTCGGCCACCGCGTAGTGCTGCGTGCTCCGGTTGTCCCAGATCGCGACGTCACCGGGCTGCCACTGCCAGCGCACGGTGTTCTCCAGCCGCGTGACGTGCTCCTGGAACAGCGCCAGCAGGTGCCGCGAGTCGGACCCGTTGACCCCGACGAAGCGCTGCGCGAACTGGCCGAGCAGCAGCGCCTTCTCCCCAGTCTCCGGGTGCACCTGGACCAGCGGGTGCTCGGTCTTGTACACCGTCGCGGTGAACTCCTCGCGGCACGCCTCCTGCTCCTCGGTCAGCTCGACCACGGCGTGGCTGGTCGCATAGTCGTAGTCGTTCGTGTGCTCCGCCCACAGCCGCTCGGCCAGCTCGCGCAGCGGCGCCGGCAGCGACTCGTACGCGGTGACCGTGTTCGCCCAGCTCGTATCGCCCCCGTACGGCGGCAGCACGATCGCGCGCAGCAGCGAGAACGCCGGCGGCCGGTCCACGAAGGTGACGTCGGAGTGCCAGCTGTTCGCCCGGTTGCCACCCTCCGAGTCGACGGCCAGCACGGCGCGGTCGTGCGCCACGGCCGGCACCGTCGGGTGGGCGGTGGTCAGCGCGCCGAGCCTGCGGGCGAATGCCGCCTGGGTCTCGTCGTCCAGGTGGTCCTGACCACGCACGAACACCACGCGGTGCTCAAGGACGGCGGCACGGACGGCGGCCACGGCCGCGTCGTCCAGGTCACCGGAGAGCCGCACGCCGGTCAGCTCGGCGCCGAGCACGCCGGCCACCTTCCGGACGTCCAGAATCTGTTCCACCGTGCTCATGTACCACTCCGTCCTCGAATGCTGCCGCACTCATTTCGGCATGCTGAACCAGCGCATCGGCCGCGTTGTTCGTCGGCGACGCTACTTATTGGGAAAAATGTTCTGAGTAGGATCAGGAAAGCGTGGGCAAGCCCGCGGTGGAACCCGCTCAGGGCCTCGGACCAGCGGAGATGTCAGGCCTGACAGATGGCGCTGGCCAGCCGCCGCAGATCGACGTGCAGCCGCGCGAAAAGTCGGAGGGACTCGGGCAACGGCTGCCGCTGAGTCATTCGAGAAATGCCGGGAACGGTCGGGGCGGCGTCGGCCGGAGACAGCGCCTGGATCGACACCCGGCCACCTCCCGACTGGTCACCCGAACCGGCCGCGCCTCACGCGCGCCCGCTCTGGAGTACACCACATTCCCAACCGGATGAGTAGAGATTGACGCAGAAAACGCGGCCCCGCGCGCAGCCCGGCACCCGGCCGCGCGGGCCACTGGGCGCAACCAGCGATGCTGTTAACGATGTGACTGGCGTTATTAGAGTGAATCAAAGTTGCAGGTGAGCATAATGGGACTAACCTGTGCGGCGAACCACGCAGGCAGCTTGATGCGCTGGTCGGAGGTAGCACCATGGTTAGGTCCAAGCGCGCACGATTACCAGGGTCACGGTCCCCGGTACGGTCCGCGGGGCCATCGGCGGGGTACCGATCCCGCGACTCCCGCGACGCACACCCGAAGCGATACCCGGCGGCACCCGTCTCGACCGCCCTGGCCCTGCTGGGCCTCGCCTCGGTCCTGCTCGGCACCGCCCCGGCGGCCGGTCCCAGAGCGTCGATGCCGACTCCGGTGCCGGTCAGCTACACGATCGACCTGGTCGCGGTGCCCTCGGCACCGCCGATACCGACCCCGCCCGCGCCGCCACCGGTGCCGGCGATCCCGTCGGCGGCCGGCACCGATCCCGCCGGCACCGCCGATCCCACCGACACCGACCCCGACCCGGGGGGCACCGACTCAGCCGCCGAGGACTCGAGCAGCACGGACTCGGTCGTCACGGCCGCCCCGCGCGGCCGTACCGCCCGTCAGCTGCGGATCTTCCTCACCGGCTACTCGTTCCACGACAACACGCCGCCGCTCTCGGCGATCGTCAGCCACCCGATCCTGCATCGGGCGGCCGGCGGCACCGGCACCTACCGCGACCCGATCACCGTCGCGGTACCCGGGAGCGGATCGAGGATGAGGTGGAGGCCCGGCACCCGGTTCTACCTGCCGAGTGTGCGGCGCTACGTGATCGTCGAGGACTCCGGGGCCAGCCCGCCGCCGCGCGGCGTCGACACCCACCTCGACATGTGGATCGGCGGCCAGGGCGGCACCCGCTCCGCAACGGACGACTGCATGGACAAGCTGACCGGCACCGTCACCGCTGTGCTCAACCCGCGCCCCGGGCTGCCGGTGATGGCCGGGCCGGTGTTCGCGAACCACACCTGCCGGATCCCGCTGCTCGGTCGGGCGGGCGGGGCACTCGGCAGGGCGGGCCGGCTGCTCGGCGGCCGGTAGGAGAGGTCACCGCACACCCGCTCTGGGTGCCACGCAGCAACTGCAGTGGGGGTGCGGCACCCAAGGAGGGTGTGCGGTGACCGGGTGCGCCCGCGGCCGGGAGCGCCGCCGGCTGGGTCAGCCCAGGGTGAAGGGGTCGCGGGTGCCGCCCGTGAGCTCCACCCAGATCGCCTTCTCCTCCAGGTACTCGTCGATGGCGTGCAGCCCGTTCTCACGCCCGAGCCCGGAGGACTTGAAGCCGCCGAAGGGCACGCTCGGCGAGACCACCCGGTAGGCGTTGATCCACACCGAGCCGGCCTTGATCTTGCCGGCGACCCGGTGCGCCCGGTGCACGTCCTTGGTCCAGACCGCGCCGGCCAGCCCGTACGGGGTGTCGTTCGCGAGCTTGATCGCCTCGTCCTCGTCGGTGAAGGTGAGCGCGGCCAGCACCGGGCCGAACACCTCCTCACGCACCACGGTCGACTCCGCCGTGACGCCGGTGAGCACCGTGGGCTGCACGAACAGGCCGCCGAGGCCGGGCTCGGCGGCGCCGCCGTACGCGACGGTCGCACCCTCAGCCTTCGCCGTATCCAGGTAGCCGAGCACCTTCTCGAACTGAGGCCGGTTGGCGACCGGCCCCATCTCGGTGTCCGCGTCGTTCGGGTTGCCCAGCTTGATCCGCGACGCCCGCTCGGCGATCAGCCGGACCAGCTCGTCGTGCACATCGGCATGCACGATCAGCCGGGAGCCGGCCATGCAGGTCTGCCCGGTGGCGGCGAACACGCCCGCGATCACGCCGTTCGCGGCGGCGGCCAGGTCGGCGTCCGGGAACACGATCTGCGGCGACTTGCCGCCGAGCTCCAGGGTCACCTTGTTGATGTTCTCGGCGGCCGCCTTGGCCACCGCGCGGCCGGTCGCGGTGGAGCCGGTGAACGCCACCTTGTCCACGCCGGGATGGGCGGCCAAGCGTGCGCCGGTCTCCCTGGACAGTCCCGACACGACGTTGACCACGCCAGCCGGGAAGCCGGCCTGTTCGAACAGCTCGGCGAAGCCCAGCGAGGACACCGGCGAGTGCTCCGACGGCTTGACGACCACCGTGCAGCCGGCGGCCAGCGCGGGTGCCAGCTTCCAGGTCATCAGCAGCAGCGGCGAGTTCCACGGCGTGATCGCGCCGACCACGCCGACCGGCTCGCGGCGGGTGTAGACGAGGTAGTTCGGGTTGGGCGACGGGATCTGCCGACCCTCGATCTTGTCCGCCAACCCCGCGTAGTAGTGGTACCAGCTGCCCAGCGCGTTGAGCTGGCCGAACATCTCCCGGTACAGCTTGCCGGAGTCGTTGACCTCCAACCGGGCGAGGCGGTCCGCGTTCTCCGTGACCAGGTCACCCAGCCGGCGCAGCAACGCCGCCCTGGCGAACCCGGTCAGGGCGCCCCACTCACCGTCCAGCGCCGCGCGGGCCGCCGCCACCGCCGCGTCGATGTCCTCGGGCCCACCGTCCGGTACCCGGGCCCACGCGGCTCCGGTGTACGGGTTCTGCGACTCGAAGGTCCGGCCGGACAACGCATCGACCGCCTTGCCCCCGATGACCATCTGGAACCGCTCGAGCTGATCCGCCATCGTCCTGTCTCCTTCCGACGTCGTGCCCCGTTCCGCCTCCCGAACCTAGGTTCCCGCCGGACCCGGGGCCAGCCGGGCTCAGCATTGAGACAGCCGTTCCCTGCTCGAGCTGAACCCGACCGCGTCCCGCCCGGCTGAGGAGACCCGGCCGCTGGTCGACGGGCGCCAGACCCATCCGCTGTACAACGACCAACCGGTGAAGCTCGGCCTGTTCGGCACCAACTGCTCTTCGAGACGTACGCCTGGGCGGCCGGCCTCTGAGATGTTCGACGGCACCCAGCGTGAACACGACGAGCGCTACGTGTTCGGCCAGGAGTGGCTGGACCTCGTGCTCAAGCTGTGGAGCGCCGAGATGAAGGCCTACACCGACACGATCCGGTCGAAGGCCCCCGACGAGCACCAGCGCGACATCAAGACGATGACCTAGGGCCTCGTGGTCTGCCGCGACACCCGTGCGGGCTGAGGTGGCCTGTGCGGCTGACCGGCACAGGCGCCGCTGGCTCAGGCGCGGCGCAGGGTGGTGACGAAGCTGAACCGGTCGCCGCGGAACAGCGACCGGACACGCTCGATCGGCCGCCCGTCGACGTCGTAGGAGACCCGGTTGAGCAGCAGCATCGGCGCGGCCGGGTTCGTCTCCAGCAGCATGGCCTCGCGTGGCGCGGCGAGCACCGTCTCGATCCGCTCGGTGGCCGTCTCGAACTCCACGCCGGTCGCCCGCACGTACGCGTACAACGAGGTCTGCGGGTCGAAGTCGGCAAGTAACCGGGGAAACCGGGCCACCGGCAACCGGGTGTCCTCGAGGCCGACCGGATGCCCGTCGGCCAGCAGCACGCGCTCCAGCACGACCACCTCGTCACCCTCGGCGATGTGCAGCTCGCCTGCGAGCTCGGCGGGCGCGGGCACCCGGTCGGCGTGGACCAGCTGCCGCCCCGGTCGCCGGCCCTGCTCGGCGAGCCCCTCCGTGTACGAGCCTAGGACCAGCGGCTGGACGACCTTCGGGCCGGCCACCACCGTGCCACGGCCCTGCCGCCGCAGCCGGCCGGCGACCAGCAGCTCCTGCACGGCCTGGCGCACCGTCACCCGGGACACCGCGAAGTGCTGGGCGAGCTCGCGCTCGGTCGGGATTGCCGCTCCCTCGCCGAGCTCCTCGACCAGCCGCGTCAGATGGTCCGCCACCACCCGGTACTTCGGCTCGCGGATCTCGGTGCTGCTCACGTGTCATGCTCCCGATCGTGCGAGCGCGGTACCCGCTCGACCTCGTCCAACAGAGCGAGCACAGCATCCCCAGCGGCCACGGCCGTCACTCTACAAGAAATTGGTCTAGACCAGTGATGGTCCGCCGTACCCGATCCGGGTAACTACCGCATCGTAGCCTCCGGCCGCCGCCTTCCGCCCTTGACTTGGAGTGCACTCCAGGTCATAGCGTTCGAAGGTCATCGACAGAGGAGCACTCCGCATGATCTCCCGCACCGCACTGGGTTCGTCCGGCCTCACGGTCAGCGCCATGGGCCTGGGCTGCATGGGCATGAGCGAGAACTACGGCGCCACCGACTGGGACACCTCCCTCGCTACCCTGGACCGCGCGTTCGAGCTCGGCATCACCTTCCTGGACACCGCCGACGCCTACGGCACCGGGCACAACGAGGTACTCGTCGGGCGCGCCATCCACAACCGCCGCGACCAGATCGAGCTCGCCACCAAGTTCGGCATCGACCGCAGCGGCGGCGACGCCGAGCGCCGCATCCGAGGCACCCGCAACTACGTGCTGCGCTCCTGCGACGCCTCACTGCTCCGCCTGGGCGTCGACGTGATCGACCTCTACTACCTGCACCGCCCGCCGCAGGACGCCGAGATCGAGGAGACCGTCGGCGCGATGGCCGAGCTCGTGGCGGCGGGCAAGGTCCGCTACCTCGGCCTCTCCGAGGTCGACGGTGACCTGCTGCGCCGCGCCCACGCCGTGCACCCCATCACCGCCGTGCAGAGCGAGTACTCACTGTGGACGCGCGACGTCGAGGCCGTCACCCCCGTGATGGCCGAGCTGGGTGTGGGCCTCGTGCCTTTCTCGCCGCTCGGGCGGGGTTTCCTGACCGGCGCGCTGGACCGCACCGCGCTGGACCCGAAGGACTTCCGCAGCACCAACCCCCGGTTCCAGGGCAGCGCGGGCGACCACAACGAGCAGATCGCGCAGACCGTGGGTTCGGTGGCGGAGCGGCTCGGCGCGGCACCGGCCCAGGTCGCGCTCGCGTGGGTGTACGCCCAGGCCCCGCGGCTCGGCGTCTCGATCGTCACGATCCCCGGCACCAGGCGCCCGGAGCGCCTCGAGCAGAACGCGGGCGCGCTCGACGTCGTCCTCGACGAGGAGGCACTGCGCACGCTCGACCCGCTCCACGACCTCGTGCAGGGCGCGCGCTACGCGGCCGGCAGCATAGGCCGCGCCCCGGAACCGGCCACGAAGTAACCCACGCGGCGGGCCGCCGCCGCCCAAAGGTGGCCGCCGCCCAGATCGCCAGCTCAGCCCGCACAGACCGTCTACCCACAGCACAGACCTCGCACAGTCTGTGCTGGGTGGGAACGGTCTGTGCGGGCAGCCACCTGAGCGGGGCAGCCGTGCTGCCCGGCCTGGCTCAGGGGCGTGGGGCGAGCAGGCCGTGCAGGGCGGCGTCCGCGACCTGGGCGGCCAGCTCCTGCGTGAGTGGGGCGTGCCCGCTGAGCAGGCGGAAGATCAGCGGGCCGAACAGGATGTCCTGCGCCACCTCGACGTCGATGTCAGGGTTCACCTCGCCCTGGTCCAGCGCGCGCTGCCAGAGGATGGCGATCGCCTTGCGCCGGGCAGCGAGGAAAAAGGTCCGGAAGAACGCGGAGGCCTCCGGGTCCGTGACCGAGGCGGCGAGCAGCTGGCCGAAGACCCGGCCGGCCGGGCTGCCGTAGAACGCGCTGACCCGCAGGACCTGTTCGCGCAGGTCCTCGCGCCCGGACCCGGTGTCCGGCAGCTCCACCGCGGAAGACATCCGGCGGCCGAACGCCTCGGCGGCGACCGCGGTGCGGCTGGGCCAGTGCTTGTAGATCGTGGCCTTGCTGACCCCGGAGCGGGCGCTGATCGCGTCGATCGTGGCTGCCGGCAGGCCTCCCTCGTCGAGCAGCTCGGTCGCCGCGTCCAGCACCGCCTGGCGGGCCCGCACGCTGCGCGGCTGCTGCGGGCGGGCCGCCTCGGTGGCGGCGACGTCGCGCTCGCCGGGCTGGGTCGTCGTCACCGGTACTCACCTTCGCTGGCCGGGTCGCCGGGCGAACCTACCGCCCGGCGACCCGGATCCCCGCCATCAGGCGTCAATGTCGTCGAAGGCGGTGGCCAGCGCCACCGGCCGCCACTCCTCGAGCTCCCGCTGGATGTCGGCCAGCTTCTTCTCCACCCGGGCCACGCAGTCGGCACCGAGCTGCAGCCGCAGGGGCTGCCGCTCGGCCTGGGCCAGGTCCACGATCGCCTTCGCGCCCTTGGCCGGGTCTCCCATCTGGGTGTGGTTGCGTTCCTGCGCGAAGCTGCGTGTCTGCCCGGCGGTCTGGGTGTAGTCGTCGAGCTCCTGGGCCGTGTGGTGCAGGCTGCTGCTGTCCAGGAAGTCGGTCCGGAACACTCCCGGCTCGACGATGGTGACCTGGATGCCGAGCGGCGCGAGCTCGGCCCGCATCGCCTCGGACAACCCCTCGACGGCGTACTTGGTGGCGCCGTACACGCCCCAGCCCTGGCCGACCGCGATGCCGCCGACCGAGCTCAGGTTGAACACCCGCCCGGACCGCTGCGCCCGCATCACCGGCAGCACCGCGCGGGTCACCGCCAGCAGGCCGAACACGTTCGTCTCGAACACCGCGCGAACCTCCTGGTCGGCGGCCTCCTCCACGGCGCCGAGCAGCCCGCGCCCGGCGTTGTTGACGAGCACGTCGATCCGGCCGAACCTGGCCACCGACGCCTCCACGGCCGCCTGGGCCTGGGCCTCGTCGGCGACGTCCAGCGGCTCGACCAGCAGCGCGTCCCCCGCGTCCGGGAACTCGGCGAGGACCGCCTTCGGGTTGCGCGCGGTCGCCACCACCTGGTCACCCCGCTCGAGGGCCTGCCGGACGATCTCGGCACCGAACCCCCGGGACGCCCCGGTCACGAACCACACCGCCATGACTTCCTCCTCAAGAGCGAACTAAACGTATAGTTCATCTTAGCGCGCATACGGGGACCGCTGTCGCGTCGCGCGGCGCCCCGACGGCGTGGTCATCCGGGGCGCCAGGCTCCACATCACGCCGGCCCGCTGGCCCACGAGCTCCTCGCGATGCCGACCGAGGCGATGCACGCCGGCGAGCAGGACTACGCCGGACGGGCTCGCCGTGCCGGACGAGATGTTGACCAACGCGGCCAAGTTCTACGGGGCGGAGGACCACGCGGTGATGGTCCGCCACCGGCGGCGGGGCTGTTCACCCAGCGGCTGGTCACCCGCAAGCACTACGACCTGGCCACCGCGAAGCGCCGCGCGCTGCAGCGCACCGGGCTGGCCGGCGCCGCCCCCGAGTGAGGTCCGGGTGAGCGGGGCCTAGGAGCCTGGCCCGAGGTGCACCACGTGCAGCTCGACCACGTCGCTGACGTAGCGCGCGCCCTGGCCGTCCTTGGGCAGCACGAGCCGGGGCCTGGTCAACGGCGCACCGTCCTGGCTGGTGGCCAGCAGCGCACCGGCGTTGCCGAGGGCCGGCGCGAGCTCGCCGTAGGACACCAGCGCCTGGTAACCGTCCGCACCGATCACCAGCGCCCCGACCGACAGCTCATCGTGCTTCCTACCGGCGGTCAGTACCGGCCCGGCCTGCTCGAGCACGGTGCTCAGCGGCACGCCGAGCTCGGTGTGGCGCTGGGAGCCCTTGTCGGTGCCGAACGTGACCGCGACGGTCTGGCTCGGGATCGCGGCGAGCTGGGTGGCGGTGAGGACCCCGGGCTGGCGGACCGCGCCGGTGATCCGGACCGCACCGGCCTCGACCGGCGGCGATGCCTGCGCCGACGGAGCCGCTGAGCCCGAAACCGGAGCCGACGCGCCTGACGCGGGAACCGCCGGAGCCGCCGCCGCGCACCCGCCCGACCACAACAGCGCGACCGAGGCGGCCAGCGTCGCGATGCTCCGGGCGGTCCTGGTGCGGTCGGGTAGGCGCGGCATACCGGCAGCATAGGTTGCGCGACCCGGCGGCCGGTTCGACGATGATGTGAGCCCCGACAGCGCCTCGGATGAATATCCTTCCCTGATGTCGCGGGGTGGGGACATGGGAGGGCGGGGCTGATGCCGGGGGACGCGAACCCAGCGAGACCGGTGAAAGTCACGCTGAACGACGTGGCACTGCTGGCCGGGGTGGACCGGTCGGTGGTCTCGCGGGTGGTCAACGACGACCCGAGGCTCAACGTCCGGCCGGAGACCCGCAAGCGGGTCCGGGAGACCATCGAGAAGCTCGGCTACCGGCCGAACGCGGCGGCGCGCAGCCTGCGCACGGCGCGCGCCTACATGTTCGGGCTGCTCATCCCCGACTTCGCCAACCCCGTGTACGCCGAGATCATCAAGGGCGCCGAGCGGGCGGCGGGCGCACTCGGCTACGGCCTGATGACCGCCAGCTCGGAGGGGGTCCGGCTGGGCCTGGAGCACTACCTCGACCTGCTGGGCCAGGGCCGGGTGGACGGGTTGCTGTTCGCGGGCGAGGAGTCGGGTCACGAGCTGGCCCAGCTGCGCACCTCGCAGGTGCCCTGGGTGCTGGTCAACCGCACGCTGGCCGGCTCACACCGGTACGTGATCCTCGACGACGCGCGGGGCAGCGAGCTCGCCGTCGAACACCTCGTCGAGCTGGGGCACCGGCGGATCGGGCACCTGGCCGGCCCGGCGGGCGCGGACACCGGGCGGCGCAGGCTGGCCGGCTACCTGGCCGCGATGCACAACGCCGGCCTGGAGGTCGGGCCGCACTCGGTCGAGCACGCCGACTACACCCCGGCCGGTGGCGCGGCCGCGCTGGACCGGCTGCTGGCCACGTCGGCGCCGCCCACCGCAGTGTTCGTGGCGAACGTGGCTTCGGCGGTCGGCGCGCTGCACGCGGTGCACGCCAGGGGCCTCGCCGTGCCGGCCGACCTGTCGGTGGTGGCCATCCACGACATGCCGCTGGCCAGCCATCTCGTGCCGGCGCTCACCACCGTGCGGATGCCGCTGGAGGCGCTCGGCCGGCGCGCGCTGGAGCTGCTGGCCAGGCACGGCCCTGAGGACACGATCACCGAGGTGGTCACCGAGCCCGTCGAGCTGGTCGTGCGGGGGTCCACCGCGCCACCCGCCTGCTGGACCCCCACCTGACCCGGACAACCCGACCCCGACCCGATCACGGACAGGAGCACCCATGACCGAGGTGCACGGCACCTGCAGCACCCGCTTCGAGGCGCTGCGCGAGGTCTTCGCGGCGCGGCTGGCCGCAGGCGAGGAGCTCGGCGCCTCCCTCGCGGTGGTGGTCGACGGCGAGACCGAGGTGGACCTCTGGGGCGGCTGGGCGGACCCGGAGCGCACCGGAGCCTGGACCGGGGACACCATCACCAACGTCTGGTCCAGCACGAAGACCATGCTCGCGCTGATGGCGTTGATGCTGGTGGAGCGCGGCGAGCTCGACCCTTGCGCACCCGTGGCCAAGTACTGGCCAGAGTTCGGCGCCGCCGGCAAGGCGGACGTCGAGGTGCGCCACCTGCTCTCGCACACCTCCGGGCTCGCGGGCTGGGACCAGCCGGTGGCGATCACGGACCTCTACGACTGGGAGGCGTCCACCGCGCGGCTGGCCGCGCAGGCGCCGTGGTGGCAGCCGGGTACGGCGTCGGGCTACCACGCGTTGAGCCAGGGCCACCTGGTCGGCGAGGTGATCCGGCGGATCACCGGCCAGCAGCCTGGCGCGTTCCTGGCCGAGCACGTGACCGGGCCGCTCGGCGCGGACTTCCACATCGGGCTGGACCCGGTGCACTTCCCCAGGGTGTCCAACGTCGTGCCGCCGCCCCCGCTGCCGATCGACCTGGCCGCGCTGGGCCCTGACAACGTCGCGGGCAAGACCCTCACCGGCCCCGGCCCGGACGCCGAGGTCTCCTGGACCGAACCGTGGCGGCGAGCGGACATCCCCGCCGCGAACGGGCACGGCAACGCCCGGTCGATCGCCCGTGTCCAGTCGGTGATCAGCCACGGCGGCGAGGTGGACGGCGTGCGACTGCTCTCCCCCACCACGATCGAGCGGATCTTCGACCGACAGTCCGAAGGGGTCGACCTGGTGCTCGGCGAGCCCATCCGGTTCGGCCTCGGCTTCGGCCTGCCCACCCCGGTCACCACCGCGCACCTGCCGGACCGGCGGATCTGCTTCTGGGGCGGCTGGGGCGGCTCGGCGGTGGTCAACGACGTGGACCGGCGGGCGACCGTGACCTACGTGATGAACCAGATGCAGCCCGGCCTGCTCGGCTCCGAGAACTCGAAGGCGTACCTGCGCTCGGCGTTCTCGGTGATCTGAGCCGTGATCGACTGAACTGTGAGGTCAGCGCCAATTAAGTGGCACTGACCTCCTCATCGGCAACGCCAGGGAAGACCTTTACGACGCAAGAACGTGATTCAGGACACTGCACTGTCCCCGCGTCGGCGCTGCCACGAACGCACCGACACCCGAGGAAGGAGCCCGAGGTCGGCATGGCCGCGCCCCTGCGAGACGCCTGGCGGACCCTGGTACCCGGCAGGGACGGCCCGCACGGACCGCTGACCTCGGTGCTGGTGGCGCTGACCGTCGTCACCGGGATGGTCGACGCGTTCAGCTACCTGGTGCTCGACCACGTGTTCGTCGCGAACATGACCGGCAATGTGCTCTTCGTGGCCTTCGCGCTCGCCGGGGCGCCGGAGTTCTCGTTGCTCTCCTCGGTGGTCTCGCTGCTGGCCTTCGTCGTCGGCGCGAGCGCGGCAGGCCGGCTCAGCCGTGGGATCAGGCCACACCGGGGCTGGCAGCTGCTCGTGCTGTGCGCCGTCGAGACCGTGCTACTGCTGGCCGCGTACGGGTGCGCGCTGCTCGTCGGGCTGCCCTCCACCGATGTCTGGCGGTACGTGCTGATCGTGCTCACCGCGCTGGCCATGGGCATGCAGGGCGGCCTGGTGCGCCGGCTCGGGGTGCCCGACCTGAGCACGCTGGTGATGACCACCACGATCATCGGCATGGGCACCGACAGCCGGCCCGGCGCCGGTCGGGACGGCAAGGTCGGTACCCGGCTGGTCTCGGTGCTGGCGCTGACGATCGGCGCGCTGCTCGGTGGCCTCGCCGCGCGGTACGTCCAGCCGGCGCTACCGCTGCTGCTGGGCGGGCTGATCCTGGCCGCGGTCACCGCCGTCGCGGCAAGGCTGGCCCGTTCCGGCGACGCCTGGACCCGGCCCCACGTGAAAGCGTGATCAATCACGCGCCTGCGGGGCGCGGCCGTACACATCGGCGCGGCGCTCGGTCCGCTGGGCGGCGGGGTGGTGGCGCCGATGCTGCCGCAGGTCGGCCAGTCGCCGGGTGTCTCGGCGAACTCGGCCGCGCTCTCGCTGACCGTGTAGTTCGTACCGTTCGCCGCGGTGCAACTGGTGTCGGGCACGCTCGGCGAGCGATGGGGCCGGCGCAACACCGTGCTGACCGCGTACCTGCTCTACCTGCTCGCCTCCCTCGGCTGCGCGCTGGCGCCTGACCTGACGGTGCTGCTGGCCATGCGCGGGCTGCAGGGCGTCGCCAACGCGTTCACGTCGCCACTGCTGCTGGCCGGCCTCGCCGACATGGTGCCGAGCCACCGGCTGAGCCGCTCGGTGGGGCTCGTGGCCAGCTGTCAGGCGGCCGGCCAGTCGTTCGCGCCGTTGATCGGCGGCTTCGCGGCGGCGGTCTCGTGGCGCTGGGCGTTCGGCGCGGTGGCGGTCGCGGCCGCCCTGCTCGCCCTGGCTCCGCCACCCGGCGCGGCCCGCCCCGGCGCGGGGGCGCCCCGCTGGCGCCCGCTGTTCAGCGCCCGGATGGGCCTGCTCTCGGCCGCCGCGCTGTCCTCCTACCTGGGAGCGACGTCGCTGGCGTTCCTTGTCGCCCTCTACGCCGAGGACCACCTGCGGTTGAGCCCGCAGCTGACCGGCCTCGCGCTGCTCGGTTTCGGGCTGGCCGGCCTGCTGCTCGGCGTGGTGTGGGGCGGCGTGCTGGACCGGGTCGGCGCCCGCTGGTGCGGTGCGGCCGCCGCGCTGGTCACGGCCGGCTTCGTGGCGTGTGTCGGCGTGATCCACGCGCCGTGGCTGCTCGCGCTGTGCTGGACGGCGGCCGGTGCGGCTTCCTCGATGCTCACCGTGGCACTGCAGAACCTCACCGTGCGCGCGGTACCGGGCAACCGGGGCGGCGCGCTGTCGGCGGTGTCGGCGTTCCGGTTCACCGGCAGCGCACTGGCGCCGCTGGCCTGGCTGCCCCTGTACTACGTGCACCCGACGGCGGCGTTCGTCGCGGCCGGCGCCTCGCTACTGGTGGCGGCCGTCGCGCTGCTCGCGCTGCGCCCCGCCGGCTGACGTTGCACCCCACGCAACTAGGGGTAACCCACAATCGCAGCGGCGGGTGAGCAGCCGGATTACCGGGCAGCACGGCCGGGTGACTGCGCCGAACGAGGGGAGACCGCCACACCCCCCGGCGACTAAAAAGAGTGGGTGGCCACGTCAAATCACACCCCGTTCCATGAGTTGCCCGAGTTCTTGGCCCTGTCGAGGCTGACCGGACTCGTGCTGTCCCCGGACGGGAGCCGACTGGTCACCTCGGCGGCGGCGCTCAACGCGGAGCGGAACGAGTACGTCAGCGCACTGTGGGAGCTCGACCCGGAGGGCGCCCGGCCGGCGCGCAGGCTGACCCGGGGCAGCCCCGGCGAGCGGTCCCCCGCGTTCACCTCGACCGGCGACCTGCTGTTCGTGTCCGCCCGGCCCGGCGGCCGGGCCACGACCGACTCCTCGGGTAAGGAGGAGCCGCCGGCCGCGCTCTGGCTGCTGCCGTGCGAGGGCGGCGAAGCCCGGCTGGTCGGCACGCGGCCCGGTGGCGTCGCCGACCCGGTGGCGGCCGAGGGTGCGGACGTCGTGCTGGTGACCTCGATGACCCTGCCCGGCTCGGTGACCGGCGCGGACGACGAGCGGCGGCGGGCCGTGCGCCGGGACAACAAGGTCACCGCGATGCTGCACACGGGCTATCCGGTGCGGTTCTGGGACCACGATCTGGGGCCGGACCAGGCGCGGCTGCTGGTCGGCGACATCCCCTCCGACGGCGGCACCGACTGGCAGGACCTGACGCCGACACCCGGCAACGCGCTGCGCGAGACGAGCACCGCGATCAGCCCCGACGGCCGGACCGTGGTCGCGGACTGGCTGGTCGCCGAGCCGCACGGGGCGAGCCGGAGCACGCTGGTGGCCTTCGACGTGGCCTCCGGCGCCCGGTGCACTCTCCTCGACGACCCCGCTCACGAGTACAGCCGCGGCCGGATCAGCCCCGACGGCGCCACCGTCGCGGTGACCAGGACGCGGCGCTCCTCACCGTCCCGCGCGACCCAGCTGGACCTGGTGCTGGTGCCACTGGCCGGCGGCCCGGCCCGCGAGCTGACCGCCGAATGGGACCAATGGCCGGTCGACGTGCGCTGGACGCCGGACTCCGCCGCCCTGATCGTGACCGCCGACCAGCGCGGCCGCTCCCCGCTGTTCCGGGTGTCCGCCGAGGACGGCGCGGTGACCAGGCTGACCGGTGACCACGGCTGCTACACCGACCCGGTGGTGGGGCCGGACGGCCGGACCGTCTACGCACTGCGCAGTGCCGTGGACGCGCCGCCCGCCCCGGTCCGGCTCGATGCGCACACCGCCGACCAGCAGCCCGTGCCGCTGCAGGCGCCGGCCGCCGCGCCCACGGTGCCCGGCACCCTCACCGAGATGACCGCGACCGCCGTGGACGGCACCGCGCTGCGCGCCTGGCTGGTCCTGCCCACCGGCGCGACCGAGGAGCCGGCCCCGCTGCTGGTGTGGGTGCACGGCGGCCCGATGACCAGCTGGAACTCCTGGCACTGGCGGTGGAATCCGTGGCTGCTCGCCGCCCGGGGCTACGCCGTGCTGCTGCCCGACCCGGCCCTGTCCACCGGCTACGGCCAGGCGTTCCTGCAGCGCGGCTGGCCGCACTGGGGCGACGCGCCGTACACCGACGTGCTCGCGCTCGCCGACGCCGCCGAGGCCCGACCGGACATCGACGCCAGCCGCACCGCCGCGATGGGTGGCTCGTTCGGCGGCTACATGGCGAACTGGATCGCCGGGCACACCGACCGGTTCGACGCGATCGTCACGCACGCCAGCCTCTGGGCGCTCGACCAGTTCGGCCCGACCACCGACGCCGCCTACTACTGGTCGGCCGAGATGACGGCGGAGATGGCCGCGCGGAACACCCCGCACGCGCACGTCGACAAGATCACCACGCCGATGCTGGTCATCCACGGCGACCGGGACTACCGGGTGCCGATCGGCGAGGGCCTGCGGCTGTGGTGGGAGCTGCTCGCCCGGCAGGCCGACCCGGAGACCCAGCCGCACCGGTTCCTCTACTTCCCGGACGAGGGCCACTGGATCCTCAAGCCGCGGCACGCCGCCCTCTGGTACGAGACAGTGATCAACTTCCTCGACCACCACCTGCTGGAGAAGGAGTTCCGCGTCCCCGAGCTCCTGATCTAGCGCGCTCCGCCGCCTCCGGCAACACCGCACAGACCGTCCTCTCAGATACAGACCGTGCATGGTCTGTGCGGCGAGGGAGCGGTCTGTGCGGCGAGGGAGTTGGTTCAGCCCGTGGTGCGGCCGCGCTGGCGGACCGCTTCGTAGAGCAGGATGGCCGCGGACGTGGAGACGTTCAGCGAGTCGACCAGGCCGCCCATCGGGATGAGCGCGCGCCAGCGGGCGGCCGCCAGCCAGGCGTCGGAGAGCCCGTGCTTCTCCTCCCCCACCGCGACGGCCAGAGGGCCGCTGAGGTCCAGCTCGGTGTAGACGGCGCTGGCCTCCGGGGTCGCGGCCAGCACCGGGATGTCGCGCTCGGCGAGCCAGGCGAGCACCTCGTCGGTGCCGGCGGAGACGACCGGCAGCGCGTACACCGCCCCCTTGCTGGCGCGCACGACGTTCGGGTTGGCCCAGTCGGTGCCGGGGTCGGTGGCGATCACGGCAGCGACCCCGGCGGCGTCGGCGGTGCGCAGCATGGCGCCCAGGTTGCCCGGCTTCTCCACGCCGTCACAGACCAGCAGCAGCGGGTTCGGGCCCAGCTCGAGCTCGGCGAGCTCGGTGTGCACCGACGGCAGCACCGCGAGCCAGCCGTCCGGCGACTCCCGGTAGGCGATCTTGTCGAACACCGGCCGGCTGACCTCGACCAGCTCCGCCCCGGTGAACTCCGGCCTGGCACTCAACGCGGCCAGCTCGCCGGGGCGGTCCAGCTCCGCGCAGTGGTACACCGTGATCGGCCGGACCCCGGCGGACAGCGCCAGCGAGAGCTCCTCGTAGCCCTCCACCAGCGTCTCGCCGCGCTCCTCGCGGTGCCGGCGCCGGCGCAGCCTGGCCAATCCCTTGATCCGGGGATTGGCGGGGCTGGTGATCTGTGGCGCGATCGGGTGGTCCACCAGCGGGGCTACTGCTCGGTCCGGCCCGGTCAGCCGACGTACTCGAGCTGGCCGTCGGTCAGCACGACGCGCTGGTTCTCGCCGTTCGGGCCGCCGGCCTCGGTGCGGAACACCGCAAGGCCGTCCTCGGCCCGCCACGCAGAGGTGGTCAGCGTTTCGCCGGGGAACACGGGCGCGGAGAATCGGGCCGACATGGACCTGAACCGCGCCGGGTCACCCCCGCACAGCTCGTGCAGCAGGGCACGGCCGGCGAAGCCGTAGGTGCACAGCCCGTGCAGGATGGGCCGCGGGAAGCCGGCCAGCTCCGTGGCGAACCACGGGTCGCTGTGCAGCGGGTTGCGGTCGCCGGAGAGCCGGTAGGTCAGCGCCTGGTCGGCCCGGGTGGCCTCGATGCGCTGGGCGTCCGGTTCGCGCTCCGGGAAGACGACCTTGGCCGGGGACTGGCCGGGCTCGCCGCCGAACCCGCCGGCGCCCCGGACGACGAGCGTGGAGGACGTCTCGGCGACCAGCTCACCGGTGGCCGGGTCGGCGCCCTTGGTGGCCACCGTGATGATCGCGTTCTTGCCCTCGCCCTTGTCCTGGATGTCGACCAGCTCACTGGTCACGGCCAGCTCGCCGGCCGGCGGCAGCGGCTTGTGCAGCCGCACACTCTGCGAGCCGTGCACGAGCTTGCCCCAGTTGATCTCGCCGGCCTTGGCCAGCACGTCGACCCGCCCGCAGGCGATCACGCCGTACGTGGGCAGCACCTGCTGCGGGATGTCGTGCGAGTTCTCCGTGGTGAACGCGAGCTCGTCCAGCCCGGCGCCCACCCCGATCGCGTACAGCAGCGTGTCCCTGTCGATCCAGCTCCGGGTGTCCGGGCCGGCCGTTGCACCCACGCTGCTCGGATCGATCCCCACGCTGGTCCTCCCCTGTCGACCATGACTACCTCGGGACACTCTGACACATGATCGCGGACCCGGCCCGGCACGCCCTCGGTCTTGCGCCCCACGCGGGCGTCCCGGGCGGGAGGTGCAGGTCAGAGGGCCGGGAGGGGAGAGCCGCCATGGGGAGGCGGGAGCCGCCGGCCCCCGCCGCCAGGATCTCTCCCGGCGGCGGGGGCGCCCGGTACGCGCCGCGGGCATGTAGGGGAGCGCCGCACCACGAACCTTCAGCTGGATCGACGACTCGAGGGGGACTGCCGGCCGGGGGTCCGGCGAACGTCGGGGGGCGTCCGTATCCCTTTCGTTATCGCGTCGTCATGAATCCGTGAACGAAGTTACCGGAGGACGAAGTGCCGTCAATCCCGAAGTTGCCTCCCGTTAGCCTGCCGCGCGGTCCTGCGCGACGAACGGCTCACCCGGCCGGGAACGGCCCTCCGGGACCCCCACTCGGCGCGCCCAGTGGTCGTGCCCCCGCTCGACGTGAACGGTCCCGCACCACGTTCGAGGCCGTCGCCACTGACGGGACGACGAACGGTCGAGCCCCGCTGAGCCCTTCGGACGCAACGCCGTTGGCCGGCGGCGCCGGGCTGGCGGCGGCCGACGGCAGCCGGCGTGGCCGCGGTGGCCGGCGGAGACCGGCGGAAGCCGACCTGCCCGTCGTTACCGAACTCCACACCAGGCAGGTTTTCAGCACCCAAAACCTGCCCCCTGTGCAGCTCGGTAACAGGAGGCAGCCCTGCCGGGCCACCACCGCGGGGCCACCGGCAGCGGGTCAGCGGCGGCCTGGGGCGCGTTGCCGCGGGACGGTGGAGCCCTCGGCGATGCGTACCGCGTTGCGGCCGTCCCGCTTCGCCACATAGAGGGCGGCGTCGGCGGCCTCCAGGAGGCTGTCCAGGCCGCCACTGTGTTCCGGGAAGGCCGCGCCACCGACCGAGACCGACAGCCCGGCGATGGTCAGCGAGCCGTGCGGCGTGGACACCACGACCGACAGCGTGCTGATCCGGTGCCGGATCCGCTCGGCGATCGCGTGCAGCTCGCCGCTGCCGTCCAGCTCGCGCCCCAGCTCGGGCAGCAGCACCACGAACTCCTCGCCGCCGAACCGGCCGACCAGGTCGTGCTCGCGCACCTCGCCTCGCAGCGCGGCCGCCACGGCACTGAGCACCTCGTCGCCGGCCAGGTGGCCGTGGTCGTCGTTGACGGACTTGAAGTGGTCGAGGTCCAGGATCAGCACGGCCGCGCTGGTCCGACCGCGCTGCGCCCGCCGGAGCTCCTTGGCCGCCTGGGAGTGCCAGGCCGCCGCGTTGAGCAACCCGGTCTTGCTGTCGGTGCTCGCGACCTCTTCGAGCTGGCGGACCAGGACCGCGCGGTGCAGCACGAGCAGCGGCGCCATCACGAGCGGTACCTGCCACGGATTCGTGCCGAGCGCGAACGCCGCCAGCGCGCCGAGGCACAGAGTCGCCAGCTCCAGCATGTTGTCGTCCCAATGCCCGATTAGTTGAGCGGGGCTCGGACGCGGTAATGGTGCACTCAATGCAATGGCGGCGGCGACCAGGCCGGTATTCACCGTCGCGTAGGCGAGGATGGCCATCGCAATGGTGAGCAGTTGCCTCGGGCCACCCAATCCATGGACCCCGACACCGCCCGCGTAACCGAGTACCGCGGCCGCCGCGTGACAGGCCAGCACGACGGTCGCGGTACTGAACGTGTGCCGGTATGCGGGCACCCCGATCGACCGCCACACGCGGAACCATTGATGGGTAAATATGACCAAGACCACGACCGTGGTGAGCGCCGGGGGCAGCAGAACCGCCGCCGCGAACGTCCATACCGAGCTAAGGTCGCCGTGCGGAGTGTCCGCAACCTGGCGCCGCAACCGCTCCAGACCGACGGCGATCTCCGTGTGCAGCACTCCCAGCACGCTGAGCACGAGAGTGCCGATGAGGGCTGATTGGGTGAACGGACCCCGCGAAGAGTCGACCAGGAACAGCCCGAATGCCGTCAATTCCACCAAAAGGACGGACGTCAGGACCCGAGCCGGGAGAGCCCACACCGCCCAACGGGTGAGCCGCCACGGGCGAGCCGGTGACGACCCTGCCTCCATGTGTTCTCCCAGCTCAGTCGAGACCCATACTCAGTGTGACCCCAGGATCACGTGACGTGAGAGTAACCCGTTCACCCGTTGCTGTCACGGCCAGCACGTCCATCACGGAGGGGAGGTGAGCCCTGTGCGGAACAAGCATTGGCACTGATCAATTGACCGTATCCCGACCCTGCCGAAAGCAGGGTGACGCTATGCGTAATCGCCATTGGCGATAACGCAATGACCAACAACTGACGCCAATACGCGAGAGGGGCGGAGCTATGTCGAACAAGCACTGGAACTGACCATTTGAAAATGCCCGGACCGCCTAGAAGAACGGAGCGGAGCTATGCGCAACCGCCACTGGTGAATAACCGCGACCAGCTCGAACCGCGACACCCGAGGAGGTGCGCCGTGCGCAACCGCCACTGGTGACCCACCGAGACCGACCGGCCCGCCACCCCCGAGGAGGTGCCCCCGTGCGCAACCGCCACTGGTGACCCACCAGCCCCACTAACCACGCCACCGCTCAGACCGAGGAGCAGCCCGATGCGCAACCGCCACTGGTAGAGACCGGACGTCCCGCTCAGCCACCACTGGAGATGGGCACGCCGCCCCGACCGATGCCCTCGGCACCGGCGGCGGCCCGCCCCCAGCGCCAGGCCAGTACGCCCGCGACGAGCGCACCGGCCAGCCCGGTCACCCCAACGGTGACCCTCGCGCCGAGCCATTCGGCGAACAGCCCGGCGAGCAGGATCGCGACACCCTGGGCGGCGACCAGCCCGGAGGCCGCCACCCCGATCGCCCGCCCGCGCAGCTCATCCGGCGTCGCACGGACGAAGCTGGCCTGCGCCTGCACGAGGCAGGCCGAGGAGAACAGCCCGGACAATCCCCAAAGCAGCGCCGACCCGAGCAGGCCAGGGCCGGCCAGGCAACCCCCCAGCGCCAGTCCGCCGGCCACCGCGCACGCCCCGACCATCGGCGCGCGCAGCCGGGCCGGCACGAACGTCGTGATCAGCCAGGCGCCCAGCACGCTGCCCGCCGGGTCGGCCGCCATCAGCAGGCCTACCACGGCCGGCCCACCGCCCAACTGCGCCGCGTACGGGGCCGCCAGGCCCTCGGGCACCACGTAGCAGCCGACCAGCCAGACGAGGCCGGCGAGCACCCGCCGGCTGGGCTCCGAGGCCACCGCACGCAGCCCGGCACGGGTGTCGGCGTACCACTCGGCAAGCGCGCCGCGCCGCGCCGCCGTCCGGCGGGGCCGTCCCGGTCGGTGACCGTCCGTCCGGACCCGCTCCCCCTCCGGGTCAGCCGGCTCGGTGCCCGCGCCCGGGCCGGGCCGGGCAACCGGGCGGTCCCGCAGGCCGTACCGCAGCAGCACCGCCGAGATGGCGAAGGTCAGCGCGTCGGCGCCCAGAGCAACCGAAGGTGACACCACCGCCAGCGCGACGCCTCCCAGCCCGAAACCGACCAGCTGGCCGGTCTGGCTGGTGATCTGCCGCACCGCGAGCCCGGCTTCGAAGCGCGACCCGAGCACCTCCGGCAGCAGCGCGCCCTGGGCGGCGGCGTGCGGCGGACCGACGGCCACCACGACCACGAGCAGCGCGCAGAGCAGCCACAGCGGCATGCCGGGCAACGCCATCAGCCCGACCAGCACGGCACGCAGCAGGTCGACCAGCACCATCAGCTCACGGCGGCGGTACCGGTCGGCCAGCCGGCCCAGCAGCATACCGCCGGCCATCGCGGGCAGGAAGGTCAGCGCGTAGGTCAGGGCCGCCCAGGCCGCCGACCCGGTACGCCCGTAGACCAGCACCGCGAGGCCGACCCTGGCCAGCTGGTCGCCGACGATCGAGAGCAGCTCGGCCGCCCACAGCGCACGGAACTCCGCGAGCCGGAAGACCTGGCTCAGCGCATGCGGCGGTGACATGCGACCCACCCCCCAGGGACTGCCCACCGACCGCGCGCCCGATGACCCGGCGCCGGGAGTCAGTGACGTCTGCCAGGTTACGCAGCCGGGTCGGGTGTGGCTGCGGCATTCGCCGGATCGAGCAGGTCGGCCACATGGGCGAACTCGTTCACCGTGCGCACCGTGCGGCGCCCCTCCCGGGACACGGTGACCCGGGTGATGCCGGCGTAGTCGAGCGGGAAGGTCAGCGGGCGGGAGAGCCCCAGCAGGGCCCCCAGGTAGACGTTGATGGTGCCGGCGTGCGCGAAGCAGGCCACGGTGGTGGTGCCGTGGTGCGCGTCGGTGATGAGGGCGACGGCGCGCTCCACCCGCTCGGTGAAGGCGGCCACGTCGACCTCGGCGGGGAGCTGACCGGCCAACATCCGCTGCCAGGCCGCCGGGTCGAGCCGGGCCATCTCGTGCACCGGGATGTAGTGCGAGAGGCCGGAGTCGTACTCGGCGAGCCCCGGCAGTACCACCGGCGTCAGCCCCCGAGCCCTGACCAGCGGGTCGGCGGTCTCGCGC
>DATAYB010000429.1:0-6472 GCA_036272795.1 Pseudonocardia sp.
TGCGCCGCGGCATCAAGCTCAGCATTGCCACGCTGAGCTACTGGCAGTCCGGCCAGCGGCGCCCGGAGCGGCCCTCCTCGCTGCGGGCGCTGAAACATATCGAGGTCATCCTGGGGCTTCCCTCAGATTCGCTGAGCGCGCTCCTCGGCACGACGAACCGCCGGGAGAACCGGGGGCTCACCGAGGCGGCCCCGACCATCACCGAGCTGTGGCCCGGAAAGCCGGCGGTCGCCGACCTGCTCACCGGTGTGTCGACCCAGGTCGACTCCTCGATGCGCAGGCTGACCCAGCACGACCGGGTCACGATCGGGCCGGACGGCCGCATCATGTCGATGCGCTGCACCCAGGTCATGCGCGCGGACCAGGAGGGCGCCGACCACTTCCTCTTCATCTTCGACTGGGAGGGCCAGGGACACAGCCCGCCGGTCGTCACGAACCTGCGGAACTGCCGCCTCGGCCGCGTCGTCTTCAACTCGTTGCAGGGGCTGTTCGCCGGTGAGCTGCTGTTCGAACGGCCGCTGCGCCGCGGCGAGACCGTCATGATCGAGTACGAGTTCCACAACCCGGCCCGTGCCGCACGGCCGCGCCGCCGCAACGACTCCTACGCGCGGCGTTTCGGCCGACCGATCCGCGAGTACGTGCTCGAGCTGTGCTTCGACCAGCAGGCCGTGCCACGCCAGTGCCAGCATTTCGCCGGCCAACTGGAGGACGCGGAACCGAAGCTGGTCCGCAATCTCAACATGGGGATCTCGAACTCCGTACTGGCGATCGGGCACGATTTCGGGCCGGGCTACTTCGGGATCAACTGGCGCCTGGCGAACTGATCTCCACACCATTTCGTGACCCCGGTCACAAACCGATCTCGAACCCACTTCCTTCGCCGTGCCCCCCACATGCCCGGCGGGCGACAGCCGGTCGTCCGCCGGGCCTTTCTCGGCATGCCAACGGCAAGCCGCAGTTAATGTGAATATGCCGAACCTGTGAGCTTATCAACAATCTTGACCCGATTACCCGCAAGTCACTAGCGTTTCTCTCGAATCACCTCCGATACCGTGGCGGAAGGAATTCACCGGATGCGAGCCCAGGCTTGGCCGGATTTGTGCACCATCGGTTTGATGTGTTTCCCGGCCACCGCGTGGGAGGCCCAGTGATCATCGAGCAGGAAATCGCGCGGGAGGCCCGCGCCGAGATCTCCACCGTGGTCCGCACCGTCGCGCCGCCAACCACGCTGCCAGACCTGCTGGCGCGCCGGGCCCAGTCGCTCGGGACCCAACCGGCGTTCACCTGTCTCGATCACGAGGGCGGCGCGGACCTCGTCTCCGGGTCTCTCTCGTGGCGGGAGCTCGACCAGCGGGTCGACGACGTCGCCTCGGTGCTGCTCGACCGCCTCGAGCCTGGCCAGCGGGTGGCCATCCTGGGCGCTCAGGGCCTCGATCACATGGTCGGCTTCCTCGGTGTGCTGCGCGCAGGGGTGATCGCGGTGCCGCTGTTCGCTACCGGCGCGGGCCGGCTGCGGACCGTGCTGACCGACTGCCGCCCCTCGGTGGTGCTGACCACGCGCGCCGAGCTCGCCCCCGTCTGCCGCTTCGTCGGCCCGTACCAGGCGGTCGTCGCTATCGAGGACTTCCCCGCCGGCGCCAGCCCCCGGCGGCCGAACTGGACGCCGGCTCGGCGGCCTACCTGCACTACACGCCCGACCCCGCCCACTCGTCGGTCGGCGTTCTGGTGACCCACGCCGAGCTGGTCGCTAGCGCGCCGCGGAGCGCGGTCAGCCGGTCGCCGCTGTTCCCGGCGCGCTGGCTGCGGGCGCTGGCGGCACTCGGCGAGCTCGCATGACCGAGCACGAGCCGCACGGCGGGCTGGCCACCGCGCCGGGCCTGTCGGTCCCGGTCCGCGAGCCGGCCGCGCAGCCGGGTGGGCGGACGAGGCCGGCCGAGTGCCCGGACGTGGTGTTCGTCTACTCCGGCGACGGCTCGCGGTACGGCGGCACAGGGCGCGGGCAGCTGGCCACCGAGCCGGCGTTCGCCGACGCGATCGACGACCTGGACGCGATCTTCCAGTGGGAGCACGGCTTCTCGCTCCGGCAGGTCTTCTCGGGTCGCCGTGCAGTGGACGACGTGATCGTTCGGCAGTCAGTACTGTTCGCAGTGCAGGTCGGGCTGACCGCGCTCTGGCGGGCCCACGGCATCGCTCCGACCGCGGTCCTCGGGCAGTCGACGGGAGAGGTGGCGGCGGCCGTCGCTGCCGGCGCGCTGCGACTCACCGACGCGTTCCGGATCCTCGCACACCGCGCCGAGCTGTCGACCGGGAACCTGACCGGGAACCTGACTGGGCTCCGTCCGATGCCGGCGAAGCTGCCGTTCTACTCCACGGTGCTGGCCGACCCGCGCGAACGGCCCGACTTCGACACCGGCTACTGGATCGCCAACCTGCGCCGGCCGGCCCGGCTAGCCAAGGCGATCGCTGCCGCGCTGACCGACGGGCACACCACGTTCGTGGAGATCGCGCCGCACCCGGTGTCCGCCCCCACCGTCACAGAGACCGCAACACGGACCGCGGCCGGCACCCCGGTGCGCATCCTGCCCAGCCTGCGCCACGACAGGGACGAGAAGCTGACGTTCCTGTCCAGCCTGGGCCGGCTGCTCGCGCCCGGTGGCGGAGCACCCGCCGAGGTGGGTGCCGCATGACCTGAGTCGAACATCTCGGGGGTCGGCCGGCGGCGCGGTGGGGGATGGCTCCGCGCCGCCGGTACGGACCAGCACACGAGCTGTCCAGCGAGACCGGCCGTGCCCGAACCACCCGGACGTGCGGCACCACCGGACAGGAGCGGAAATTGCACCTCAAAGAGTCCTTCGCGATAGCGCTGCGCAGCCTCCGGGCGAACCGCCTGCGCTCGGCGCTGACCACCATCGGCATCATCATCGGCGTCTCGGCGGTGATCGTGCTCGTCGGCCTCGGTGACGGCATCAAGGCCGGGTTCAACACCCAGTTCGGCGCACTGGCCGACCAGATCATCGTAACCAAGCTCAACGTCGCGGTGCCCGGCAACGGCGCGCCGAGGGACCTCAAGGACGGCGACGTCACCGCCCTGCGCAACACCTCCGAGGCCCCGGACGTGGCCAGTGTGACGCCCGTGGTGAACGGCTCGCAGCTGATCGAGTACCACCAGCAGCAGTTCATGAGCACGCTGGAGGGCTCCACCGCCGACTACCTGAACGTGCTCGACCGCGACCTGATGGTCGGCCAGATGTTCACCGAGACCCAGGCGCGCAGCAACGCCCGCGTCGTGGTGATCGGGCCGCAGGTGGTCACCGCGCTGTTCAACGGGGACGCGACCGCCGCGATCGGCAAGACCATCCGGATCACCCGCAGCAACTTCCGCGTGATCGGCGTGGTCACCTCCAACGGCCAGCAGGACGACGCCGCGATCATGCCGCTCGGCGCGGCCAGGGCCTACCTGGTCGGCGGCATCGACCGGGTCAACCAGATGATCATCAAGGCGAACTCCGGCGCGCAGGTCTCACTCGCCCAGCAGCAGATCTACTCGATCATGGACCAGCGGCACAACATCAAGACCGCCGTCGAGCGCGACTACTCGGCCACCGCGCTGCAGAGCCTGCTCGACAAGGCCACCGCGTTCCTCACGTACCTGACCCTGTTCACCGTCGCGGTGGCCGCGCTGTCGCTGCTCGTGGGCGGGCTCGGGGTCGCGAACATCATGCTGGTCTCGGTCACCGAGCGGACCAGGGAGATCGGGATCCGCAAGGCCATCGGCGCGAGACGCAGCGCGATCCTGAAGCAGTTCCTGATCGAGTCGACGATCCTGGCCGGCATCGGCGGGTTGATCGGCATCATCCTCGGGGTGGGTATCACCGTCGTCGGCATCATCGTCGTGCCGAGAGTGGCGCCGACCTTCGGCACCCCGGACATCTCGATCGCCGCCATCGTCATCGCGTTCGTGATCAGCCTGCTGATCGGCCTCCTCGCGGGCGGCTACCCGGCCAACCGCGCGGCCGGCCTGCGCCCGATCGAAGCGCTCCGCTGGCAGTAGTGCCGGAGCCGCTGAGCTCGAGCCGTGGGGGGCTCGGGCCCGGCGGCGGGGCGAGGCCCGGGTCGGCTCGTTAGCGTGGGTGGTGGCGCCCCGGGGGACGTGGCGCCACCACGCTCTACGAGGGGGTTCGGGGTGGCACTGCCGCTGGCGGGGGCGGTCGCCGTGGTGACCGGCGCATCGAGCGGGATCGGCGAGGCCATCGCGCTGCGGCTGGCGGCCGAGGGGGCCGTCGTCGGGCTGCTGGCCAGGCGCGGCGAGCTGTTGGAGGCGCTGGCCGCCGGGATCGTCGAGCGCGGCGGCCGCGCCGTGCCACTGGTCGCCGACGTCACCGATGCCGGCCGGACGGAGGCCGCGCTGGACCGGATCGGCCGCTCCGAGGGCCGGCTGGACATCCTGGTCAACGCCGCCGGCACGGCCCGCCCGGGCGACTTCGCCACGAGCGCGGCCGGCAGCTGGCAGTCCATGATCGACATCAACCTCGGCGGCCTGCTGAACAGCACCCACGCCGCCCTGCCGCACCTGGCCAAGGCCGTCGGAGGGCCCCGGGGGATCGGCGACGTGGTCAACATCAGCTCCATCGCCGGCCGGCGCGTCGGCCCCGGCAACCCGATCTACTCGGCGACGAAGTACGCGGTCGGCACGTTCAGCGAGTACCTGCGCAAGGAGTTGCTCGAGCGGTCGATCCGCGTGTCGGCGGTCGAGCCCGGCTGGGTGGACACCCCGCTGACCACCGACGTCCCCCGCGACCGGCACTACCGCTGGCTGCAGCCCGACGAGGTGGCCGACGCGGCACACTACATCCTGACCCGGCCGGCGCACATCGCGGTGAACGAACTGCTGCTCCGCCCGGTCGGCCAGCTCGACTAGGTCGCGGCTCGGCCCGGGTACCGGCTCAGCTGGGGTACCGGCTCAGCTGGGGTACCGACTCAGCCGGGGTACCGCCGGATTGGCCTCTCGGTTCGCCGTCCCGTTGGCCCTTACCCGAGGCCACTTCGGGGGCGACAATGGTTGTGCCGCCCGGTAGCCGCGCGACCTCTCCGACCCGAGGACTTCGAACCGATGTACGTGCCAGCCCACTTCGCCCCCGACGACGCCGCCGTGCACGAGCTGCTGACCCAGCCCGGCGCCAGCGACCTGGTCACCTCGACGCCGGTCGGGCTGCTGTCCAGCACGCTGCCGTTCAGCTACGACCCGGACACCGGCGAGCACGGCAGGCTGCTGGCGCACTTCGCGCGCAACAACGACCAGTGGCGCCAGCCCGTGCTCGGCGAGGCGCTGGTCATCGTGCGTGGCCCGGACGCCTACGTGTCGCCGTCCTGGTACGCCTCGAAGTCCGAGCACGGCCGCGTGGTGCCGACCTGGAACTACGTCACCGCCCACGTCTACGGCACGGTCACCGTGCACGACGACCCGTCCTGGGTCGAGTGGATGGTCCGGCGGCTGACCACGCAGCACGAGGCCGACCGGGCCGCGCCGTGGTCGGTCGACGACGCTCCTGGCAAGTTCATCGCCGGCCAGCTGAGGGCGATCGTCGGCATGGAGCTGACGATCACCCGGGTCGAGGCCAAGTTCAAGCTCAGCCAGAACCGGCCGGCCTCGGACATCGACGGCGTCGTCACCGGGCTGGAGTCCGACGGAGACCGGGAGACCGCGGCGGCCGTCGCACGGTTCCGCCCGGGCGCCTAGGTGATCAATTCCGAGGGGTCGCTCCGGCGCGGCGTTGCTCGCGCACCGCACGCCGTCCCCAACACCGCCCCCTCCACTTCGCATACCGCGCTGTCACTTCGCATACTCCGCAAACTGTGCGAAGTGAAGGCACGCCGTGCGAAGTGAAGGCACGCCGTGCGAAGTGACAGCACGCCGTGCGAAGTCGGACGGTCGCCGGCCGGCGTCGAGTTGCCACCACAAGCACTCCGCCTTCACACGGAACCGCCGGCCACCGGCCACCGGCCACCGGCCACCGGCCACCGGCCACCGGCCACCGGCCACCGGCCGAGCTTGCTCGGCCTCGCTCGCCTTATGAACACCGTGGAGCTGATCGCCCGGTGGACCCGGCCCGGCGCGGCCGTTCCTGGCTCAGGCCGTGACCGGGGGTTGGCCGGACAACGCCACCCCGGGCCGCGCCGAACCGGCCAGCCACTGCCCACCCTCGGTGTAGAGCAGCTCAACCGCGGGGCCGCGCAGGCCGGGCAGGCCGGACATCACGTCGTACCCGGCGGCCCGCTGCAGGTAGGCGAGGTGGCGGTAGCCGACCGGGTAGCGGTCCAGCTCGGCGCGGTTCAGCCGTAGCTCGGCGGCGGGGTCCAGCACATCCAGCCGGTCCTGCTCGTAGATCGGCTGGCGGCGCACGATCGCCCACCGGCCGGCGCGCTGCTCGAAGAAGTCGAAGAACCGCCCGGTGCAGGTCACATCGACCTCGAC
>DATAYB010000430.1:0-2634 GCA_036272795.1 Pseudonocardia sp.
GCGTCGGTCTCCTGCACACCGAACGCCTCGTGGAAGCTGTCCAGGTTGGTGACGACGGCGTTGCAGCGCAGGTCCGGTGGGGAGTGCGGGTCGGTGGCCAGCCGGCGCACGGCCTCCGCCTCCCGCGTGGCCACCCGCCACACCTGGGCCCAGCCGAAGAACACCCGCTGCAGGCCGGTCAGGCCGTCGAGCACCGGGGCCTCCCCGGTGCCCCGGGCGGCCAGCGCGATCCGGTAGGCCTTCAGTGCGATGGTCAGGCCGCCGAGGTCACCGATGTTCTCGCCGACGGTGAGGGCGCCGTTGACCTTGTGCCCGGGCAGCCCGGCCGGCGAGAGCGCGCTGTACTGGGCGATCAGGGCCTGCGCGCGGCGGTCGAACTCCGCGCGGTCCTCGGCGTCCCACCAGTCCGTCATGTTGCCGTCGCCGTCGTACTTCGAGCCCTGGTCGTCGAAGCCGTGGCCGATCTCGTGGCCGATCACCGCGCCGATGCCGCCGTAGTTCGCGGCGTCGTCCGCCTCCGGGTCGAAGAACGGCGGCTGCAGGATGGCCGCCGGGAAGACGATCTCGTTCAGCCTCGGGTGGTAGTAGGCGTTGACCGTCTGCGGGGTCATGAACCACTCGCCGTGGTCGACAGGCCCACCGATCTTGGCGAGCTGGAACTCGGTCGACCAGACGCCGGCGCGGCGCGCGTTGCCGAGCAGGTCGTCGGGCCGCACCTCGAGCGCCGAGTAGTCCTTCCAGGCGTCCGGGTAGCCGACCTTCGGGGTGAACCGGGCGAGCTTGGCCAGCGCGCGTTCGCGGGTGGCGGGACCCATCCAGTCCAGCTCGCCGATGCTCTGCCGGTACGCCTCGACCAGGTTGCCGACCAGCGTGGCGATCCGCTCCTTGGAAGCCGCCGGGAAGTGCCGGGCCACGTAGAGCTGCCCGACCTCCTCGCCCAGCGCGCCCTCCACGAGCCCGACCCCGCGCTTCCACCGCTCGCGCAGCGCCGGCGTGCCGGACAGGGTGCGGCCGTAGAAGTCGAAGTCCTGCTCGACGACGGCCTCGTTGAGGTACTCCGCGCAGGCCGACGCGGTGTGGATGGCCAGCCACGCCTGCCACTGGGCGAGCGGGCGCCCGGACCACAGCTTCGCGGCGGCTACCACGAAGCTGGGCTGGCGCACCACGACCTCGTCGAGCGCGCGCTCCGGCGCGCCGAGGCCGGTCAGCCAGCCGTCCCAGTCGAACTCGGGGGCGTGCTCGCGCAGCTCACGCACCGTCATGAGCGTGTAGGTCTTCTCCGCGTCCCGGTTGGTGACCCGGTCCCAGGACGCCGCCGCGAGCGCCGTCTCCAGCTCCAGCACGGTGTCCGCGAGGCCGGCCGGGTCGGGCAGGCCGACCAGCTCGGCGAGCTTGGCCAGGTGCGCCACGTACGCGGTGCGGATCTCGGAGTAGGCGTCCTCCCGGTAGTACGCCTCGTCGGGCAGCCCGAGGCCGGACTGCGACAGGTGCACCAGGTACCGGGTGGAGTCCTTCGCGTCGGTACTCACGGAGGCGCCGAACAGCGCGGCGAGGCCCTCGCGCTGGCGCCGGCCCAGCACCTCGGCAAGGCCGGCCTTGTCGGCGGCGTCGGCGACCTCGGCCAGCAGCGGGCGCAGCGGCTCGACGCCATCGGCCTCGATCCGCTCGACGGCCATGAAGGAGGAGTAGAGCGCGCCGATCCGGCCGGTGACCGGCGCGTCCTCGATGATCGCGCGCACGTCCTCCTCGGCACGGTCGCGCAGGTCCCGGAACGCGCCGTCCTGGGCGCGGTCGTCGGGCATCTCGTGGGTGCGCAGCCACGTCCCGTTGACGTGTCCGAACAGGTCGTTGCCCGGCCGGACCGCGGCGTCGACCCACCGCAGGTCCAGCCCGGACCGGGCTTCTCTCGTCGAGGTGGTCACACCCCATCCTGACACGGCCGCCCGGCTCGCCTCCCAGTACCTTTCCCTTGTTGTATTCAATACGTCACGAAAACGGGGACCAGTCCACACTTATTGCTATCATCCGTCTCATGCAGACCGACATTGATGTCGCGCCTCGGCTGCGTCGGGACGCGCAACGCAACAGGCAGTTGCTCATCGACGCCGCGACCGAGGTGCTGCGCGAGCAGGGCATGGATGCCTCGCTCGACGAGATCGCGCGCCGCGCCGGCGTCGGCAACGCGACGCTCTACCGGCGCTTCCCCACCCGGGGCGACCTGTACGAGGCCGTGTTCGCCAACATGGGCGTACCCATCGAGGAGGCCGCCGCGCGTGCCCGCCTGGTCGAGGACCCGTGGGACGCGTTCAGTGGCTACATCGAGGAGATGACCGAGTCCTGCGCCAGTGACCGGGGCTTCTCCGAGCTGATCATGGCCGGGATGGCCAAGTCGGCCGTGCTCAACAAGATCCGGATCGAGAACGACGAGTTCGTCCGCGAGCTGCTGACCCAGGGCCAGGAAGCCGGAGTGATCCGGCCGGACGTCGTTCTCGAGGACGTCATCTTCGTGCTCTGCGCGCTGCAGCGGGTGTCGCCGGCCGCCGAGGCGGTCGCCCCCGGTGCCTGGCGCCGGTACCTGGCCATCGCACTGGACGGCTTCCGCCAGTCCGGCTCGACCACGAAGCTGACCACGCC
>DATAYB010000431.1:0-15602 GCA_036272795.1 Pseudonocardia sp.
CCGAACCTCATGCAGACGCTCGAGAACACGCCGGTGCTGGTGCACGCCGGGCCGTTCGGCAACATCGCGCACGGCAACTCCTCGGTGGTGGCCGACCTGATCGGCATCCACACCGGCGACTTCCTGATCACCGAGGCCGGCTTCGGCGCGGACATGGGCGCCGAGAGGTTCTTCAACATCAAGTGCCGGGCCTCCGGGCTGACCCCGGACGCGGCGGTCGTGGTGGCCACCGTGCGGGCGCTCAAGGCGCACTCCGGCAAGCACAGGATCGTGGCCGGCCGGCCGCTGCCCGAGGCACTGCTCGGGGAGAACCCCGACGAGGTGCACATCGGCGGCGCCAACCTGCGCAAACAGATCGAGAACATCCGGCTGCACGGGGTGTCCCCGGTCGTGGCGATCAACGCGTTCCCCGGCGACCACCAGTCCGAGCACGAGGCCATCGCCGAGATCGCGGCCTCGATGGGCGCCCGCAGCGCGGTGTGCACGCACTTCGCCGACGGCGGGGCGGGCGCCACCGAGCTGGCTCAGGCGGTGGCCGAGGCCGCCGACGAGCCGTCCGACTTCCACTTCCTCTACCCGGACTCGGCGTCCCTGCGCGAGAAGATCGAGACTGTGGCGACGAAGGTGTACGGGGCCGCCGGCGTGGACTACGACCTGGCCGCGTCGCGGCAGCTGGACAGCTACGAGAGCAACGGGTTCGGCTCGCTGCCGGTGTGCATCGCCAAGACGCACCTGTCGATCTCCTCCGACGCCTCGCTGAAGGGCGCGCCGACCGGGTGGCGGCTGCCGGTGCGGGAGGTGCGCGCGTCGGTCGGCGCCGGCTTCATCTACCCGATCTGCGGTGACATGCGCACCATGCCCGGCCTCGGAGCCGACCCGGCCGCGCACCACATCGACCTGGACGCCGACGGCGAGATAGTCGGCCTCTCCTGACCGAGGTCGCCCGCCTGCCCGCCCGCTCCCCTCGCCGCCCCCCTCTCCGTGATCATCAGGACGGCAGGGTGGTTGGATCATGAGCTGGGCAGCCCTGTGGTCCTGATGATCACCAGATTCGGGGGTCGGGGGTCGGCGCCGGCGGGGCAGCCGGGCGGCGGCCGGGCAGCCGGCCTGGCGGCAGGGTGGCGACGGGCACGGGAGTGGAGGCGTGATGGGTGGGTCGGCTGCGGGGCGCGCGGACGGTGACCGGTCGCTGCGGGACTACTCGCTGGAGGAGTACCTCGCGGCGGTGGCGGCCCGGCAACCCGCGCCGAGCGGTGGCGCGGTGGCCGCGGTGACGGTGGCCTCGGCGGCGGGGCTCGTCGGCATGGCGGCCCGGTTCGCCGCCGACCTGCCGGGTGCCGCCGAGCTGGCCACCGAGGCGGACGGGCTGCGCGCCGCCGTGCTGGAGCTGGGTGACGCGGACGCGGCGGCCTACGCCGAGGTGCTCGCCGCGTACCGGGCCCCGCGCGAGCAGCCCGCCCGCCGCGACCGCATCCGGGCCGCACTGGTCGAGGCGGCCGACGTCCCGCTGCGGATCGCCGAGGTGGGGGTCCGGGTGGCGGCCGCCGGGCTCGGGCTCGCGCGCGACGGCAACCCGAACCTCGCGGGCGACGCGATGACCGCCGTCCTGTTGGCGGAGGGCGCGACCCGGGCGGCCGCCGAACTGGTGCGGATCAACGTCGAGCTGGGCGAGCTGGACCCGGCGCTCGCCGACCGGGCGCGGAGCCTCATCGCGCGGGCCGCCGAAGCGAGCGGCGCACTAATTGCCGATAAGGCAATACCTGACCCAGAAATGTAACCGGCTCAGGTCGCTAAAAGGTCATCGCACCCGGGAAACTTGGTCATTCCGGGAGCTGGTCCGCATTCTGTGGGCACTTTGGCAACAGTGTGTCCACCAGGGGTTTACAGTCCCGGCGCAGTACCGCATGATGTACATCACAACAGGCAGGCCCGGGGAACCCGCGTTTTCCGTCGGGATGGGGGCCTGGCCAACAACGGTGCGCACACCGACTCCGGTCGGTCGCATCTCCAGGACAACCGGATAAGTCGACCGGATTGACGACCGGACGAGGAGTACCCGATGGCACCTGTTGAATCCGATCCGCCCATCGGTGGCAGCGCGACCGCCGAGGTCGAGGAGCGGCACCTGCTCAAAGCCATGTCCTGGTGGGACGGCTTCATGATCGCGCTGGCGAACCCGGGCTTCCTGGTCGCCGCGCTGGGAGGCTCGATCGCCGGGCTCGGCACCACCGGTGCGCTGGTGCTGTGGGTGGTCTCGGTACTGCTCGGCAGCTTCCAGAACAACATCTACGCCGAGCTGGCCACCATGTTCCCCGACAAGTCCGGCGGCATCGCCGTGTACGCCCACGAGGCCTGGCGGCGGTACTTCTCACCGATCGGCCCGCTGGCCACGTTCGGCTACTGGTTCGCCTGGTCCACGGTGCTGGCGATCAGCGGCCTGGTCTGCGGCACCCTGATCGCCGCCGAGTTCTTCCCCAGCGTGACCTTCGACGCCAGCTCCGAGTACTTCCACTTCAACCTGCCGGTCGTCATCGCGATCGTGATGTTGCTGCTGGTCTGGGTGTTCAACGTCCGGGGCATCCGGTCCACCGTGTGGTTCTCCTACATCACCGGCATCCTGCTGATGGTCCCGCTCGTGGTGATCATGGTCGTGCCGTATCTGAGCGGGGACTGGCACTCCGCGAACATGACCTGGGACATCGGCAAGAACGGCGGTGTCGCCCTCGCGCTGACCTGGCTCTACTTCATGGGCTGGTCGGCCTACGGCTTCGAGGCGTGCGCCACGGTCGCCCCCGAGTTCAGGGACACCGCGACCGACACACCCAAGGCGCTGCGTGCCTCGGCCGCCTTCTCGGTGTTCGTCTACGCGCTGCTGCCATTGGGCCTCGGCGGCACGCTCGGCACCGAGAAGGTCGCGGCGGACAAGACGGCGATCGTGTTCTACAAAGAGGTGCTGGACCAGCTCACCGGGAGCGTGCTGGGCGGGGTACTGGTGGTGTTCATGGTGGCCGGCATCGTGCTCACCATGAGCACCGCGACGCTGGACGGCTCCCGCGCGCTGTACGGCATTGCCAAGGACGGTATGACCATCAAATGGTTCGCCTACCTGAACAAGTACAACGTCCCGGGGCGCGGGATGGCAATTGACGCGATCATGAACATAATCCTCGTGCTGGTCTTCGGCACGCCTATCTTGATCCTTGCGGCCGGCAACCTCGGTTATATGGCGGCGCATTTCTTCGCGCTCTCCGGATTCCTGCTGCTGCGCAAGGACCGGCCCTCCTGGCCCCGCCCGATCCGGCTTTCCGCGATATGGACGCCGATCGCGGCGATCCTGGCGGCGGCGAACCTCGTGTTCATCGTGTGCGGTGGGTTCATCTTCGCCAATGCGTACGGCTACGGGCTGAGCAAGACGCTGATCGGGGCGAGCGTGCTGGTCATCGCGCTGATCCTGTACTACTACCGGCGGGTCGTGCAGGACAAGCTGCCGATGCAGTGGCGCGATCCCAGTCCCGCGGTGCCCGGTCCGGCCGCCACCGCTGAGGCGGGCTGATGGCGATGGGCGAACGGGTCAGGGGCGCGTCCGTGCACGAGCGGCTGGCCAGCCACGAGCGGCCCGGCTCGCTGCGCAAGGGGCCGCCGATCACGGTCCGCTGCCAGTGCGGGGAGCGCCGCGAGCTAGCCTACGGCGAGGTCTGGCGGTGTGCCTGCGGCCGCCGGTGGGACACCAACCAGATCGACGCCGAGCAGTACGGGCGGCTGCGCGGGCTGCAGCTGCGGTTCCGGATCCTGCCGATCTGTCTCGGGGTGACGACCTCGCTGGTGGCGCTGTTCTTCCTGCTCAGCCACAACACGTTCTCGCTCTTCGTGCTGCTGCCGGCGGTGCTCGTCGCCTGGGGCACGGTGCTGCGGCCGATCCACCGGCGGCGCTATGCGGCCGCGCTGGGTGAGCTGCCGCGGTGGGAGCTGCGCTCCGAGTGACGGCCCAGTCGTGAACACGGGGGAGAAGAGCTGGGGCGGTGAGCCGTTCTGGGGGCTCGGCTCGGAGTGGGACCCGGACTGGCCGCTCACCGACCGGCACCGCGAGCTGCGGGACACCGTGATCGAGCTGTGCGCCGCCGAGATGCGGGCCAACGCGGAGCGCTCCGACGACGAGCTGCGCTTCCCCCGCCGCAACCTGGAGCTGCTCGGCGAGCACGGCTTCCTGGGGCTCACCGTGCCCGAGGAGTACGGCGGGCTGGGCGCGGACCACCTGGCGTTCGCGCTGGTCGCCGAGGCCATCGCGCGGTACGGCTGCGCGTCGACCGCGATGTGCTACGTGATGCACACCGCCGCCGTGCAGGCGATCATGCTGCGCCCGACCCCCGAGCTGCTGGACCGCTACATCCGGCCGCTGAACAAGGGGCGGATCGGCACGCTGTCCTACTCCGACCCGCGCACCGGCGGGCACTTCTGGTTCCCGATGTCCTCGGGAGCGGAGCGGGAGGACGGCGCCTACCGGGTGCGCAAGAGCTCGTCGTGGACCACGTCCGGAGGGTTCGCCGACTTCTACGTCATCCAGACCACGAGCCCCGACTTCACCGGTTACCACGACCTCTCGGTCTTTGTGGTGGACGCCGACGTGGTGCGTGCCAAGCCGTCCACCTGGGACGCGCTCGGGCTGCGCGGCAACCAGTCCGGCCCTGTCGAGGTGGTGGCCGCGCTGGTGCCACCGGAGCAGCTGGTCGGCCCGGTGGGGGACGGCGCGGAGTCCAACGACGAGGTCGTGGACCCGTGGTTCCTGCTCGGCTCGTCGGCGGTGTGGAACGGCATAGCGATGGGTGCGGTCGACATCGCGAAGCGCCACACCACCGGCAAGGTGCACGACGACACCGGCAAGCGCGTGGCCGACTACCCGACCATCCAGGACTACGTCGGCGAGGCCGTGATCGACACCAACGCGGCCCGGTTGGCGGCCTACTCGGTGGCCGGCGCGCTGGACAGGGCCACCGACGCCAACACCCGTGTGCTGCAACCCGGGGACACCGCGCGCGCCGACTACCTGCACTGGTGCTGGCAGCTCAAGTTCACCGCCGCGAAGAACGTCACCGCCGTCGTCGACCGGATGCTGCACGCCTGCGGCGGCTCCGGCTACCGGCGCGACCTGGAGCTCGAGCGCTACCTGCGCGACGGCAAGGCCGGCTGGGTGATGGGCCCTTCCAACGAGGTGCTGCGCCAGTTCGTCGGCCGCAGTGTGCTGCTCGGGTTCGCTGCCGTCGACTACTGGAACCAGTCCGTGGACCACCGCGCGCTGGCCAACGAGACGAAGAAGCTGGACGCCGCCGGCAAGCGGGCGCTGGCCGAGCAGCTGCTCGCCCAGGCCGACCTGGAGGAGAAGGAGGCGAGCACATGACACTTGCTGCCGCGCGACCCCGGCTGCTGCTGCCCGGGCTGCTGCCCCGCGAGCCGGGCCTGGAGCGCTACCGGGTCCGCCCCGGGGGCCTGACCGCGGTGCCGCTTGGCCCCGGTGACCAGCTCACCGTGCTCGACCCGCAGGGCCGCCAGGCCGCCGAGCTGACCGTGCTGCCGCCGGACGCCGGACCTGCGCAGCCCGCCCCCGCCACCGTGCTCCGTGCCCTCGCTTCGAGAGGTGGCGCTGACGGCCCGGCCGGCGAAGCGGGTCGGGCGGCGCTGGAGCTGCTCGCCGCGTACGGCGTGAACCCGGTGGAGGCGATGGCGGCCCAGCTGTTCGGGGAGTGGTCCCCGGCCGGCGCCGCCGAGAGGGTGATCGCCGACCGGGACGCCGTTGCGCTGGTCGCCGCCCCGGCAAGGCGGATGAGCGTCGACGACGAGACGGCCAACCCGCCCAGTGAGCTGCTGCTGGAGGTCCGCCGCGCGACGCCCCGCCCGGAGGTGGCCCGCGAGCTGCCGCCGCCGCTGGCCGAGCCGCTACTGGACCTGCGCATCGACGCCGCCACCGCGACCAGCTACCAGGTCACGGAGGGCCAGTACATCCAGGTGATCGACGTCGAGGGCCGGCAGTGCTCGGACTTCCTGGCATTCGGAGCGCGGCACCTCGACGCCGGCGTGGAGCGCGGCCTGGACGCCACCACCACCCGCTACTTCATGGGCAACGCGTACCCCCAGCCCGGCCTGTTCGGCAAGTTCTACGACGCCGACGCCCAGCCGCTGGTGGAGATCGTCCGGGACACCGTGGGCCGCCACGACACGTTCGGGCTGGCCTGCAACGCCAAGTACTACGAGGACATGGGTTATCCCGGGCACATCAGCTGCACGGAGAACTTCAACAGCCAGCTCGGTGGCTACGGGGTTGCGTCCCGCGCCGGCTGGCCCGCGCTGAACCTCTTCTACAACACCGCGTTCGACGCCAACAACCTGCTGGTCTTCGACGAGCCGTGGTCGCGGCCCGGGGACTACGTGCTGATGCGCGCGGCCACCGACCTGGTCTGCGCGTCCTCGGCATGCCCCGACGACATCGACCCCTCGAACGCCTGGGTGCCCACCGACATCCACGTGCGGGTCTACGCCGCCGACGACACCGCGAGGAGGACGTTCTCGATGGCCATCGCGCACCGCGTGACCCCGGAGTCCGAGGCGACGCTGACCAGGGACACCGGCTTCGCCCCGAAGACCACCGCGCTGACCCGCCAGCTCACCGAGTACCGCGGCTACTGGCTGCCCAGCAGCTTCGACGGCCACGGCGCGCAGGAGGAGTACTGGGCCTGCCGGGAGCGCGCGGCGATGATGGACCTGTCGCCGCTGCGCAAGTTCGAGATACTCGGGCCGGACGCCGAGGCGCTGCTGCAGGCCACGGTGACCCGCAACATCCGCAAGCTCTCGCACGGGCAGGTCGTGTACTCGGCGATGTGCAACGAGACCGGCGGCATGATCGACGACTGCACGGTGTTCCGGCTGGGCGACACGAACTTCCGGTTCGTCGGCGGCGACGAGTACGACGGCGTGTGGCTGCGCGAGCAGGCCCGGCGGCTCGGGCTGGACCGGGTGTGGGTGAAGAACTCCACCGACCAGCTGCACAACATCGCCGTGCAGGGTCCGGCGAGCCGCGAGCTGCTGTCGTCGATCATCTGGACACCCGGCACGCAGGCCGCGTTCACCGACCTGACCTGGTTCCGCTTCGCCATCGGCCGGATCGGCGACCACAACGGCATCCCGCTGCTGATCTCCCGCACCGGGTACTCGGGCGAACTGGGCTACGAGCTGTGGGTGCACCCGTCCGACGCGCCGGGGCTGTGGGACGCGGTGATGGCGGCCGGCGAGCCGCACGGGCTGACCCCGCTCGGGCTGGAGGCGCTGGACATGCTGCGGATCGAGGCCGGGCTGGTGTTCGCCGGCTACGACTTCGACGACCAGACCGACCCCTTCGAGGCCGGCATCGGGTTCACCGTGCCGCTGAAGACGAAGGAGGACGACTTCGTCGGGCGCGACGCGCTGATCGAGCGCAAGGCGCACCCGCAGCGCACGCTGGTCGGCCTGGAGCTGGCCGGCAACGAGCCCGCCGCGCACGGTGACTGCGTGCACGTGGGCCGTTCCCAGGTCGGCGTGGTCACCAGCGCGACCCGGTCACCGGTGCTGCGCAAGAACATCGCCCTGTGCCGGATGGCGGTGCAGTACGCCGGGCTCGGTACCGAGGTCGAGGTCGGCAAGTTGGACGGCCACCAGAAGCGCATCCCGGCCACCGTCGTGCGGTTCCCCTTCTACGACCCGGACAAGACCAAGCCCCGTTCCTGACCCCTGAGTCCCAACCAGCGGAGGATGACCATGACACGCGTCGCCATCATCGGGTCCGGGCCCAGCGGGCTGGCCCAGCTGCAGGCGTTCGCCGCCGCCCGGGCGGCCGGCACCGAGATCCCCGAGGTGGTCTGCTTCGAAAAACAGAGCGACTGGGGCGGGCTGTGGAACTACACCTGGCGCACCGGGCTGGACGAGCACGGCGACCCGGTGCACGGCAGCATGTACCGCTACCTGTGGTCCAACGGGCCGAAGGAGTGCCTGGAGTTCGCCGACTACCCGTTCGACGAGCACTTCGGCAAGCCGATCCCGTCGTTCCCGCCGCGCGAGGTGCTCTACGACTACATCACCGGGCGGGCCGTGCGCAGCGGTGTGCGGGAGTTCATCCGGTTCAACTCGGCGGTGCGCTGGGTGTCGTGGGACGGCGCGGCGTTCTCCTTGACCGTGGAGGACAGAGCGGATCGGTCCTTCCGGACCGAGGCGTTCGACCACGTCATCGTCGCCACCGGGCACTTCTCCACGCCGAACGTGCCGGACTACCCGGGGTTCAAGACGTTCCCGGGGCGCGTGCTGCACTCGCACGACTTCCGGGACGCCAGCGAGTTCGCCGGCAAGGACCTGCTCGTGATGGGCAGCAGCTACTCGGCGGAGGACATCGCGCTGCAGTCGGCGAAGTACGGGGCGAAGTCGGTGACGATCAGCTACCGGTCGGCGCCGATGGGCTTCGGCTGGCCGGACACGATCAGCGAGGTACCGGGGCTGGTCCGGATGGACGGGCGGACGGCGCACTTCACCGACGGTTCGTCGCGCGGGGTGGACGCCATCGTGCTGTGCACCGGCTACCAGCACAACTTCCCGTTCCTGGCCGAGGACCTGCGGCTGCGCACCACGAACCTGCTGTGCACGCCGAACCTCTACAACGGCGTGCTCTGGCTGGACAACCCGCGCCTGATGTACCTCGGCATGCAGGACCAGTACTACACGTTCTCGATGTTCGACCTGCAGGCCTGGTACGCCCGCGACGTGATCCTGGGCCGGCTGCCGGTGCCGCCGCGCGCCGAGATGGCCGAGCACATCGACGGGTGGACGGCGCGGCTGGGCACGCTGACCAACCCGGCCGAGGAGATCGACTATCAGGCCGACTACCTGCGCGACCTGATCAAGGACACCGACTACCCGGCGTTCGACCTCGACCTGACCGTGGCCCACTTCAAAACCTGGGAGCACCACAAGGAGGAGAGCATCCTGGGCTACCGCGACCGCTCGTTCTCGTCCCCGTGCACCGGGTCGACGGGCCCGCTGCACCACACGCCGTGGTGGTCGGAGCCGGACGACTCGCTGACCACGTTCCTCCGCACCGAGTAGCCGGAGCTGGTGGCCCGCCCCGCCCCGCACAGACCGTTCCCTTACGGCACAGACCGTGCACAGTCTGTGCTGGGGGTACACGGTCTGTGTCGGGTGGTCGTGGTTGGTGATCCGTGACCTGCGCGCCGGCTACCCGCTCCGGCGCGGTCAGACGGTGGTGGCGATCTGGGCGGCGCGTTCCACCAGCGGGTCGACGGCGGCGCGCATGGCACGCGGGCGGAAGCGCAGCGCGGGGCCCTGCACGCCGACGACCGCGCGCAGCCGGCCGGCCGTGTCGAGCACGGGGGCAGCTACCGCGTTCAGGTCCTCCTCGCGCTCGCCGACGGCCTGCGCCCAGCCGCGCTCGGCGACCTTGGCGATCTCGGTGGCCAGCGCGGAGCGGTCCACGATCGTCTGCTCGGTGTAGGCCGTCAGGTCGCCGTCCGGCAGCCTGCCGCCCCAGGCCAGGAACACCTTGCCGGCGGCGGTGGCGTGCGCGACGCTGTTGCGCCCGATCTCGGCGACGCTGCGCACCGAGCGGGGACTCTGCACGAAGTCGACGGTGAGCAGGTCGTGCTCGCCGGGCAGGGAGAGCGTGCTGGTCTCGCCGGTGAGCTCGGTCAGCTCCTCCAGGTACGGGCGGGACACGGTGCGGATGTCGAGGCTGTCCCGGGCGGCGCCGGCCAGCTGCAGGATGCGCACGCCGAGCCGGTACCGGCCGCTGGACGGCACGTGCTGGACCAGTCCGGCGCTGGCCAGCGTGGAGAGCAGCCGGGAGATGCTGCTGACGTTGATCCCGGTGCGTCTGGCGATCTCGTTGGTACCCAGCTCGGTGCGGGCCTCGGCGAGCGCGTCGAGCACGTCGACGGCCCGCTGGACCGCACCGACCTGGCGAGTGGCTGGTCGACCGGTGCGCGCCATAGTAAAGTCCCTCGTAGCACTTGGACATGGTGTTGCCGCAGTGGATATTAGCGTAGCGGTCGATGTTCCGACACCACGGCGGCGGTCATCCGGTTCTCGGGAGGGCTTGAGTCGATGGGCGGGTACATGGGTGGGTCGATGAGTACGGAGCAGGTTCGGTACCTCGTGGTCGGCGCGGGCATCCACGGGCTGTCCACCGCCTGGCAGCTGGCCACCCAGCTGCGCGCCAGCGGTCGGGGCGACGGCTCGGAGGTGCTGGTGATCGACAAGTCCGGGGTCGGCGCGGGGGCCTCCGGCGTGGCCTGCGGTGTGATCCGGAACAACTACTTCCAGCCGGCGATGCGCGAGCTGATGGCGCACTCGGTCGGCGTCTGGGAGTCCGACCCGGAGGCGTTCTCCTACCACCCCGTCGGCTACCTGCAGGCCGCGCCGGAGGCGATGCGCGCCGACGTCACGCAGATCTACACCGAACAAAAGGCGATCGGCTACGAGTCGGAGCTGGTACTCGGCGAGCGGGAGTGCCGGGAGTACCTGGTCGGCCTGTTCCAGGACTGGCGAGCCACCGGCATCACCTCCGTGCTGCACGAGAAGCGCGGCGGCTACGCCAACAACGTGGCCTCGCTCAAGGGGCTGGCGGCCAAGGCGGAGGCGGCCGGGGTGCGGATCCGGTCCGGCGTGCGGGTCACCGGGCTACGGATGGGCGGCGGTGCGGTCGAGGCCGTGCTCACCGACAGCGGGGAGATCCGCTGCGAGCAGCTCGTGGTCGCCGCCGGCCCGTGGGTGCGCGACCTGTGGGCGATGCTCGAGCTGCCCGAGCGCATCCCGGTCACCGGCCCGGACGGCACCGTGCACCCCGACCAGCCGATGTGGACCTACTGGGCGCTGCAGGAGGGCACCCTCGGCGTCGACCCCGGCGAGTTCACCGCACGCGACGGCGGGCTGCCGCCCGTGGTGCACATCGACTCCGACCAGCCGCTCTACGACGACACCGACGGGAGCCTGGTCACCGATCAGATGTGGGGCATCTACTACAAACCGGACTTCAACTTCGGCGGGGTGCAGGGCGGCGCCGCACCGGTGCTCGTGCCGCACGCGGCGCCGGAGGTCGACGTCGACCCGTACGGCACACAGAGCCCGGAGTTCGTGGTCGGCGACGAGTTCGTCCGGATGTGGACCTCTGCGCTGGCGCACTGCCACGAGCGGTTCGCCGGCTGCCTGGCCCGGTACAAGCGCGAGCCGTCCGGCGGGATCGGCGCGTTCACCCCGGACAGCTTCCCGGTGTTCGACAGGTTCCGAGGCAACGCCTACGTGATCGCCGACTCCAACCACGGCTACAAGATGATCGGCGTCGGCGAGCTGGTGGCCCGCGAGGTGCTCGGCGAGCCGCAGCCGCTGCTGGAGCCGTTCCGGTTCGACCGGTACCGCACCGGCAAGCTGCACCCCGTGAGCAATTCGCCATTCCCCTGGAGCTAGTGCCCGGTCGCATGCTGAGCTGACACTGGGCCGGCGGCAGTGGCCGGTGCGGGTACGGGCGGGTACGGGAGGTCGACGGGTGCGGGTGCTGTTCGTACAACATCAGGCGGACTGTCCACCGGGGCTGGTGGGCGACCGGCTCGTCGAGCTGGGCCACCGGCTCGACGTCGTCGACCCGAGGTCGTCGCTGCCCGACGTGACCGGCTACGACCTCGTCGTGCCGCTGGGCTCGGAGGACTCGGCGGCCGACGAGTCGGTGCCCTACCTGCGCGCGGAGTGGGCGCTGCTGGACGCCGCGATCGAGGCCGGCGTCCCGGTGTTCGGCATCTGCTTCGGCGCCCAACTGCTCTGCAGGGTGCTCGGCGGCACGGTCGGCCCCGCGCCCGGTGGGCCGGAGGTCGCGTGGATGACGGTGCAGGTCGACGGGCCGGACCCGGAATCGGACCAGGTGCTCGCCGGGCCGTGGCTGAGCTGGCACCACGACGCGCTGGTCCCGCCGCCCGGCTCCGCGCTCGCGCACAGTGCGGCCGGCAACCAGACCTACGTGGTCGGGCGCAACGTCGGTGTGCAGTTCCACCCGGAGGCGACGGCGGCCGCCGCGGCGGCCTGGCTGGCCGGCGATGCCGCGACGGTCAAGCAGCTCGGCATCGACCCGGACGCGCTGGTGGCGGCGGTCGAGGACGGCGAGGCGGCTCACGCGCGGGTCGCCGCACTGGTCGACTGGGTACTCACCCGCACGGGCCTCGCCACAGCCTGAGCTCGACGGCTGACCGCCAACCCGCCGCCCGGCGTGGCGGCCGGCCCCGCACAGACCGTTCCCCTACCGCACAGACCGTGCACGGTCTGTGGGGTAGGTACTTGGTCTGTGCGGCGGGGGCTGCGGGGCGGCGGGGGCCGCGAGGGCGGCGAGGCGCGTTTGCGGCGGGGCGCGTTTAGGTGCTGTATAGCTGTTCGGGCATAGCGTGGCGGGGTGAACGCCGACCGGTTGCTGGACGGGCGCCTGAAGCTACGGCACCTGGTGCTGGTGTCGACCATCGCCGAGCAGGGCAGCGTGGTGCGCGCCGCCGAGCGCCTGCGGGTCACCCAGCCCGTCGTGACCAGGGGTTTGCGTGAGCTGGAGGCGATCCTCGGCGTCGAGTTGTTCGACCGGGGGCCGCGCGGGGTGACTCCGACGATCTACGGCACCGTGTTCGTGACGCACGCGCAGGCGGTGCTGACCCAGGTCCGCCAGGCCGGCCAGCACATCGCCGAGCTGCGCGCGGGGGAGGCCGGCACGGTCACCGTCGGCACCCACCTCGCCGGGTCGAACGTGCTGCTGCCCCGGGCGATCGCGCGCCTGAAGAAGGAGCGCCCCGGGTTGCGGGTGATCGTCCGCGAGGCCACACCGGATGTGCTGCTCGCGGACCTGCTGGTCGGCCGCGTCGACCTCACCGTCGGGCGGCTCACCCCCGGCGACGACGGTGGCCGCACGGCGCAGATCCGGCTCTACCACGAGCCGGTCAGGCTGGTCACCCGCGCCGGCCACCCCGCGCTGGCCGGCCGCGAGACCCCGCTGGGCGAGCTGCTCGGGTATCCGTGGGTGCTGCCGGTGGACCAGACGTCGCTGCGGCGCGAGCTGGAGGAGGTCTTCTCCGTGCAGGGGCTGCCGCTGCCGGCCGACCGCGTCGAGTGCACCTCGATGCCGACGCTGCGCAGCCTGCTGCTGGACACCGACGCCATCGCCGCGCTGCCGATGCTGATCACCGAGGACGACGACCGGCTGGCCATGCTGGACACGCCGCTGAGCTCGGTGTCGCGGCTGGTCGGGGTGACCGTGGCGCGCAACCGGACGCTCAGCCCCGGCACCGAGCTCCTGCTCGAGCGGCTGCGGGAGGTGGCCGGCGAGATCCGGCGGCGCCTCGGCACCACCGGGCTGGACATGCTCGACTAGACATATCAGCAGACCAACATGGCATTGGACGGGCATAGCCGACCGGGGGAAACATACGGGTCAGGAGTTGGCGCTCGGAAGCTGGAGGACCGGATGACCGGTGCACGGGTCGTCGCGGGCAAGGCCACCCCACGGGGCAGGTTCCCGCACGTCAAGGTGGTTGGCGAGCAGGTCTACGTGTCCGGCACGAGCAGCCGGCTGCCGGACAACACGATCGCGGGCGCCGAGGTCGACGCGTTCGGCACGGCCCGGCTGGACATCCGCGCGCAGACCCGGGCCGTGATCGAGAACATCCGCGACATCCTGGCGGCCGTCGGCGCCGACCTGGCCGACGTGGCACAGCTGACCAGCTACCTGGTGAACATGAACGACTTCGCAGGCTACAACGAGATTTACGGCGAGTACTTCGACGAGACCGGCCCGGCCCGCACCACGGTCGCCGTGCACCAGCTGCCGCACCCGCACCTGCTCATCGAGATCCAGGCGATCGCCCACCTGCCGCGCGCCGCCGCCCGGGTGGCCGGAGAGGAGCACCAGTCGTGACCGGGATTCCCGCCGTCTTCAACTTCACCAAGTGGGTCAGCGAGCATGAGCACCTGCTCAAGCCGCCGGTCAACAACAAGCAGATGTGGGAGCAGACCGGCGACTTCATCGTGCAGGTCGTGGGCGGCCCCAACGAGCGGACCGACTTCCACGTGGACCCGTACGAGGAGTGGTTCTACCAGGTCAAGGGCAACATGCACGTGAACATCGTGACGCCGGACGGCCCGGTCCGGGTGGACATCCACGAGGGCGACATGTGGCTACTGCCGGCCTTCACACCGCACTCGCCGCAGCGCCCGGAGCCGGGTTCGATCGGTGTGGTGATCGAGCGGATCCGCGAGGAGGGCACGCGCGAGAAGTTCCAGTGGTACTGCCTGAGCTGCCATGCGCTGCTGCACGAGGCCGAGCTGCAGCTGCGCGACATCGTGGCCGACCTGCCGCCGGTGTTCCGGGCGTTCTACGCCGACGAACAGGCCCGCACGTGTGACAGGTGCGGCGCGCTGCACCCGGGCAAGGGCTGAGCGCGGTGCCGGAGATGCTCCCGGGCGAGACCTCGCGCGTGATCGACGTGCACACCCACTACGTGCCCAAGGCGTGGCCCGACCTGGCCGAGGCGGCCGGGCCGTCGGACGACTGGCCGTGGCTGCGGCTGGAGTCCGAGCGCGAGGCGACGATCATGATCCGGTCGGCCGAGTTCCGGCGGATCCAGTCGGACTGCTGGGACGCCGAGGTACGGCTGGCGGACATGGCGGCCGACGGGGTGGACGTGCAGGTGGTGTCCCCGACGCCGGTCTTCTTCAGCTACCTGCGCGCGGGCGACCAGGCACTCAAGGTCGCCCGCATCTTCAACGACCTCGCGCTGGAGATCTGCGCGCCGGCGACCGACCGCTTCCTGCCGATGTGCCAGGTGCCGCTGCAGGACCCGGACGCGGCCTGCGCCGAGCTGGACCGCTGCCTCGCCGCCGGGCACCTCGGCGTGGAGATCGGCAACCACGTCGGCGACCGCGACCTGGACGACGCCGGCATCGTGACGTTCCTGCAGCACTGCGCCCGGGTCGGCGCGCCGGTCCTTGTGCACCCGTGGGACATGCCCGGCTCGCCCCGGTTGAACCGCTGGATGGCGCAGTGGCTGACCGGCATGCCGGCCGAGTCGCACCTTTCGCTGCTCGCGCTCGTACTCGGCGGCGTGTTCGACCAGGTTCCGGACTCGCTGCGGATCTGCTTCGCGCACGGCGGCGGCTCGTTCCCGTTCTGGGTCGGGCGGATGGACAACGCGTGGCACCGCCGGCTCGACCTGGTCGGCGTGTCCGAGTGCCCGCCGTCGCACTATCTCGACAGGTTCAGCGTGGACACCGTCGTGTTCGCCGAGCCGGCGCTGCGGCTGCTGGTGGATACCGTCGGCGTGGACCGGGTGATGCTCGGCAGCGACTACCCGTACCCGCTCGGCGAGCGCCCGGTGGGTGGGCTGGTCCGGGGTGCGCCGTTCCTCAGCGAGGCGGACCGGGGTCGGCTGCTCGGCGGCAACGCGGCCCGGTTCCTCGGGCACCGGGTGCCGGTGGGCTGAGGCGCTGGCCAGCAAGTCGACCGGGGCTGACGGGCTGACCGGGCCGACGCGCCCGGCTATCGGCCGATCCGGGCGCGC
>DATAYB010000432.1:0-2714 GCA_036272795.1 Pseudonocardia sp.
GCCCGGGCCTGGGCGGCCGCGCTGGCCGGGCGGGGCTGGGTCGCGCCGCACTGGCCGGTCGAGTACGGCGGTGCGGGGCTCTCCGCGATGGAGGAGTTCATCCTGCACGAGGAGATGATGCGGGCCAGGGTGCCGCCGGTGAACGGGATCGGCGCGTTCCTGCTCGGCCCGACCCTGCTCGCGCACGGCACCGAGGAGCAGAAGGCCGAGCACCTGCCGGCCATCGCGCGCGGTGAGCGCACCTGGGCGCAGGGCTTCTCCGAGCCCGGCGCCGGGTCCGACCTGGCCGGCCTGCGCACCCGGGCGGTGCTGGAGGGCGACCACTACGTGGTCAACGGGCAGAAGGTGTGGACCTCGCTCGGGCACTCCGCCGACTGGCTGTTCGTGCTGGTCCGCACCGGTACCGACCCTGACGTGCCGCGCCACCGGGGCATCACGTTCCTGCTGGTGGACGTCAACACGCCCGGGGTCACGGTCCGCCCGATCACCGACCTGCGCGGCGCCGAGCCGTTCGCCGAGATCTTCTTCGACGACGCCCGCATCCCGGTGGCGAACCGCGTCGGCGCGCAGGACCGGGGCTGGTACGTGGCGATGGACGCGCTGAGCTTCGAGCGGGCCGGTATCGGTGCCACGATCAAGTTCGAGCACGCGCTGGCCCGGCTGGTGGACTACGTGGGCTCGGACGTCGGTGCCGACCAGCTGCGCGAGGGCTGGACCAACCGCGCCCGAGGTGAGATCGCCCGGCGCTACACGGAGGTGCGGGTGCTCTACAACATCGCCCGGTACACCGTCTCCAAGCAGGCCGCCGGCGCGGTACCCGGTTACGAGGCCTCGGTGAACCAGCTGTTCAGTGCGGAGCTGCACCAGCGGCTGGCCCGGACCGGCGCGCAGGTCTTCGGCCAGCACGGGCTGCTCTGGCGCTCCGTCGAAGGTGCCCCCGCCCCGCTCGACGCGGCCTACGCCCACCTGCGGCTGGACTCGGTGGCCGCCACCTTCCTCGGTGGCGCCTCGGAGATCCAGCGCAACGTCATCGCCACCCGGGGACTCGGGCTGCCCCGTTCCTGACCCCTGTGAGTGGTATTGGTCGCTATCGCGACCAATACCACTCACAGGGTCCGACGAAGGAGGACCTATGTACGAAGGACTGGACGTCACGGTCAAGGACCGGGTCTGCTGGATCACCCTGGACCGGCCGGACAAGCTGAACTCGCTGACCCCGGAGATGATGCACGCGCTGCGCCGGGTGTTCACCGAGATCGACGACGACCCCGAGGTCTGCGTGGCCGTGCTGCGCGGCGCCGGGGAACGGGCGTTCTGCGCCGGCATGGACCTGAAGTGGTCGGAGTCGCTGACCAAGGCCGACCGGATCGAGCAGGGCCGCCTCGGTGAGAAGACGTTCGCCATGATGGAGCGCCTGTCCATCCCGGTCTTCGCCGCCGTGCACGGCTACGCGGTCGGCGGTGGGCTGGAGCTGGCGCTCGGCGCGGACTTCATCGTCTGCCACGAGAACGCCAAGATGGGCCTGGTCGAGATCACCCTGTCGGCGCGGCCGCCCTACCGGCCCAAGATGACCGAGGACGGCGACCCCGACCAGCCGGAGTTCGGCGGCAACGCCCCCGGCTGGGGTGGCGTCAAGCGGCTGCCGGCGCGCGTCGGCAAGGCCATCGCCAAGGAGATGCTGTTCACCGGGGTCCGGCTGGACGCCCAGCGCGCCCTCAAGATCGGCCTGGTCAACGACGTGTTCACCGCCGACGAGTTCGACACGCGCGTGGCCGAGCTGGCCGAGCGGATCGCCGCGATGAACCGCTACAACCTCCGCCTGGTCAAGGAGCTGGTGACCGGCGGCTACGACTGGATCGAACCGCACCCGGTCTGACGGATCCGACGACGAAGGAGGAGGACGAGACGATGTTGCGCATCTACCGGATCGACCACGTCGCGGCCGTGGCGCCGGACCTGGACAAGCAGGTCGGGCTGTTGGAGAGCCTGTTCGGGTTCCGCCGCACCCACACCTGGGACAACCCGTCGGCGGGGGTGCGCGGAGTACGCCTGCAGGTACCGGGCACGGTCGGGCACACCTGGGTGGTGCTCGCCCCGTCCGGCAGCGACTCCGCGGTGGCGTCCTGGCTGGACGATCACGGCGGCCGGCCCGGGCTGCACCACATCGGCGCCGAGGTGCCCGACCTGGACGCCGCCGTCGCGGTGCTGGAGGGCCACGGGCTGAAGATCACCGACTCGGTACCGGGGCGCTGGGTGGAGGCGTCGCTCTCGCCACCCGAGCACGGGCCGGGCGTGCTCTGGCGACTGCGCGGGCCGGGTGACCTGCACATGCTCGGCGACGAGGACGCGAAGCCGGTGCGGCCGGTCGCCACGGACAAGCCCGCGCTGGGCATCCGCAACATCGACCACATTTGCCAGGCGTTCCACGACCGCGACGAGCTCGCCGACTGGTACACAGAGCTCGCCGGGTTCGTGCAGGTCTGGCGCACCGCCGACGACGAGATCCCGGACATGGCCGACCTCGTGCTGAACATCCCGGGCTCCAGCATCTGCTGGGAGGTGATCACCGGCCGAGGCGAGGACTCCTTCGTCGACAAGTTCCTGGCACGTAGCGGGCCGGCCGCGCACCACGTCACCTTCGAGGTCGCCGACTGGGACGCGGCCATGGCCGCCTGCACCGCGCACGACGTGCCGACCTTCGACGACGAGGACGG
>DATAYB010000433.1:0-4297 GCA_036272795.1 Pseudonocardia sp.
CGGTGGCACCATCGCCGGCGCGGTCAAGGCGCTGCTCGCCCAGGGGGCCGCGGACGTGGTCATCGCGACCACCCACGGCGTGCTCTCCGGGCCGGCGCGCGAGCGGCTGTCCACCTGCGGCGCCCGCGAGGTCGTGGTGACAAACACGCTGCCCATCCCGGATGACAAGCGCTTTCCGCAGCTGACCGTGCTGTCCATCGCCCCGCTGCTCGCCCGCGCGATCCACGAGGTGTTCGACGACGGCTCGGTGACCAGCCTCTTCAACGGCAACGCCTGAAACCCGTTGGCCACGATCGTCCTGGTGCCGGGGGCCTGCCACGGCGGGTGGTGGTTCGAACCGCTGGCGCGGCGACTGGCGGAGCTGGGCCACGACGCCCACCCCGTGACGCTGGCCGGCGTGAGCGAGCGGGCCGGTGAGCTGAGCGGCCGGGTCAACCTCGAGTCGCACGTGGCCGAGACCGTCGAACTGGTCAGGGCCACGGCCGCCGAGCAGGTGGTGCTGGTCGGCCACAGCTACGCCGGTTCGGTGATCACCGGGGTGGCCGACGCGGTCCCGGAGCGGATCGCCGCGCTGCTCTACCTCGACGCGTTCGTGCCGGCGGACGGTGACTCCTGCTGGACGATGACGAACGACGAGCAGCGCCGCTGGTACATCGACGACGCCGGCGACACCGGGCTCGCCGTCAACCCGTTGCCGTTCTTCGACCCGCGCGCCTCGGCGCACCCGCTGGCGGCGTTCGTGCAGCGCAGCCGGCTCAGCGGCGCGTGGCGGGCCGTCCCGGTCAAGCACTACGCGCTGGCGGCGGCACCCCAGTGGCTCCCGGTCTCACCGTTCGTACCCACCGCCGACCGGCTCCGCGCCGACCCGGAGTGGACCGTGCACGACCTACCGATCGGGCACAACGTGCTGGCAGGCGGCCCCGACCTCGTGCTCGACCTGATCCTCCCGCTCGTCTGACCCTGGCCGCCGAGGTTACTTTCGGTAGTTGGCGCGGGACTCCCACACGCGGTCCTGGTCGAAGCGTGCGCGCCGACCTTCGGTGCGCCAGCGGCCGAGATAGAAGCCGATCAACACGCCGATGATCAAGATCACCCAGATTGCCGAGTCCACCACAGCACCCTTCGATTGAGACGCTCATCACAGTGATCGAAGCGTGTCACGGGGCCCCCGAACCGGCCATCGGCACGATTGGCGATAGGTCCGGAAACCCCACAGAGATTCCGGCAGCGTGACCCCGACCACCGCCGTATCAAGAGATCGCCAAGGAACGGGCACTGGCGCGCAGGATTGCGCTGAGGACCCACTGAGGCGGACGGGATGGGGGCATACCTGTCAGCAGCGCCGGCGCCCGCTGGCGCGCACCCGTTCCAGAGAAGAGGATTCGGTGACGCTCGCCGAGTTGGTCCCATCCCTGCGCACCTCGCTCTCGGCCCGGTTGGAGCCCGGGCTGTGGCCGTCCTCGGCGCACGCCGACTGCGCCGGCGAGGTCACCATCGCGGGTGTGCCACTGAGCCACCTGGCCGCGCAGCACGGCACCCCGACCTACGTGCTGGACATCGACGACGTGCGGCTGCGCTGCCGCGAGTACCGCCAGACCCTGCCCGGCGTTGAGATCGCCTACGCCTCGAAGGCCTTCCTGTGCTCGGCGATGGTCCGACTGGTCGCCCAGGAGGGCCTGACACTGGACGTGTGCTCGGCCGGCGAGCTCGCGCTGGCCCTCGCCTCCGGTTTCCCCGCCGAGCGGATCGTGCTGCACGGCAACGTGAAGACGACCGACGATCTCAAGTCCGCGCTCAGCGCCCGCGTCGGCCGGATCGTGCTGGACTCCACCGACGAGATCGACCAGCTCGCCGCGATGGCGCGCCACCGCCAGGACGTGCTGATCCGGGTCACCCCCGAGGTCGACGCCGGTGCGCACAAGGCCGTTGCCACCGGGGTGGCCGACCAGAAGTTCGGCTTCGGGCTGAGCGACGGCGCCGCGGTGGACGCCGTGCGTCGCGTGCTGGACCAGCCCGGTCTGCGACTGGTCGGGCTGCACTGCCACATCGGCTCGCAGATCCACTCCGTGAACGCCTACGAGCTGGCCGCGCAGCGCATGGTCGGGCTGCTCGCCGAGCTGGGTCACCGGTTCGGTTACCGGGCCGACCAGCTGAACCTGGGCGGCGGCCACGCGATCCGCTACACCCGCGACGACCACGCGCTGGACCTGGTCAACTTCGCGAACCGCGTGCCGGACGCCGTGCGCGTCGCCTGCCAGGAGCTGCGGGTGCCCCGCCCGAGGCTGACGGTGGAGCCCGGCCGCGCGATCGTCGGACCGGCCGCGGTGGCCCTTTACCGGGTCGCGGCCGTCAAGCGGCGGCCCGGACTGCGCACCTTCGTCGCGGTGGACGGCGGCATGAGCGACAACCCGCGCCCTGCCCTGTACGGCGCCCGGTACACCGCTCGCCTGGTCGGCCGCCCGCTGCGCGCCATGCCGCACCCGGTCACCGTGGTCGGCCGGCACTGTGAGTCCGGCGACATCCTGGCGACCGACGTCCCCTTGCCCGAGGACGCGCAGGCCGGCGACCTGCTCGCGGTGCCCGTGGCCGGCGCCTACCAGTGCTCCATGGCGTCCAGCTACAACCTCGTCGGCCGGCCGCCCGTGGTCGCGGTGAGCGACGGCGGCTGCCGCCTGCTGGTCAGGCGGGAGACCGAGGCCGACCTGTTCAGCCGCGACCTCGGCCTTGAGCACACCGGATCGCGCGCTACCGCGGCCGCATCACGGGCCACCACCTCGGCCGGACCACTCGGCACCGCCGCCACTCCGACCGCACGCCGCCGCACCAGGAAGTGATCAAGGATTCAACCGTGGTTCGGGCCGAGTCCACCGGCCGGCCGATGCTGACGTATGATTTTCAGGTTGCCTCGGCGAGGGCGGAGTTCCGAATCCGCCGTGATCGACGTGGTCGGCGGATCTGATCCGGCGCCCTGTCGTGCCGTGGCCCGCCCCTGGAAACCGTTCGTGTTGCTAGTCGAGGAGTGCACTGCCGTGGCCGAGGTCCGTATCAACGCCGAACCCCGTACCGAGTTCGGGAAGGGCGCAGCCCGCCGCACGCGCCGTGCCGGCCAGATCCCGGCTGTGCTCTACGGCCGCGGCAGCGAGCCGGTGCACCTCGCACTGCCGGCCCTCGACTTCGCCCGCGCGCTGCGGGAGAACGGCCGCAACGCGGTGCTCACCCTGGCGCTGGACGGCGGTCCGCAGCTGGCCCTGCCCAAGACCGTGGTCACCCACCCGATCCGCAACTACATCGAGCACGTCGACCTGCTGGTGATCAAGCGCGGCGAGAAAGTCGTCGTCGAGGTATCCGTGCTGATCACCGGCGAGGCGGTGTCCGGCGCCCTGATCACCCAGGAGCTGGACCGGCTCGAGGTCGAGGCCGACGTGTCCAGCATCCCCGAGTCGATCGAGGTCTCGATCGAGGGCGTCGAGGTCGGCACCCAGATCCTGGCCGGCCAGGTCCCGCTGCCGGACGGCGTCAGCCTGCGCACCGACGCGGAGTACCTCGTGGTCAACGTGGTCGCCTCGCCGACCGCCGAGGCCATGGAGGGCGACACCGACGCTGAGGGCGCCGGCGCGGCAGAGGCCACCCCGGCTGCCTCGTCCACCGAGAGCTGACCTGACGAACCGATGAGCGACACGGGGACGACCGGGCCCGGCCTGGTGGTCGGGCTCGGCAACCCCGGTCCGAAGTACGCCGAGACCCGGCACAACGTCGGGTTCGCGGTGGTCGAGCTGCTCGCCGACCGGGCCGCCGCGAAGTTCCGCCCGCACAAAGGCGTTGCCGACGTGGCGGAGGGCCGGCTGGCCGACACCCGCGTGGTGCTGGCCAAACCCCGCTCGTACATGAACGTCTCCGGTGGCTCGGTGGCCAGCGTGCTGCGGTACTACCGCACGCCGGCCACCGAGCTGATCGTCGTGCACGACGACCTGGATCTGCCGTTCGGCACGATCCGGCTCAAGCGCGGCGGCGGCGAGGGCGGCCACAACGGGCTGCGCTCGATCAGCCAGTCCCTGGGCACGCGGGACTACCTCCGCGCCCGGTTCGGCATCGGCCGTCCGCCCGGCCGGATGGACCCCGCCGACTTCGTGCTCCGCCGGTTCTCCGGCGCCGAGCGCACCGAGGCCGACTTCGCCGTCGACCTCTGCGCGGACGCCGTCGAGGCACTGCTGTCCGAGGGCCTCGAGCCGGCACAGAACCGGTTCCACGCGCTCAGCTCAGGGACGTGAGCCGGCTCCGAGGCTGGCCGTCGTTCCCG
>DATAYB010000434.1:0-7142 GCA_036272795.1 Pseudonocardia sp.
CAGCCTCGACGAGCTGCCGCAGCTGATCAACGTGCTGCTCGGCGACATGGCGCTCGTCGGGCCCCGGCCGTGCCTGGAGTGGGAGGCCGAGCTGTTCCCCGCCGAGTTCCGGCCCCGGTTCACGGTGCGGCCCGGCATCACAGGCCTGTGGCAGGTCAGCGGCCGGTCCTCGGTCAGCACCCTGGACATGCTCCAGCTCGACCTCAGCTACGTCCGCACCCGCACCCTGACCGGTGACCTGACGATCCTCGCCCGCACGGTCCCGGCCGTCCTCCACACCACCGGCACCCGGTAGGCGCGGCGGCGCCGCGCTACCGGGCGGCGTCGCGCTACCGAACTGCACAGGAGGCAGGTTTTGGGCGCCCAAATCCTGCCTGCGGTGGAGTTCGGTAACAACAAGCAGGACCCACGCACCCAAAACCTGCCCTGGACGACCCCGCGCTCCGGGTGGTCTGGGAGCAGGCGGAGGGTCTCGGCGTGCCGCTGTACCTGCACCCGGCCAACGGCGCCGACACCCCGCACGTGCTGTCCGGGCACCCGGAGATGGTCGGCCCGATGTGGAGCTGGGGCATCGACACGGCCAGCCACGCGCTGCGGTTGATCTTCGGCGGCGTGTTCGACGACTTCCCGGAGGCGAAGCTGCTGCTCGGGCACATGGGCGAGGGGCTGCCGTACGCGCTGTGGCGGCTGGACTCGCGCTGGGGCTTCCACAACCACCACGGCATCGAGCTGGCCAGGGAAACCCGTCGGAGTACCTGCGCCACAACGTCTACATCACGACCAGCGGGGTGTGCTCGGCGGCGCCGCTGCTGTGCGCACTGCTCTCGCCCTCGGCTCCGAGCACATCCTGTTCGCCACCGACTACCCGTTCGAGGACATGGCCACCGCCACCGAGTTCCTCGGCAACGCGCCGATCAGCGAGGCGGACCGCGCCCGGATCGCCCACCGCAACGCGGAGGAGCTGCTCGGCATCGCCCGTTAGGCCGGCACCGCCGCGGCGCCTCTCGGCACACGCCGCCGAGCCCCACTGACCAGCACCGCGGCCAGGTACTCGGCCGCCGCCACCGCCATGATCGTGAAGCTCGGTGGCAACGTCGGCACGGCGAACGCGAGCCCGAGGCCGAGCCACATCGCGGCCACCGCGAGCACCACCGACCAGGCCAGCGCGCGCCACGGCCGGTCGGTGAGTCGCCCGGCGGCGGCGGGCGCGGCGAGCAACCCGGCCAGCAGCGGCCGGGCGATCACCAGCAGCACCGCGCCGAGCACCACAGACACGTTCGTCGCCGAGTTCGGGTCCGGGCTCGCTGCGACGGCCTGAAAGAGTCCCTCAGGGCACGAGGCGGATCCCGCACGATCGGGCCCAACATCAAGACCAACCCACCCGCCACTCCCGTAACACATTCGTGACAATGCGTAACGGATCGATCATTGACAGTGCGTCATCTATCCTTGATATTTGTATCTGATAGTAGATGGAGCTTGTGCTAGGCACGTCCCGACGGCCGCCCGGGTCGACCCGGTGCGGCCGCGTGAATTTGGGCTCGACACATCCGCATGTCCCACTCCGCCCGAAGGGCCATTCTCGTGAAGCTTCCTGTCGCACTCGCCATTGTGGTGGGCGTCATCGGTGCCATCCTCACCTATCTCTACGTCGGGCCACTGGGCGGACTGGGACTGTTCGTCCCGGCCACCTTCCTCGGTGCCGCCTGTTTCTTCGCGGCCGGCGGCGACGTGGCGGGACTCAAGAAGTCCCTGCTGGCGAGCGTGTGGGGAGTCATCTGGGGCACGATCGCGCTCATCGGCGTCGGGCTGGTCAGCGGGCCGATCTTGGTGGGGATCGTCGTGGGAGCGGCCACCGGGCTACTGATCCTCGGCGGGCTCATCCCGCTGTTCGACTTCATTCCCGGCGCGGTCGTCGCCTTTGCCACGACCGCCGGCTTCGGTTTGCTCACCAAGGGATCGGGGCTCGATTTCTCGCTGCCGAGCGGCCCATTCACGGTGATGCTGATTTCGTTCGTCATCGGCGGGCTCTACGGCTACGTGTCCGGAATCCTCGTGGGCAAGCTCGTCGGCTCCGCCTCCGCCCCGAGCAAGGCCACGGCGGCATAGGTCAACAGCCTGTGAGTGGTATTGGTCGCTAATAGCGACCAATACCACTCACAGGGGTTGTGACCAGTCAGGCCGCGACCGGGGCGGTCGAGGAGGTCGTACGGCGGGCGGCGAGGGCGTGGTCGACGCTGAATCGGCCGGCGCCCACGGCGGCGAGCAGCAGCGCGCCGACCCCGATCATGCCGACCAGCTCCCAGCCGCCGTCCTGGGCGAAAACCGTGTGCAGCGAGCCCGAGAAGACCGCGGCGCCGATCATGTCGAGCACCACGAGTACCGAGACGACCGTGGTCAGCGCGCCGAGGATCAGCAGCGCGCCGCCGAGCAGCTCGACGTACGAGGCGTAGGCGGCCGACACCGGCGGCAGCGGCACGCTCATCTTGGTCATGGCCTTGGTCGTGCCGGCGAGGCCGTACGTGAAGACCTTCTGGTAGCCGTGCGCCATCAGCACCACGCCGAGCAGAATGCGGCCGACGGCGAGCGCGGCGTCACGAGCGGGACCGGTCAGGGGGCGGAGCAGCATGATTGGTGACCTCCGGGTCGATGGGCCGGGCGCGGGCCACAGCGGCCCACCCCGGGTACGTCAGCCGAGCTGGATGGACCGCTTGGCCAGGCCGAGCCAGAAGCCGTCGATGACGCTGCGCTGGCTGTCGAGCTCGTCGGCAGCGGCGCCGAGGGTGACAAAAAGTGGGGCGAAGTGCTCCGTGCGCGGGTGCGCCAACTGGCCGGCCGGCGCCTTGTGCTCGAAGTCCAGCAGCGCGTCCAGGTCGTGCGCGGCGAGCGCCCGCCGCCCCCAGTCGTCGAACTCCGACATCACCGAGCTGACCCGGCCGTCGTGCGTCATCGCACGCAGGTTGTGGGTGAAGAAACCGCTGCCGACGATCAGCACACCCTCGTCGCGCAGCGGGGCCAGCCGGCGGCCGTAGTCGAGCAGGCGCGCCGGGTCGAGCGTGGGCATGGACAGCTGGAGCACCGGGACGTCGGCGTCCGGGAACATCTCCACGAGCGGCACGTAGGCGCCGTGGTCAAGGCCCCGGTCGGCGACCCGGTGGACGGACTCACCCGGCCCGGCCAGCAGCTTCGCCACCGAGTCGGCCAGCTCCGGAGCGCCAGGCGCGGCGTACTTCACCTGGTAGTAGTGCTCGGGGAAGCCCCAGAAATCGTAGACCAGCGGCACCGTCTCGGTGGCGCCGACCGCGATCGGCGCCTCCTCCCAGTGCGCCGACACCATCAGGATCGACCTCGGCCTCGGCAGCTCGGCGGACCACGCGGCGAGCTCGCCCGGCCAGATCGGGTCGTCGGCCAGCGGGGGCGCGCCGTGCGAGAGGTAGAGCGACGGCATCCGCTCGGTGTCGGTTGAGCTGGTCATGGCGCTGGGTACCTCTCGGGTTACTGTTCAAATTTGAACGACATCGGCGACTGTACGCTGATGTACAAATTTGAACAACAAGGAACTCGGGCGACCCCGGGGGCGCCCGAGCTCAGCCGGCGGCTTCGCGCAGGTGTGCGACGAGCGCCGCCAGCCCATCCGCGAGCCCGCCGAACAGCGCCGGGTCCACACCTTCCACAAAGTGCTCCCGCACCAGCGCGGCGTGCCCTGGAGCGGTAGCGCGGATCTTCGCCCACCCCGCCTCGGTGAGGCTCGCAACGACCCCGCGCACGTCGGAGTCACAGGACTTGCGCCGCACCAGCCCGGCCTTCTCCAGCTGCCCGACCTGGTAGGTCAGCCCGCTCTTCGAGGTGAACGCGGCGCCGGCCAGCTCGGTCATCCGCAGCTCGCCGCGCGGCGCGCCGGACAGCCGGGCCAGCACCTCGTACTGGGCATGGGACAGGCCGGCCTCATCCTTGAGCTGCTGCTCGATCAGCCGGTCCAGGATGGCGGCGGCCTTCAGGAAGTCCCGCCAGGTGCGCAGCTCGCGCGGGCTCAGCCACCGCGGTTCATCCATGCCGTGGACGGTACCCCGTTTTGTTCAAATTCGAACAGTAGGACGGAGTCGGCGAACGAAACCGGACCTCAGTGGCCCTGGGTCCAGCCGCGCCGGGGACGCGCGCCGAGCGTGCGCAGGACCGCCGCCGCCAGCGCGACCGCGGCCGCGACCAGCCCCGCGTACAGCCCGACCCCGACTCCGCTGGACGCGCTGACGAACCCGCCGAAGTCGAACTGACCCCAGTCCGCACCGCTGTGCTGCACCCCGCCGAAGTCGCCGATGCCGCCCCCCGCCCAGCTCAGCAACAGCGTGAGCAGCGCCAACGCGGCGAACCCCAGCGTGACGACCGGCCGCAGCGGCGACACCCGCCAGCGCGGGTCCGCCGCGCCCGCCAGCACAGCCCCGGCCGCCGCAATCACCGCGACCATGGAGAACCAGGCGCCGAAGCCGGCGTTCCACGCGTTCGCGCCGACCGAGCTCTTGATACCCAGCACCGCGAAGCTCGCCGTGTACCAGGGCAGGAAGCTCGCCACGAAGGCCAGCGCCCCGGCGCCGAGCACAACACCGTCCAGTGCAACCGCCCGGTCCGGTCCAGCTGCCGTCATCCGATCCGCCTCCCGCGTAGCCGCCCAAGACCCTAGAGCCTGGCCGCCGACCGCCCCTCCGGTGGGACATGCTGAACCCATGGCGCACCTCTCGCTGACTGCGATCGTCGTCCGGGACTACGACCCGGCGATCACCTTCTTCGTCGAAGCGCTCGGCTTCGAGCTGGTCGAGGACTCGCCGGCGGTCACCACACACAGCGGCCAGCCGAAGCGCTGGGTCGTCGTCCGCCCACCCGGCGCGCAGACCGGCATCCTGCTGGCCCGCGCCGAGGGCGCCGAGCAGGTCGCGGCGGTCGGCAACCAGCACGCCGGCCGGGTCGGCTTCTTCCTGCAGGTGGACGACTTCGACGCGGCCTTCCGGCGGATGAGCGAGGCCGGCGTGGAGTTCCTCGAGGAGCCCCGTACCGAGCCGTACGGCCGGGTTGTGGTGTTCCGCGATGTCGCCGGCAACAGCTGGGACCTGCTCGGCCCCGCCTGACCTTCGTGCGGCCGCGCGCGGGTCAGGAGTCGAGCGCGCTCAGGAGTCGAGCGCGCTCAGGCGTTGAGCAGCGCGCGGACCCTGGCCAGCTCGATCTGGCGGGTGAGCGTGGCCAGGTCGTAGGCGCCCTGGTGGCGGATGCCGTTGATGAAGAACGACGGGGTGCCTGCCGCGCCGCTGAGGTCGGCGCTGTCCAGGTCGTCGGCCACGTGCTCGGCGCCGGCGTGCGCGTGCATGTCGGCGGCGAACCGGGTCACGTCCAGCCCGAGCTGCTCGGCGTAGCGGTGCAGGTCGCGCGGCCGCAGGTCACCCTGGTGGGCGAGCAGCAGGTCGTGCATGGACCAGAACTCGCCCTGGTAGCCCGCCACCTCGGCCGCTTCCGCCGCCAGCTGGGCGTTGGGGTGCACGTCGGACAGCGGCAGGTGCCGCCACACGTACCGCAGGTCGCTGTCGTCCAGCAGCTCGCGGATCACGTCCTCGGCCTGGCCGCAGTACGGGCACTCGAAGTCGCCGTACTCGACCATGGTGACCAGCGCGGTCTCCGGCCCCCTGATGTGGTCGCGCTCCGGGTCGACGGGTACGACGAGGTCATCGATGGTGTCCGAGGTACCCAGCAGCAGCCGCCCCCGCATCGGCCCGGGCAGCAGCCGCGCCGCCCCGAACAACGCCCAGCTCACCAGCGCGGAGATCAGCGCGGCGGCCAGGATGCCGGCCTTGGCGTGCTCCAGCTGCTCACCCTCGAACGCCAGCGTGGCCACCAGCAGCGACACGGTGAACCCAATGCCGGCCAGGGTGCCGCCGCCAACCACCGCGAGCCATCCGACGGGTGGCCGCAGCCGGCCGCCGGTCAGCCGGTTGGCCAGTGCCGACACCGCGACGATGCCGACCGGCTTGCCGACCACGTACCCGACCACGATGCCCTGGGTGATCGGCGAGGCGATGGCGGCGGACAGGAACGACCAGGTCACCGGGATGCCGGCGTTGGAAAGTGCGAACAGCGGCACGATCACGTAGCTGGTCCAGCGGTGGAACAGCTCCTGCAGCCGTTCGTTCGGCGAGACGGCTGCCTGCAGACCGACCGTGGCGGCACGGGCGAGCTGCGGCGTCGGCTGCTCGCGGAACACGCGGAACAGGTCGCTGGCGCGTTCCAGGTCGCCCCGGGCGGCGGGCGCGGCGTAGGCGTACAGGCCCATCGCCAGCCCGATCACCAGTGGGTCCACGCCCGACCGGGACAGCGCGACCCACGCCGCCGCCGCCAGCACGAAGTACGGCCAGCCGTAGATCACCCCGAACCGCCGGATCAGCACGACGACGCCGAACAGCAGCGCCGCCACGATCAGCGGCAGCGTCCTGACGTGCTCGGTGTACACGGTGGCGATGACGAGCAGCGCGACGATGTCGTCCACGACCACGACGGTGAGCAGGAACACCCGCAACCGCTGCGGGAACCGGGGCCCGACCAGCGCCAGCACACCCAGCGCGAAGGCGGTGTCGGTGGACATCGCCACACCCCAGCCGCCCGCACCGGCCCCGTCACCGTTGAAGACCAGGTAGCCGGCGACGGCGACGACCATGCCGCCCACCCCGGCCAGCAGCGGCAGGATCACCCGCCGCCGGTCCCGCAGCTCGCCGATGTCGAACTCCTGGCGGGCCTCCAGGCCGACGACGAAGAAGAACAGGCTCATCAGCCCGCTGTTGATCCACTCCGACAGGCTCATCGAGAGACCGGTGCCGCCCAGCTCGATGGCCAGCCGGGTGTCCCACACGTGCGCGTAGCCGGCGGGGTCGACGCTGGCCCACAGCACCGCGGCGACCGCCGCGACCAGCAGCGCGGACGCGCTCGCAGCCTCGGTCCTGGAGAACCGCGCCAGCGACCCCTCGGACACCTCGCTGAACGACTCACGGGCCTTCGGCAAGAAGCTGATCTTCATGTGCCTACCACCGTCACCTCACGACAATAGGTCGAAAACCCCGTGAGGTGGTTACCGCTCTAGATCAATCGTGTTCCCGGCATCGACCGACCTC
>DATAYB010000435.1:0-1557 GCA_036272795.1 Pseudonocardia sp.
TCCAGACGATGGTCTGCCAGGGCACCTCAACGGCGCCTGAGTCCTCCGCGACCTGCTCCGCCTCATGGGTCGGCATCGGAAGTGGTGCGGCCATGCCTCCATGGTGACAGCTCCCGGGTACCCCGCGCACGCCCGGGCCGCGCCGGCGACACGATCGGTCCAGGCGCGCGCGACAGTAGGCTGCGCAGTCATGACCCTTCCCGGCAGCACCGGGCTGCTCACGGATCGCTACGAGCTGACGATGCTCGCCGCCGCGCTGGCGGACGGCACCGCGGCACGCCGCTGCACCTTCGAGGTCTTCGCGCCGCTGTTGGCCACCTGGCTGGCGAACGCCTGGCGCTCGTCGTCGTGCAGCAGGACGAAGGCGTGCGCGGCGGTGCCGGTGGTGGGGATGCCGTAGCGGCGGCCGGCCTCCAGGTTCGACGTGCTGGCGAACCCGCCCAGGTAGGCGGCGCGGGCGGCGGCCACCGCGGCCTCCTCGTGGGTGCGCCGCGACCCCATCTCGATCAGCGGCCGGCCACCGGCGGAGGCCACCATCCTGGCGGCGGCCGATGCGATCGCGCAGTCGTGGTTGAACACCGAGAGCACCAGCGTCTCCAGGATCACCGCCTCGGCGAAGGTGCCGGTCACGGTGAGCACGGGGGAGCCGGGGAAGTACAGCTCGCCCTCCGGGTAGCCGACGATGTCGCCACCGAACCGGTAGTCGGCCAGCCAGCGCAGGGTGTCCGGGTCGACCACGCCGTTCTCCGCCAGCGCGGTCAGCTCGGCGTCGGTGAAGCGGAACCTGGCCAGCTCGTCGAGCAGCCGGCCGGTGCCCGCGACCACCCCGTAGCGCCGCCCGTCCGGCAGCCGGCGCGCGAACACCTCGAAGGTGCAGCGGCGCGCCGCGGTGCCGTCGGCGAGCGCGGCGGCGAGCATGGTGAGCTCGTAGCGGTCGGTGAGCAGCCCGGTGCTGCCGGGAAGGGTCATGACTGCGCAGCCTACTGTCGCGCGCGCCTGGACCGATCGTGTCGCGGGCGCGGCCCGGGCGTGCGCGGGGCACCGGGGAGCTGTCACCATGGTGGCATGGCCGCACCACTTCCTGGCTTGATCGCGCAGCCGACCCACGAGGCTGAGCAGGTCACGGAGGACTCCGGCGCCGTCGAGGTGCCCTGGCAGACCATCGTCTGGAACGATCCGGTCAACCTGATGTCCTACGTCACCTACGTGCTGCAGAAGCTGTTCGGGTACGACCGGGACAAGGCCACGCGGTTAATGCTCGACGTGCACCACAAGGGTCGGGCGACGGTGTCCTCCGGTTCGCGGGACAAGGTCGAGGGCGATGTGGCCAAGCTGCACGCCGCCGGCCTGTGGGCCACCATGCAGCGCTCGTGAGAGGTCGCCGGTGAACGGCTGGCGCAGGCAGGGCAGGGGCGCCAAGCTGCGGCTGGTCGGAGTTTTCGACCAGCAGGAGGCCGCGCTGCTGCGCGGGCTGATCGGGCAGGTCCGCACGATGCTCGGCCAGCGCGCCGACGACGTGCCGGTCGACGAGCTCGCCGAGCTGACCGGGATGACCTC
>DATAYB010000436.1:0-10872 GCA_036272795.1 Pseudonocardia sp.
TCGGCCCCTTGCCCCTGGCCCGCAGCAGCGCGGTCGACACGAAGTACACCGCCGACTTGCCCCACCCCGTGCGCTGCACCACCAGCGCGCGCCGCCCCTGCGCGACCAGCGCGTGCACCGCCCGCCACTGGTCCTCACGCAGCACCGCCGCCGGGCCGGCCAGCGCCCGCAGCGCCGCCTCGGCCTCGGCGCGCAGCGCACCGTCGGTGTCGGGCGCGGTCTGCGCCGCGCCGCTCGGCTGGGTCAGGCTCATGTCCCTATGGTGCGGCCCGCCCCCGACAACCTCACGCAGGGGGTGGCCGCCCGATCGTCTGGCGGGGGTTCGGGCCGCAACGCGTCCATTGGGGCACGTCACGCACTGCAGGGGTTCCGGGGTACGTGGCACCGTGTGCGGCAACCCCGGAAGGTGTGTGGGAGCCGGGCGCGGTGTGCGGGAGCCGGCGAGGTGTGCGGGGACCGGGCGCGGTGTGCGGGGACGATGGGCGGCGCCATGCGGGCGCGGGTGCCACGCGGCACCGACTTCCACTGGGCCGGCGAGCTGTTCAAACCCCCGTCGCACGTGCACTCTGCGCCGAGTTCAACCTCAGCGGCATTGGATCATGGATTTCACGCCGCTGAGGTTGAACTCGGCGCACCATCCCGGAGCGGGAGCGAAGTCAACGCATGCGAAATAGGGGGAGCCGCTGGCGGCACTTCGCATACCGGGCCTACACCTCGCACGGTGCGGAGTATGCGAAGTGGCAGCGCGGTATGCGAAGTGGGTCTGGTTGGTATGCGAAGTGTCGGCGCGGTATGCGAAGTCGACAAGGCGGCGACCGCCGAGCGGCGGCGGCCAACCGGGACGGCAACCGCGCAGGCCTCTGTCGGCGTAGCGCCGGTGCTTGTGTTGTCGTGACGGTCCGCACGCCGTTCGACCCGTTCATCCTGTCCGACTTGTCACATCGAAAGGGCACGACAAGTGCGACTCGTCGTGTCAATTAGCCACGACAAGTCGGACGGGGTGAGGCTTTGACGCCCCGTGCGCCCCGTGCGCCCCGTGCGCCCCGTGGGCCCGCCGGCCCGCCCACCCGCCGGCCCGAGCGCGTGCACCCGCTCGCTGGACCCCAGCCCCAGCCCCGGCCCCGGCCGCCGGTCCGTGCACCTGCCGGCGCGTGCACGCGCTCGCTGGACCCCAGCCCCGGCGCCGGCCGCGCCCCGTGCACCTGGCGGACCCGGCCGGCCGGGTCCGCTCCGGGTGTGTCAGCTGAAGAGGCTGCGACCGACGATCTCCTTCATAATCTCGTTGGTGCCGCCGAAGATCGACTGCACGCGGGCGTCCAGGAACGCCTTGGCGATGGGGTACTCGAGCATGTAGCCGTAGCCGCCGTGCAGCTGGACGCAGCGGTCGACGGTGCGCTTGAGCAGGTCGGACGTCCACCACTTGGCCATCGCGGCGTCGGTCACCGAGAGGTTGCCGGCGACGTGCTCGGAGAGGCAGCGGTCCACGAAGACCCGGGCGATCTGGGCCTCCGTGGCGATCTCGGCCAGCTCGAAGCGGGTGTTCTGGAACGACCCGATCGGCTTGCCGAACGCCTTGCGGTCCTTGGTGTACTGGGCGGTCACGGCCAGCGCCTGCTCGACGCCCGCCGCGCTGCCGACGGCGATGGACAGCCGCTCCTGGGGCAGGTTCTGCATGAGGTAGATGAAGCCCTGGCCGACCTCGCCGAGCACGTTCGCGGCGGGCACCCGCACGTCGGTGAAGGACAGCTCGGCGGTGTCCTGCGCCTTCAGGCCGACCTTCTTGAGGCGGCGGCCGCGCTCGAAGCCGGGCATGCCCCGCTCGACGACGATCAGGCTGAAGCCCTTGCTGCCGGCCTCCGGATCGGTCTTGGCGACCACGATGACCAGGTCGGACATGATGCCGTTGGTGATGAAGGTCTTCGAGCCGTTGACGATCCAGTCGGCGTCGGACCCGGACCCGTCGCGGACCGCGGTGGTCTGGATGCCCTGCAGGTCACTGCCGGTGCCGGGCTCGGTCATGGCGATGGCGGTGATGATCTCGCCGCTGCAGAACCCGGGCAGCCAGCGGCGCTTCTGCTCGTCGTTGGCGAGACGCAGCAGGTACGGCGCCACAACGTCGTTCTGCAGCGGGAAGCCGATGCCGCTGGCGCCGGCCCTGGTCAGCTCCTCGACGATGATCGCGTTGTACCGGTAGTCGTCCACCCCGCCGCCGCCGAACTCCTCCGGCACGTCGGTGCCCAGCAGCCCGGCCTTGCCGGCGGCGAGCCAGACCTCCCGGCTGACCTGCCCGTCGGCCTCCCACTGCTCGTGGTGCGGCGCGATCTCGCGTTCCACGAAGGTGCGGGCGAGGTCGCGGAAGGCGTGATGGTCGTCGTCGAAGATGTTCCGCTCCATACCCGGAGTCTCACATACATGCGCATCTGCCGGTAACCTCACGCCATGGATCTGCTGGCCGCCGCCGCGAACGTGCGGGACCGGACCGTCGACGGTCACCTCGCCGACCTGCGCCGGATGCCCCGCGAAGTGATCGACTCGGCGCCCTCGGCCACGCTCTACCGGTACCTCCCGCTGGAGGACGCGGTGAACGAGCCCGACCGGCCGCCCGTGCTGCTGGTACCGCCGCTCGGCGCCCCGGACTTCGCCTACGACCTGCGCAGGGGCTGCAGCCTGGTGGAGCACCTGCTGCGCGCCGGGCGCGAGGTGTACCTGGTCGACTACGGGGCCATCTCGTTCGGCAACCGGGGCCTCGGCATCGAGTTCTGGGTGGAGAACGTGGTGCCGCGCTCGGTGCACCGGGTCAGCGGGCACCGAGGTGGCGCGCCGGTGCACGTGGTCGGCTGGTGTCTCGGTGGCATCTTCGCGCTGCTCACCGCGGCGGACCGGGCCAACCTGCCGGCGCGCACCGTGACCGCCGTGGCCAGCCCGTTCGACGTGACGGCCGTGCCGCTGGTGGCTCCGCTGCGCCCGCTGGCCGCGATCACCGGCGGCCGCCTGGTGTCCTCGGTCTACCAGGCGATGGGCAGCATCCCGGCGCCGATGGTGAAGTGGGCGTTCCAGCTGTCCTCGGTGGACAAGTACCTGACCAAACCGCTCACGGTGCTGTCCCGGCTGGACGACCGCGATGTGCTCGAGCAGATCGAGGCCGTCGACCATCTGATGAACAACATGCACGGCTACCCGGGGCGCACGTTCGGCCAGATCTACCACCTGATGCTGCGTGCCAACGACCTCGGCGACGGCGGCCTGGACCTGGACGGCCGGCGCATCGAGCTGGCCGCCGTGCGGGTGCCGGTGCTCGTGGCGGCGGGGGAGACCGACGTGATCGCGCCGCTGGGTGCGGTCCGGCGGGGCGCCGAGCTGCTCGCCGGATCGGCCGAGGTGCGGTTCGAGACGGCGCCGGGCGGCCACCTCGGGGTCCTCACCGGCCGCCGGGCGCGCACGACCACCTGGGCGTACCTGGACGAGTTCCTCGGCAAGCACGACCTTGTCTGACCAGCTGGATCCACCGAGACCACGAGCGCGCCGCACGCAGGCCGAACGCCGCGCCACCACCCGGGCCGCGCTGCTCGAGGCGTGCGTGGACTGCCTGTTGGAGCAGGGCTACGCGGGCCTCACGACGGCGGCCGTGGTCAGCCGCGCGGGGGTCAGCCGGGGTGCCCAGGCGCACCACTTCAGCACCAAGGCCGAGCTGGTACTGGCGGCCCTGCGACACGTCGCCGACCAGCTGGCCGACGAGGTCAGTGCCGCGCAGCCCAGCCCTCCGGAGGGTGCCGGGCAGGCCCAGCTGGCGCTGCTGGACCAGCTGTGGGCGCTGCACACCGACCGGCTGTTCCCCGCGCTGATGGAGCTGTGGCTGGCCGCGCGCACCGACCCCGAGCTGCGCGGTGGCCTGAGCGAGTTCGAGCGGGAGCTGACGCGGCGGGTGGTGAGGTTCTGCCATGAGAGGATGCCCGGGCTGGCCGAGCGGCCGGACTTCCGGTCGTTCCTGGCCACCGCGCTTGCCGCGATCCGGGGGCTGGCCGTGCTGGAGTTCCTGGACCGGGGGGAGGAGGTCGCCAGGATGTGGCCCGGGATGCGCGCCCAGCTGCACTCGATGGTGGCCGGACCAGGCAGTTCGACATGTAGTTGAACTTTCAATTATATGAGCTGTCTCACTTCCCGGAATCGCGTCCGGGCGGCTCGCTGTTCTGGCGGGCATAAGCGATGTGCCCGGTAGTCGAGCGCATTGAAGGATTGACCCGCTGGGGGAGTTCACCATGACCGGAACAGTCGTCAACCACGAGGACCAGCTGGTGCTCGACGAGCACGGCCGGAAGCTGCTGTTCACCGAGGCACGCACCGCGAACACGTTCACCGAGGAGCCGGTGACCGAGGAGCAGCTGCGGGCGGTCTACGAGCTGACCAAGTTCGCGCCCACCTCGGCCAATACCCAGCCGCTGCGGGTTCTCTACATCCACAAGGGTGAGGCCCGCGACCGCCTCGTGCCCCACATGCTCGGCGCCAACGGCCCGAAGACCGGCAGCGCCCCCGTGGTCGCCATTCTGGCCGCCGACCTGGGCTTTCACGAGCACATCCCGACGGTGTTCCCGATCCGGCCGGAGATGAAGGACAGCTTCGAGGCCAACCCGGCGGGCCGCGAGCAGCACGCCCGGTTCAACGCCACGCTGCAGGCCGGCTACTTCCTGCTCGGCGTGCGCGCGGCCGGGCTGTCGGCCGGCCCGATGAGCGGGTTCGACGCCGAGGGTGTGGACCGGGAGTTCTTCCCGGACGGCCGGCTCAAGAGCATCCTCGTCGTGAACATCGGCCACCCGGGTGAGGGTGCGTTCTTCGACCGGTTGCCGCGCCTGGACTACGAGCAGGTTGTTCGCCACCTGTGAGGCTCACCCGGTTCGGTGAGTGGCATAGAGCGGAAAGACTAGGAATCAGAGGGTCGGAGGAATTAGCGTCGACCCTGTGAATGCGTTAACGCGGCACCGGGCGGCAACAGCGGATCTGCGGGCCCGCTACGCCCGGCTGCCGGAGGGTCACGGCGTCCGGCTCGCCAAACCCACCTCGAACCTGTTCCGGTTCCGCTCCGACGGCGAGCAGGTCGCCCGGTTGGACGTCGGAGCGCTGGACCAGGTGCTCGAGGTCGACCCGGTGGCGCGGACCGCCATCGTGCAGGGCATGACCACGTTCGAGCACCTGGTGGACGCGACCCTGGAGCACGGCCTGATGCCGCTGGTCGTGCCCCAGCTCAAGACGATCACCGTCGGTGGCGCGCTGGCCGGGCTCGGCATCGAGTCGACCTCGTTCCGGCACGGGCTCGCGCACGAGTCGGTCCTGGAGATGGAGGTGCTCACCGGTGACGGCCGGCTGCTCACCGCGACCAGGGACAACGAGCACGCCGAGCTGTTCAGGGGCCTGCCCAACTCCTACGGCACGCTCGGCTACGCCGTCTCGCTGAAGGTGGAGCTGCAGCCGGTCACCCGGTACGTGGCGCTGCGGCACGTGCCCTTCCCCGGGCCGACCGGCGCCGCCGACTGCGCCGAGGCCATCGCGGCGGTCTGCGCCTCCGGCAGCTACGAGGGCCAGCAGGTCGACTTCGTGGACGGCACGGTGTTCGGCGCCGAGGAGCAGTACCTGACCCTCGGCCGCTTCACCGACGACGTGCCGCCCGGCAGCTCGGTCAGCGACTACACCGGCCAGCGGATCTACTACCGGTCCATCCAGGAGAACGCCGGCCCCCTCGAGGACGTACTGACCACCCGCGACTACATCTGGCGCTGGGACACCGACTGGTTCTGGTGCTCCCGGGCGCTGGGCGCGCAGCACCCGGTGGTGCGCCGGCTGTGGCCGAGCCGCTACCGCCGCTCGGACGTGTTCCGGAAGCTGGTGGCGAGGGACCGCCGGTACCGGTTCAGCGAGCGGATCCGGGGTGCGCTCGGCCAGCCGTTCGAGGAGCCGGTGATCCAGGACATCGAGGTGCCCGTGGAGCGGCTGGCGGAGTTCCTCGCCGCGTTCCACACCGACATCGGCATCACCCCCGTCTGGCTGTGCCCCGTGCAGCTGCGTGACCCGGCCGGCTGGCCGCTCTACCCGATGGAGCCCGGGCGGCTCTACGTCAACGTCGGGTTCTGGTCGGCGGTGCCGCTCGCACCCGGCCAGGAACGGGGTACCCACAACCGCCGCATCGAGGAGCTCGTTGCGGAGCTGGACGGGCACAAGTCGCTGTACTCGAACTCCTACTACACACCGGAGGAGTTCGAGCGGCGGTACAACGGGGCGGCCTACCGGGCATTGAAGAAGGGTTACGACCCGGGCGGACGGTTACCCGACCTCTACGACAAGTGTGTACGGGAGCGCTGATGGCTATGCGGGTGGCGGAGCTGTTCCAGAGTGTCATCGGATCGGACACCTCGGTCCGGGTGACCGGGTACGACGGCAGCGCGGTCGGGCCGCCGGACTCCCCGTATGCGTTGCGCATCCGCACCCCGAGAGCGCTGGCCTATCTCGCGTCCGCACCCGGCTCGCTCGGCCTGGCGCGCGCCTACGTGACCGGCGACCTCGAGATCGACGGTGAGATGTCCGCCGTGCTGCGCGAGCTCGCCGAGGTCACGCTGCACTCCATCCCCCGGGACCAGCAGGTCAGGCTGTTCCGGTCCCTGCTGGGTATCCGGCTGCGGCACCGGGCGCCGATCCCACCTGTGGAGTACCGCCCGCGCGGCCGGCTGCACTCGAAGTCGCGGGACGCGAAGGTGATCTCACACCACTACGACGTCTCCAACCGCTTCTACGCCTGGGTGCTGGGCCCCTCGATGGCCTACACCTGCGCGGTGTACCCGACCGAGGGCGCCAGCCTCGAGGAGGCGCAGCGCGCCAAGCACGAGCTGGTGGCCAACAAGCTCGGGCTCAAGCCGGGCATGCGGCTGCTGGACGTGGGCTGCGGCTGGGGCGGCATGGTGATGCACGCCGCCGCCGAGCACGGTGTCAAGGCGCTGGGTGTGACGCTGTCGCGCCAGCAGGCCGAGTGGGCGCAGAAGGAGATCGTGGAGCGCGGCCTCACCGAGCTCGCCGAGGTGCGCTACCTGGACTACCGCGACGTGCCGGAGACCGACTTCGACGCCATCTCCTCGATCGGCCTCACCGAGCACATCGGCGAGAATCAGCTGGCCGCCTACTTCGGCAAGCTGTACAGCAAGGCCAAGCCGGGCGCGCGGCTGCTCAACCACTGCATCACCCAGCCGACCGCGGACGGGAACGAGGTCGACGCGTTCATCGGTCGCTACGTCTTCCCGGACGGCGAGCTGCACGGCGTCGGCCGGCTGGTCACCGAGATGAACCGGCAGGGCTTCGAGGTCCGGCACGAGGAGAACCTGCGCGAGCACTACGCCCGCACGCTCGCCGGCTGGTGTGCCAACCTCGACGACCACTGGGACGAGGCGGTGCGCGAGGTCGGCGAACAGCGGGCGCGGGTGTGGCGGCTCTACATGGCGGCCTGCGTGGTCGGCTTCGAGCGCAACAACATCCAGCTGCACCAGGTGCTCGGCGTCAAGCTCGGCGACCGGGGCGAGTCCTTCATGCCGCTGCGGCCGACGTGGTGAGCGCGTAGGTCAGTTCGTCAGGTCCGCGCCGGGTGGCCCGCCACCCGGCCCGGACCCGTGGGTGATACCGGACGGCCTCCGGCGATGACGCCGGGCGGCCACCCGGTGTGCATGGGGTATCCGGTGAGGCCCAGCTCGGTGGCCATGGCCATCACACGGTGATGATCGCGGCCGATTCACTGCCCGCCGAGATCAAGCCGGGATCCCAGCGCGGACGTCGCGGCCGACACCTCACGCCGACCGCCGCTGCCACGCTCGACAAGTCGGCGTCTGAACGGACGGGCATCGCAGCCGGTACCTGTGCACACCGCGGTGGCCGGCCTTCCACTACAGACCGCTCGGGACCACTGTTCATCGTGCCCGGCGTGCGTGAGGTCCTGCGGGTCAATGGACGTCAGAACGAGTGGCGCTCAGAACGGGCGCTGGGGGCTGTTGCCGCTACTCTTCTTCGCCTTGCCCAGCCGGAGCCACAGCACGAACGTGAAGACGATCGACCCGACGAGCAGCACGCCGCTGAACACCGCGCGGACCCACCAGCCGGCGCCGGGGGAGAACAGGGTCAGGTTGATCAGGAAGAGGACGAGCCAGCCCACCGAGGCCGCGCCGAACATGATGACGTGGCCAAGCGTCGGCTCGGCGGCGTTGTTGCGCACGTGGTCAAGCTTGGCAGGTCACGCTGTGTATGACGAATACGGGCTGTGAATCACGCGAGTGTGATCTCTATGCCCCTAAAGGGGACCCCGCGACAGGGGCAGGTCACGATCCGGTAACCTCGTTCGTGTCGGTCCACGCGGATGGCGTCGGCACCGACGGTGAGATCCACTCGATTGGGCACCCCTCCCCGTGTCGGCACGCCCCGGCGTGGCGACCCTCGGTGCCCCGGGTAAGAAACCGAGGAGCCTCCGCCATGGCACTGAGCCCGAAGGAACGCGCGGACTTCGACGAGATCGTCCTGCGACTGCGGCTGGAAGACGCCGATGTCGGCACGATCCAGCCCAAGCGGCGGTCCTTCGCACTACTGGTCAGCGTGATCACCGGGACCCTGGTGTTCGGCCTCGGCGTGGCCCTGGTCGGCCATGGTGTGCTGGGCCCGATCCTGATCGTGCTGGTCGCGGTCACCGCACTGGTGCTGGCCGGGCGTAGCTGGTGGCGCAGCCACGGCCCCGGCCGTCCCCACCCGCGTCGCTGATCCCCGGGGCGCCGCTCGGGCGTCCTCTCCGGTAGGTCCCTCGGCAGGTCCTCACTCATCGGCAGTTCCTCCCGTGGTCCGCTGTGCGTTCCCCCGGCCGTCCGCCCCGCGATGGGGGATGATGCCCGGGAGGTCCTGGAGCGTCGCCTCCTCGGCCGGGCGATCGACGCCGTGGACAGGGAGGGCCCCACATGCCGGTCGGGATGGACCAGCTGACGAACGACCTGTTGGCCGAGACCGAGGCGCTGCGCGCGCTGCTGGTCGGGCTGCCGGACGCCGACTGGGAGCTGGCCACGCCGGCGGAGGGCTGGGCGGTGCGCGACCAGATCAGCCACCTCGCGTACTTCGACGACGCCGCCGTGCTCTCCGCGACCGACCCGGACGCCTTCCAGGCCGACCTAGCGAAGATGCTGGCCGGCGGGGGCCTCTCGCCGGACGACATCGCCGCGCGGTACCGCGACCTGCCGCCCGGCCGGCTGCTCACCTGGTTCGACGAGTCCAGGGCGCGCCTGGTCAGCACCTTCGCCGCGCTGGACCCGGGTACCCGGGTGCCGTGGTACGGGCCGCCGATGAGCGCCGCCTCGTCGGTGACCGCCCGGCTGATGGAGACCTGGGCACACGGCCAGGACGTGGTGGACTGCCTCGGCGCCGACCGCGAGCCCACCCAGCGGCTGCGCCACGTGGCCCACATCGGCGTGCGTGCCATGCCGTTCAGCTACGCGCTGCACGGCCGGCAGGCGCCCGACATCCCGGTCCGGGTGGAGCTGACCGCGCCCGGCGGCGAGCTGTGGACCTGGGGTCCGGAGGGAGTGCCCGACCTGGTGCGCGGCCCGGCACTGGACTTCTGCCTGCTCGTCACCCAGCGCCGGCACCGCGATGACCTCGAGCTGGAGGTGACCGGCCCGGTGGCCACCGAGTGGGTCGCCATCGCGCAGGCATTCGCAGGCGAGCCGGGCAAGGGCCGCGCGCCGCTGACCTGAGAGCCCTAGGTCAGTCGCTCAGTTGCCGTCCTCGGGCAGGACCTCGATGTCGGCGGTGGCCCTGCGGCCGGTGGTCATGCCGGTCGCGATGATCACGTACCTGCCGGGTGGGTCCCGCTCGATGATCGGCCCATGTGTCGTGCGGCCGTTCGTGTCGGTCGGGTCGGCCTCCATCACACCGTTGGTGGGGCCGGTCCAGGAGAACGTGACCTTCTCGCCGGGCAAGAACCCGCTTGCGGTGGCGAAGTACGAGTCGCCGATCCGGACCTGTGACGTCGTCAGGTTCAGCTGGGTGGTGCCGGCGCTCGCCGCCGGCCGCAACACCAGCAGGTACGCAGCGGCGACCAGGGCCAGCACGATCACCACGAGGGCGCCGACCAGCACCCCGCGCCGCCGCGCCCGTGCTGGCGGCGGTGGCGCGGCGTCGTCGTGCCGCTCGGTGCTCGGCGGCTCCTGCCACGGCGAGGCGCCGGCGCCGGGGCCAGGGGGGACCGGCGGTGGCGCGTACGGCGGCCGGGTGGATGGCGTCGGCGTCGGCCGCGCCGGCGCCATCCGACCCGGTGGGATGGTGTCGGAGTGCGCCGGTACCCGGTTCTGGGTGGCGCCGGGAGGGTAGGCCCAGGCCGGCGGGGCGTCCGGCGGGCCCGGTGAGTACGCGTGTGCGGGCGCGGGCGGCCGGTGCTCCACCCCGGGCGGCGGCCCCTGCCTCGGCGGCCCCTGGTTCGGCGCCGGTTGGTTCGGCGGGGCCTGGCGCGGCGGGGGAGGGAGCCGGTGGGCCAGCCGGGCCGGCTCCTGCACCGGGACCTCCCGCAGCGGCGGCGGTGGGGCCGGGGGTCTCGTCGGCGGCGGTGCGGCGTCGGCGCTGGACGCGGTGGACGCGGTGGACGCTCCGCCGGCGTGGTCGACGAACTCGGTGCGCACCTGCCCGGTCGTGGCGTGGGCGGCCAGCGTCGCCGCGCCGAGGGCCACTGCGTACTTGGGGTGGGCGTCCACGACGATCGGCCGGCCCAGCTCGGCGGAGACCATCTTGGCGATCAGCGGGATCCGGGACGAGCCGCCGACCAGCAGTACGGCGCCGAGCTCTGACGGCGTGATCCCGGCCGAGCGCAGTGTGCGGGAC
>DATAYB010000437.1:0-19072 GCA_036272795.1 Pseudonocardia sp.
GGCCGCCGGTCAGTAGGCTGGCCACCCCCAGGAAGCCGAGCAGAGCCACCCGACGAGAGAGGGAGCGGTGACCGGTCACGCCGCGCCGAGCATGAAGACGGTGGCCGCGCGCGCGGGCGTCTCGCTGGGCACCGTGTCCAACGTGCTCAACCGGCCGGACCTGGTCAGCGAGTCGACCAGGGCCCGGGTGCTCGCCGCGATCGCCGAGCTGGGCTTCGTCCGCAACGAGTCGGCCCGCCAGCTGCGCAGCGGCAGCAGCCGCACGCTGGCCTACGTGGTGCTGGACGCGTCCAACCCGTTCTTCACCGACGTCGCCACCGGGGTGCAGGGGGCGACCGACGCGGCCGGGCTCGCGCTGTTCCTGTGCAACAGCGGGCAGAGCGGCGAGCGCGAGGCCGCCTACCTCGACCTGCTCGAGCAGCAGCGCGTCGAGGGCATCCTGATCACCCCGGTGGACGCCGCCGACCCCCGGATCGAGGCGCTGGCCGCCCGGGGCACCCCTGTGGTACTGGTCGACCGCGGCGCCGGGCCGAACCGCTGCTCGGTGACCGTGGACGACGTGCTCGGCGGTGACCTCGCCGTCACCCACCTGCTGGAGACCGGGCACCGGAAGATCGCGTTCGTGGGCGGCCCGCTGTCGATCGGCCAGGTCACCGACCGGATCGCCGGCGCCGAGCAGGCCATCGCACGGGCCGGCACGGGCGAGCTGACCGTCCTGGAGACCACCGCGCTCAACGTCGCAGAGGGCCGCCGCGCAGGCGAACGGCTCGCCGGCCTACCCGCCGCCCGCCGCCCGACCGCCGCGTTCTGCGCCAACGACCTGCTCGCGCTGGGCCTGCTGCAGCGGATGGTGACGCTCGGCCTGCGGGTGCCCGACGACCTCGCCATCGTCGGCTACGACGACATCGAGTTCGCCAAGGCGGCCGCCGTACCACTCACCTCGGTCAGCCAGCCCAGGCAGCTGCTCGGCGCCACGGCGGCGGAGCTGCTGCTCGCGGAGAGCAGCGACGGCCCCGGCCACCGACACCGCCAGGTCGTGTTCGACCCGGAGCTGATCGTGCGAGCCTCGACCCGCCTCCGGCAGACCTGACCGCCTGCGCGAGCGGCCCGCGACCTGCCTGCCGTTACCGAGCTGCACACCAGGCAGGATTTCGGCCCGGAAAACCTGCCTCCCGTGCAGCTCGGTAACAACAAGCCGGCGCGGAGGGTGCCGGCGCGAGAGTCCCGGGCAGGCCCGGTCGCGCGAGCAGGGCTCGGGCTAGCTGATGCGCTTGGCGCGGCGGCGGCTGAGCTCGTCCGGAGGGCTGTCCTCGGCGACCAGGCCGTCGGCCCGCTCGGCGGGGAACTCGCGGATGGTGCCGGTGATCTCCCGCATGGCGCCGCCGATGGCGATGCCGAACACGCCCTGGCCACCCTGCAACAGGTCGACGACCTCCTCGGGGGAGGCGCACTCGTACACGGTCGTGCCGTCGCTCAGCAGCGTGATGCCGGCCAGGTCGCGGATGCCGCGGGCGCGCAGGTGGTCCACCGCGAGGCGGATGTTCTGCAGCGAGACGCCGGCGTCCAGCAACCGCTTGACGACCTTGAGGACCAGTACGTCCTTGAATGAGTAGAGCCGTTGGCTCCCGGAGCCGGAGGCGCTCCGTATGGTCGGTACGACCAGCCCGGTACGGGCCCAGTAGTCCAGCTGCCGATAGGTGATACCGACGACCTGGCACGCGGTCGGGCCGCGGTAACCGCTGAGCTGATCGGGCAACCCATCGTCGAGCTCCGAGCCAGGGAAAAGTTCTCCCTGCTCGGCCGGCTCGTCATTCTCCTCGGGCCGCTCGGAATCCATGTCCGTGACCGTAAGCTCAGGTCACCGGGCGGTCAACGCGACGCGCGGCAACCTTCGAGTGCGACTTCAGGGTTGCGCACCCCGAAAGTCCTCCGGTGAGACCGAGTCGAGAAACTCGCGGAACTTCTCGACCTCGTCCTCCTGCTCGTCCGGGATGATCAACCCAGCTTCGGAGAGCACGTTCTCCTCCGCGTGGATCGGCACCCCCACCCGCAGCGCCAACGCCACCGAGTCGCTCGGCCGCGCGGACACCCTCGTTCCGCCGTCGAACACGAGCTCGGCGAAGAAGGTGCCCTCCTGCAGATCCGTGATACGGACCTGTTCCAGGCGGCGTCCCAGCGACTTGATCACATCCTTGAGCAGGTCATGGGTGAGCGGCCGAGCCGGCTTCACCCCCTGCTGCTCCAGGGCGATCGCGGTGGCCTCGACCGAACCGATCCAGATCGGCAGGTAGCGGTCACCGTTGGTCTCCCGAAGCAGGAGTATGGGTTGGTTCGCAGGTAGCTCAACTCGCACACCCACTACGCGCATCTCACTCACGCGTCACGCCTCCCTCCCCGACGGGGACTCGCACCACCTGATCGGCCCCAGCGCTTGTTCTGTTGTCGGGTCAGATCCAGTGGACCGTGATACCTGAAGACGCTACACGGGCTTTGGCTCATTCGCGCGCCTTCTGGCGATGTAGAGGCCATCCGGCCGGAATTCACCGGGGTAGACCCTCCCGTAGGCCCACTCGGATCAACAATGCGTGAAGTCGGACGGACAAACCTGCCATCTCTCGGAGTAGGTCCTCCGCCCGTGCGGCCGCATCGGGGTCACGCTGGCGAGCCATCGGGCCGACGATCTGCTGCAGCAGGCCGGTCTCCCGGTCGGCCGCCGCCCGGAACGCGCGCAGGTGCCGGGGCTCGATGCCGAACTCCGTCAGCGCGTTCGCGGTACGGGCCAGCTCCACGGCGTCGGTGTCGTAGAAGCCGGCCGCGCCGGCCCTGACGATGCCGTACTGCTCCAGGGCCGACAGCATGCCCGCGTCGATCTCGGCCTCGGCGAGTAGGTCCTCCCGGGTCAGCCGCACCTTGTTGGCCGCCGCCGGCGCCTCCGGCGCTCCGCTCGGCACCGCGACCAGCGGCCGAGGCTCCCCCGAGGTTCGCTCATCACGCTCGTCCAGTTGCTGCTTGATGACCTTGAGGGGCAGGTAGTGGTCCCGTTGGGCGGCGAGTACAAAACGCAGCCGGTCCAGGTCCTCACCGGAGAACTGCCGGTACCCCGAGGCGCTGCGGGCCGGCGAGACCAGCCCTTCGGACTCCAGGAACCGAATCTTGGAGATGGTCACGTCCGGGAACTCACCGCGCAGCCGGTCGAGCACCGCTCCGATGCTCCACCGACCGTCCTCGGCGCCGCGACCCCGGGACCACTGCGGCGCGGTCACCCGGCGCCCTGACCCGCCCCCTGACCGGCGTCCCGAGGGCCGGTCAGGAAGACCAGCCGGAATTTGCCGATCTGTACCTCGTCCCCATTTGCCAGCACGGCCGTGTCGACCGGCTCGCGGTTCACGTAGGTCCCGTTGAGGCTGCCGACGTCCACCACCACGAATTCGCCGACGTCGCGGCGGAACTCGGCGTGTCGCCGCGACACCGTCACGTCATCGAGGAAGATATCGCTCTCGGGGTGCCGGCCAGCGCTGGTCGTCGGCTGGTCCAGCAGGAACCGGGACCCGGCGTTCGGGCCGCGCTTCACCACGAGCAGCGCCGAGCCAGCAGGCAGCGCATCGACCCCGGAGACGGGTTGGTCCGCCGCCGGCGCCTCGTGCTCGGTGAGGAAGTCGGCCCGGAAAACCGACGTGGTCTCCGGGGAGCGCTCCGGTGGTACGCCGGGCCCGTCGTTGGTGGTCACCTCGGGGTCTCCTCCTGCGGTGGTCGGGTGGGCCGCGAACGGCAGTGCTGGGTCCTGCTCGGTGCAGCCCAACCTACCGCGCGGCCGCGGGTCAGGATTGGTCGGTCAGCGAGCCGTACGCCGCGGCGTCCAGCAGCCCCTGCGTGCTCTGCTCAACCGGATCTTCGGTGCGGATCTCGAAGATCCAGCCCGCACCGTACGGATCCGAGTTCACGAGCTCGGGCTGGTCGACGAGCGCCTCGTTGACGGCAGTCACCTCGCCGCCGACCGGCGCGAACAGATCGGAGACCGACTTCGTCGACTCGATCTCGCCGATCGGAGCGCCGGCCTCGACCCGCTGGCCGACGTCGGGCAACTGGACGAACACCACGTCGCCGAGCTGGCTCTGGGCGTAGTCGGTCACGCCCACCCTCGCCGTGTGCTCATCGGCCTGCGCATCGGCCTGCGCATCGGCACCGTCGGCGGCCACGCCCACCCATTCGTGGGCGTCGGTGTATTTGAGGTCCTCGGGGGTCACCCAGTTAGCCTATCGAGTCAGCCTGTCGGGGTCAGCACCGGTCGGCGCATGGCCCGCCCGAACTGGATGAGATAGACAAAACCCGACCACAGGTACAGCGCTCCGCCCCACGCCGTGAAGGCGTAGCCGAGGGCCCTCGACACCTCCGCCAGCGTCGAGTCACCCTGCGCGAGCAGCAACAACGGGAACGCGTACAGCAGGTTGAAGGTCGCCGCCTTGCCCAGGTAGGTCACCGGGAACGGTCCGTAGCCCCGCCGCCGCAGGACCGCGACGCAGATCGCCAGCACCACGTCCCGGCCGACCAGCGCGGCCACGACCCACCACGGCACGATGCCTCGGATCAGGAACGCGAGCAGGGTGGCGAGGATGTAGAGCCGGTCGGCCGCCGGGTCGAGCAGCTCACCGAGCCGGCTGTACTGGTTCAGCCAGCGCGCGGCCTTGCCGTCCAGCCAGTCCGTGAACCCTGCCACCATGAGCACGGCCACCGCGTAGCCGTCCGCGTGCGGGCCCAGCAGCAGCCAGAGGAACAGCGGCACGCCGGCCAGCCGCAACATGCTGAGCAGGTTGGGCACGGTGAACACCCGCCCGTCGGGCGGACTGGTCTCCCCCGGCACCGGCGTGGCCACGGGGGAAGGGTCCCACACCGGCAACCAACCGGCCGGCGGAGCGGGGCGTGATTAGGCAGACTCGTCGGCATGGACACGACCACGCTGAAGGATCTGCAGGCGCCGCTCAAGGCGCAGTACCGCGAGGACCCGACGTCCGCCGTGGTCACACTCAAGGCGGACGGCGAGCTGGACGGCACGGGGGTGGCCTGCCGCGTGCAGACCGCGACCGCGCTCGCCGAGGCGGGGCTGCACCCCGCGACCGGCGGAGACGGCACCCAGCTGTGCTCCGGCGACATGTTGCTCGAGGCGCTCGTCGCCTGCGCGGGGGTGACGCTGCGGGCGGTGGCCACATCGCTCGGGCTCGAGGTCTCCGGCACGGTGCACGCCGAGGGCGACCTGGACTTCCGTGGCACGCTCGGGGTCGCCAAGGACGCCCCGGTCGGCTTCCGGGACATCCGGCTCACGTTCGACCTGGACAGCTCCGCCTCCGCCGACGAGCTGGCCACCCTGATCAAGCTGACCGAGCGGTACTGCGTCGTGCTGCAGACGCTGCGGTCCGCGCCCCCGACCGAGGTGGAGCTGCGCACCTCCGCGTGAGCCCGGTCCCGCGGATCCGCGCCTCGGAGATCCACTGACCCGGGCACGGGGCTGGCCGCGCGGGGTACCGGTCAGTACGTTCAGCTAGGAGGGTGCTGAATGACTCCGGCCGTAGCGAGCGGCGCCCGGGGCGAGGAGGGCGGCGATGTCGGAAGTCAGCACCGGGATCCCCGACGGCGTCGTGGCGGCGTTGGCCGAGGTCGTCGGCGGGGACCACGTGCTCACCGGCGACCGGATCAGCCCCGACTACGGGCACGACGAGGTGCTCAGCGTGCCGGCCCAGCTGCCTGGTGCGGTGGTGCGGCCGGCCGGCGCGGCAGAGGTCGCCGGAGTGCTCCGGGTGGCCTCGGCGCACCGGCTGCCGGTCACCGCGCGGGGCAGCGGCAGCGGGCTGTCCGGGGCAGCCATCCCGGAGCCCGGTGGCCTGGTCGTCTCGCTCGAGCGGATGAACCGGGTGCTGGAGATCGACACCGAGAACCACGTCGCCGTCGTCCAGGCCGGGGTCACTCTGACCGAGCTGGACGCGGCCACCGCCGCCCACGGGCTGACCTACCCGGTGTACCCCGGTGAGCTGGGCTCGAGCCTCGGCGGCAACGTGGCCACCAACGCCGGCGGCATGCGCGCGGTGCGCTACGGCGTGACCCGCAACCAGGTACTCGGGCTGGAGGCGGTACTGCCCTCCGGCGAGGTGATCCGCACGGGCGGCAAGCTCGCCAAGGCCAGCACCGGCTACGACCTGACGCAGCTGGTCATCGGCTCCGAGGGCACCCTCGCCGTGGTCACCGAGGCCACCCTGCGGCTCTACCCCCGGCCGGCGCACCAGGCCACCGTGCTCGCCCCCTTCCACACCGTGGACGAGGTGGCCAGGGCGGTACCCAAGGTCGTCAACAGCGGGGTGGCGCCACTGATCCTGGAGTACATCGACAACTTCACGATGGCCGCCATCACCCACGCCCAGAACCTGGACCTCGGCGTGCCGGCCGAGATCAGGGAGAAGGCCCAGGCGTACCTGCTGGTGATGCTGGAGAGCGGGCACGCGGGCCGGCTGGACGAGGACATCGAGCAGCTGGGCAACCTGCTCACCGACCTCGGCTCGATCGACCTGTACGTGCTGCCCGGCCCGTCCGCCCGGCGGCTGGTGCAGGCGCGGGAGAAGGCGTTCTGGACGTCCAAGGCGGCCGGCGCGCACGACATCGTCGACACCGTGGTGCCGCGGTCGACGATCCCCGAGTTCCTGGCCGCCGCCGCCGAGATCGCCCAGCGGCACAGCTCGATGGTGTTCGGCTGCGGGCACGCCGGCGACGGCAACGTGCACCTGGCCATCTTCCAGCCCGACGAGTCGGTGCGCTCCGCGCTGCTGCGCGAGCTGTTCGAGACCTGCATGAAGCTCGGCGGGCTGATCTCCGGCGAGCACGGCATCGGCCGGTCCAAGAAGGGCTACTTCCTGCGGCTGACCGACCCGGCCACGATCGAGCTGATGCGCCGCGTGAAGGCGGCGTTCGACCCCGACGGCATCCTCAACCCCGGCGTGCTGCTGGGGTCGTGAGTGACGATGGTCGCCACTCACGACCCCTGACCGAAGGAGATCTTCTATGAACGGCGCCCAGGCGCTGATCAACACCCTGGTCCAGGGTGGCGTGCAGGTGTGCTTCGCCAACCCGGGTACCTCGGAGATGCACTTCGTGGCCGCGCTGGACTCGGTGCCCGAGATGCGCGGCGTGCTCACCCTCTTCGAGGGGGTGGCCACCGGGGCGGCCGACGGCTACGCGCGGATCGCGGGGCGCCCGGCCGCCGTGTTGCTGCACCTGGGCCCCGGCCTCGGCAACGGGCTGGCCAACCTGCACAACGCCCGCCGCGCGCACACGCCGGTCGTCACCGTCGTCGGCGACCACGCCACCTACCACAAGCAGTACGACGCGCCGCTGGAGTCGGACATCGACTCGGTGGCCGGCACGGTGTCCGGCTGGGTACGGCGCACCGAGCGGGTCGAGGACGTGGGCACCGACGCGGCCGCCGCGATCGCCGCCGCCATGGGCCCGCCAGGCCAGGTCGCCACTCTGATGCTGCCCGCCGACGTGTCCTGGGGGCCCGGCGGGAGCCCGGCGCCGCAGCTCGCCTCGCCCGCCGCCGCCGCCCCACCGGTGTCCGCCGAGGCTGTCGACGCGGCGGCCAAGGCACTGCGCTCCGGTGAGGAGACGGTGCTGCTGATCGGCTGCGCGGCCACCCGGGAGCCCGGCCTGAGCGCGGCCGCCCGGATCGCGGAGGCCACCGGCGCGAAGCTGCTCTGCGAGACGTTCCCGGCGCGGCTGGAGCGCGGCGCGGGGCTGCCCGCCGTCGGCCGGCTTGGCTACCTCGCCGAGATGGCCAACTACCAGCTGGGCGACGCGAAGCACCTGGTGCTGGCCGGTGCCCGCTCCCCCGTCACGTTCTTCGCCTACCCCGGCCAGCCCAGCGTGCTCGTACCGGAGGGCTGCGAGGTGCACGTGCTGGCCGAGCCCGAGGGTTCGCCGGCCGACGCGCTGACCCGGCTGGCCGACGAGCTCGCCCCGGGTACCGAGGCGCCCACGGCGCCGGCCCATCGCCCCGAGCTGCCCACCGGCCCGCTGAACACCGAGACGGCGGCCGCCGCGGTCGGCGCGCTGCTGCCCGAGGGCGCGATCGTGGTCGACGAGGCGAACACCTCCGGCCTGACGCTGCCGGCGGCCACCGAGGGCGCACCCCGGCACGACTGGCTGACCCTGACCGGCGGCGCGATCGGCTACGGGCTGCCGGCTGCCACCGGGGCGGCCGTGGCGGCGCCGGACCGTCCGGTGCTCTGCCTGCAGGCGGACGGCTCGGCGATGTACACGATCTCGGCGCTGTGGACGCAGGCCAGGGAGAACCTGAACGTCACCACGATCATCTACAACAACAGCGCGTACGCGATCCTGCGCCTGGAGCTGCAGAAGGTCGGCGCCGAGACCACCGGCGAGGGCGGCGCACCCGGGCCCAAGGCGCGCGAGCTGCTCGACCTGTCGAACCCGGACCTGGACTTCGTCGCGATCGCCGCCGGCATGGGCGTACCCGCCGTGCGCGCCACGACCAGCGAGGAGTTCACGGCCGCGCTGGCCAACGCGCTCGCCGAGCCAGGCCCGCACCTGATCGACGCGATCGTGCCGCCGCTGCTCTGACCCACCGCCAGTGATCATCAGGACCGGGGGCTGTTCCCAACACACGGAAACGACCCTCAGGTCCTGATGATCACCATGCCATGCTCACCAGGCCACGGGCGGCGCGTCAGGGGGCCGGTCAGAAGCGGCCGTCGAGCGCCTTGCCGGTGAGCGGCGGGCGGCCGTACGGCTGGTGCACCGGCGCCGGTGTGACCGCGGGCGGGATGGGCTTGCTGAGCGCCTTGCCCGCCCGCACGGTGATCTTCTGCCCGTGGTGGCGCAGGGTCAGCGGCTCGCCGTCCGCCAGCTTGTAGCTCGCCTCTTCCGGGGTGATGTCGACCCGCAGCTGCCGGTCGTGCCAGGTCATGCCGAAGCGCAGCCTGGTCCAGCCAGGGGGCAGCCGGGGCGCGAAGGTGAGCGCCCCGTCGTGGTCACGCATCCCGCCGAAGCCGGCGACCAGGCCCAGCCAGACGCCGGCCAGGTTCGCCATGTGCAGCCCGCTGCCGGTGTTGTGGTGCAGGTCGTCCAGGTCGGTCAGTGCCACCTCGGTGAGGTAGTCCTGGGCGAGCCGCAGGTGCCCGACCTCGGCGGCCACGATCGCCTGGGTGCACGCCGACAGCGACGAGTCCCGCACGGTCAGCGGCTCGTAGTAGGCGAAGTCGCGCGCCTTCTGCTCCGGGGTGAAGTAGTCGCCGCGCAGGTGCAGCGCGAGCACCAGGTCGGCCTGCTTGATCACCTGGCGGCGGTAGATGTCGCCGTACGGGAAGTGCAGCAGCAGCGGGTACTTCTCCGGCGGGGTGCCCTCGAAGTCCCACCGCTCGTGGTCGGTGAACGCGGTGGCCTGCGGGTGCACACTGAGGCGCTCGTCGTAGGGCACGTACATCGACTCCGCGGCGCGCCGCCAGCGCTCCACCTCGGCCGGCGTCACTCCCACCTCGGCGGCCTTCTCTGAGTGCGCCTTGACGACGTCCACCGCGCCGCGCAGGTTCCGCTGCGCCATCAGGTTCGTGTAGACGTTGTTGTCGGCGATCGCGGAGTACTCGTCCGGCCCGGTCACGCCGTCGATGCGGAACTTGCCGGCCGCGTCGGCGTGCCCCAGCGAGATCCACAGCCGGGCGGTCTCGACCAGGATCTCGAGCCCGTAGTCGCGCTCGAAGTCCGTGTCCTCGGTCGCGTGCACGTAGCGCAGCGTGGCGTCGGAGATGTCCGCGTTGATGTGGTAGGCGGCGGTGCCGGCCGGCCAGTACGCGGAGTTCTCCTGACCGCGGATGGTGCGCCATGGGAAGGCCGCGCCTGCGAGGCCGAGCTGGGCGGCGCGCTCCCTGGCCATGTCCAGCGTGCTGTGGCGCCAGCGCAGCGAGTCCCGCGCGGCGTGCGGCGCGGTGTAGGTGAGCACCGGCAGCAGGAACGTCTCGGTGTCCCAGAAGGTGTGGCCGTCGTACCCGGAGCCGGTCAGCCCCTTGGCCGGGATGGCCCGCTGCTCGGTGCGCGCGCCGGCCTGCAGCACGTGGAACAGCGAGAACCGGATCGCCTGCTGGAGCCGGTCGTCGCCGTCGAGGCGGACGTCGGCGCGCTCCCAGAAGTCGTCGAGGTACTGGCGCTGCTCGGCGACCAGCCCGTCCCAGCCGGTGTGCCGGGCCCCGGTGACCGCGCCGGCCACCTGGCTGCGCAGCGCCGGGCGGGTGCGCTGGCTGGACCAGCCGTACCCGATCAGCTTGGTGAGCGTGAACGTCTGACCCGGCTGCAGGGTGGTGCTCAGGGTGAGGCGGCCGAGGTCGGGCTTGCAGTCGGTGGTGACCAGGACGTCCTCGGCGCCTTCCCAGAGGTGGTCCATCATGGCGGCCATTCGCAGCCCGCTGACGCGCGTGGAGTGCATCACGATCGCGCCGCTGTGGTTGGCGTCGAACTCCTCGGCCTGCAGCGGCGCCTCCAGCACGGCGGCCACCCGGGGGTCGTTGGTCGCCGCCGGCAGCTGCTCGTTCGTGATCAGCTCCGACTGCAGCACGATCCGCGCGGACTCGGCCACCGGTGTGACCTCGTACCGGATCGCCACGATCGAGCGCTGGGAGAACGACACCAGCCGCGTCGAGCGCACCTTGACCCGCTGACCCGCCGGGCTGCTCCACTCCACCTCGCGGCGCAGCACCCCGTCCCGGAAGTCCAGGGTGCGCTCGTGGTGGTGCAGCTCGCCGTAGCGGATGTCGAACGGCTCGTCGTCGAGCAGCAGCCTGATCAGCTTGCCGTTGGTCACGTTGATGACGCTCTGCCCGGACTCGGGATAGCCGTAGCCGGCCTCCGCGTAGGGCAGCGGCCGCGACTCGTACAGCGAGTTCAGGTATGTGCCGGGCAGCGAGTGCGGGTCGCCCTCGTCCAGGTTGCCGCGCAATCCGATGTGACCGTTGGACAGCGCGAACAGCGACTCGGTCTGCGCCAACCGGTCCACGTCGAGCTCAGGCTCGACCAACCGCCAGGAATCCACGATCATGACGATCGCACGATCACGCGCAGTGACGGAGCCGGCCCGCTGTGGCGGCGGCGGGAGGGCTGGCTGAGGAACTCGGCAGCCTGGTCCGGCTGCGCCCGGTGACCGGGGCGTACAGGGATTTGCACAGCGAACAGCGTGCACGGTCCGCCGCCGGAGGGCCAGTTAACCGTTCGTGAACGGCCGCGACACACCCCCGACCGTGCAGTCGTGCCTCACCGGGATCGGTCGCCCCCGGTGGCACCATCGCGAGCGGGAAGTCGTCCCGTCCGAGGGGGCCGGCCGCATGGACCGTCCGAGGATCAACCCCGAGCCGCTGCTTGCCGGCAGCCGGCTGGCCTCGACGCTGGTCTGGTGGCCACTGCTGACCGTGCTCTACCTGATGCTCGCGCCGACGTCGAACCCGGTGGGCGTCGGTCTGGTGGGCGGCGGCCTGCTCGTGATCGGTCTGGTCAGGGCCGCACTGCGCAGGCGCGACCAGCGCGCGGAACCGCCGGACGCCGCCGCGCACTGATATAACCGCTTGCCTGTCGCCCTCTCGCCGGGCGTCAGGCGTCTGTTGCCTATGCGTTCGCTGTGTTGTCTGGTACTGGAGAGGCGACTGTAGCGACCCCTGAGCGCACGGTTGGCGGCCCGTCAAGCGTCCGTTTGGCGCTCTGTTCCGGCCGCCCAGCCTGGCTGAGTGTCCGCGTGCGGTGTCGATCACATACAGTTGGCGCCGGGCGGCAGACGGTGATGAACTCGGGCGGGTGAATTTTGTCTGTGTCGAAGACGCTTGACGAGATCGCGCTGGGCGATCACGCATGCGTCGTGATGGACAGCGACGAGCAGCACTGGGAAATCGCGGCTGGTTTTGTCGCGGACGGGCTGCGGCGCAACGAGAAGGTGCTCTACTACGACGGCGCCCGCTCCACGGAGCCGTTGTTGCGGCGGTTGCGTGAGGACAACGTCGATGTCGCCCATTACCTCCGGGTCGGCCAGCTGGCCATGTTCCCGCCCGAGCTGACCAACCAGCTCTGGAAGTTGTCCCTGGCCGAGATGGCCGCCCTGGTCGGGCAGACGATCGGCCACTCGCTGGCGGAGGGCTACGCCAGCGTGCGGGTCACCGACGAGCCGGTCGGGGCGGTACACCGGCCGGGCGGGCACTCGCTCGCCGAGTACGACCGGGCGACGCACGAGGGCATGCGGGGCCATCCGGTGACCCTGCTCTGCCAGTACGAACGGACCGACTGGTCGACATCCGAACTGACCGAACTCTGCGAGATGCATTCGATCGAAGTGGCTACTCCCGCGATCTACGACGACGGGCTGCTGCGCATCACGCGGCACGCCCCGTTCAGTACCCGGGTCTCCGGTGAGATCGACTTCAGCAACCGGCACCTGGTACGGACCATCATCGACAAGGAGCTGGACCGGGCACTGCGCGCGGCCAGCCAGACCGACGAGATCCAGGTCCACCTGGAGTCCCTGCGGTTTGCCGACGTGACAACCATCATCCAGTTCGTGCAGGCGGCCGAGGGTTTCCCGCAGAGCCACAAGCTGGTGCTCTACGGGGTGCAGCCGTGCATCCGCCGGGTGCTCGACCGGTGCGGAGCGGGGTTCACCGCCCAGCTCACGCTCCGTGAAGCGGTGCTCCCGTGAGGTTCGAGAGCACCCGGACCGCGTTACCCCAGCGGTTCAGCCACCGCGCGGCGTACTACACGTCGTCCGACCATCTGCTCGAGGTCGCGGTGCCGATGATCGAGCAGGCGCTGAACCGGGACACCCCGGTCGCGGTGGTGGCCTCCGCCCCCACCGAGCGCAGGCTGCGCGGCGTGCTCGGCGAACCGGCCGGGCTGATCCACCTGCCGCCGCCCGACGCCCGGCTGCGCGGCTCGGGCCAGGCGGTCATCACGCAGCGGGCCGGCCAGCTGCGGGAGCTCACCGACTGGGCGGGCCCGGCCGTGGTGCTCGTCGAGCACCATCCGAACCGGCCCGGCATCGACCCGGCCGCCTGGGTGGAGGCGGACGCGGCGACCAACGTGGCACTGGCCACGCTGCCGCTCACCATGACCTGCCTCTACCCCACCGACCTGGAGTCCGAGGCGGTGTCGGCGGCGGTCCGGTGGAACCACGCCGAGGTGATCAGCTCGGACGGCACGCTCCGCGAGAACCCGGACGTGCGGTCACCCGGCGACGTGCTGACGATGTACCCGGTGCTGCCGCCGCCTCGGCTGGGCCCGCCGGACCGGGAGCTCACCTTCACGCCGTGGCAGCTGATCGACCTGCGTTCCGCCGTCGCCACGGCCACCGAGGCCGCGCAGCTGAGCCAGCCGCACGCGCAGGACTTCGTACTCGCCGTGAACGAGGTCGCCAGCAACGCGGTGGAGCACGGCTACGGGGTCGGCCTGTTGCAGATTTGGCAACAGCCGGGCCGGTTGATCTGTGAAGTTCACGACAGCGGCTCGCTGCGGGAGCCGCTGCCCGGGCTGCGTCCACCACATCCGAACAGCCCGCGCGGGCGGGGCATGTGGATCGCCCGGCAGCTCTGTGACCTGCTACATGTCTGGAGTGACGTGCGCGGGACCCACGTGCGACTGCAGGCCGCTCGGACCTGAACGGGCGATCACCAACACCCGTCCAGTTAGGACAGACCTAGAAATATTGACCCCGACGCGGGGCCAGCGGCACGAATGGGCGAAGATGTTTCCCGGAACGGACCTAGTCAGCGTCTCCTGAACCGGGGACACTTCTTGGGCCGACCCGCGCCCGAAGGCGTTCAGACGCGTCGGCAAACATCATCCGTGTTGGCGGTAGCTCGAGGGGCTCGAGCGCGTCCGCCGGCCGAAATGTGGGGACATACGAAATGTCGGACCAACAGCCATGCTGTGACGTGCCGGTACGCCGGCCCTGGCTGCGAGTACTGGGTTCCTTCGAACTGCGGATTCCCCTCGGCGCTGATACCGGGACTGACACCACGATCTCCCCGCTGGGGGCCGACGAGCGCCGGTTGCTCGCGCTGCTCGCGGTGACCGCCACCCCGCGCACCACCGGTGAGCTGGCGGCCGTGCTGTGGCCCGAACACACCGCCGACGTGGCGCTGGGCACGCTCGAGGGCGTGTGCGACTCGCTCGCCGAGCTGGTCACCGCCGATGGGGAAACGCTGCGCCTCTCCGAGCACGTCGAGGTCGACCTCGCCCACGCCCTGGAGCGGCTGCGGGCCTGGAAGCGCAACCCGTTCGCCGTCGAGTCGAGCACGCCGAACGAGCTGGTCGACGAGCTGTCCGAGGATCTGCTGCCCGGTTGGGGCGAGGTGTGGGCGCGCCAGGAGCGCGACCGGTTCCGCCGCGTGCGGCTCCATGCCCTGGAGTCGCTCTGCCGTCGGCTCACCGAGGCCGGCCGGCACGAGCCGGCGATCCGGGCGGGCATGGTCGTGGTCAGCGAGGAGCCGCTGCGGGAGAGCGCCCGGCGCTCGCTGATCGAGGCCCACCTGGCCGCCGGCAACGTGTCGGAGGCTGTCAAGCAGTACGACGACTTCGCCGAGACGTGCGCGAAGTTCGGCCTGCTGCCCGGCTCCGAGCTGAGCACGTTCTTCCCGGCCTCGCCGGCATGGCCCGTGCTGCACGTGCGGCGGCCGATCTACCTCGGCGGCGCGGTCGGACGCGGCCTGCGGCTGGACGCGCCGGCGCGGCGCACCCAGGCCGGCGTCGGCGCTGTCGGCGTCGGCGCCATCGCCCGGGGCTGACCGAACTCGCCCCATCGAGCCGGAACACCCTGTTCAGCGCTCCCCGAGGAGTGACTGCGCACGGGTGCTCCGGCGATGGGCGTATCGTCGGTAAACGTGCGCAGGCTGTTGGGGGGACGACGGTCGGTCATCGACTGGCCGGCTCGGCTGCTGCTCGGCGGCGTCACGATCGCGGCCAACCTGAGCGGCGTCATCGGCACGGTGACGTTCTCGCTCCTCGTGCTGCCCACCGGCGATCTGGCTGACCCCCGGCAGCTGCTGCTGCTGAACCTCAGTCTGGTCGCCGGCTACCTGGCGATCGCGCTGCCGCTTGGCATGCTCTGGATCGGGCTGTGGTTCCGCGCCCGCATCGACGACACCCGCCAGGAACGCCAGCTGGTGCTGTACGGGCCGCTGCGCATGTCCCTGGTACTGGGGCTGATCTGGATCGTGGCGGCCGCGCTGTTCGGCGTGGTCAACTCGATGTACTCGGTGCGGCTGGGGCTCGCCGTCACGGAGACGGTGCTGGTCGGCGGTATCACCACCGGCGCACTCTGCTACCTGATGGCCGAGCGGATCCTGCGCCGCGCCGCGTCCCGCGTGCTTGCCGGCAACCCGCCCCGGCACGGCTTCAAGGCCAGCGTGCTGCTGCGGCCGGTGATGTTCTGGCTGCTGGGCACGGCCGTCCCGGTCGGCGGTCTGCTGGTGGCCGGGTTCGGCGCGCTGATCTACCGCGACATACCGGACGACCAGCTCGCCATCCTGGTGCTGATGTGCTGCGCGGTGACGCTGCTGAGCGGTTTCCTCACCACGGTGGGCGCCGCCCGTGCGGTGGCCGACCCGGTGCGCGCGGTGCGCCGGGCGCTGCAGCAGGTCGAGGAGGGTGACCTGGACGTGTGCGTGCCGGTCTACGACCGCTCGGAGCTGGGCCAGCTGCAGGCCGGTTTCAACACGATGGTCGCCGGCCTGCGCGAGCGCGACCGCATCCGGGACCTGTTCGGCCGGCAGGTCGGGCACGACGTGGCGAGCGCGGCCACGGCCGCCTCGGAGGTCCGGCTCGGCGGCGAGGTGGTCAGGGTCGCGGTGCTGTTCGTCGACCTCGTCGGGTCCACGACGCTGGCCGGCGCCCGCCCGCCGACCGAGGTGGTGGCGCTGCTCAACCAGTTCTTCGGGGTCGTCGTCGAGGTCGCCGAGGCGTGTGGCGGCTGGATCAACAAGTTCGAGGGCGACGCCGCACTGGCCGTGTTCGGCGCCCCCAACCACACTGACGACCCGGCCTGCCGGGCGCTCTGGGCGGCCCGCGAGATGGCCACCCGGCTGGCCGACGAGGTGCCCGACGTGTCCGCCGCGATCGGGGTGTCCGCCGGCGACGCCGTGGCCGGCTACATCGGCAACATCTCCCGCTACGAGTACACCGTGATCGGGGACCCGGTGAACGAGGCCGCCCGGCTCACCGAGATGGCCAAGAACGTGCCCGGCAGGGTGCTCGCGGCCGGTCGCGCGCTCGCCATGGCCAGCGCGGCCGAGGCGGCGAACTGGGAGCTCGGCGACGCCGTCACGCTGCGCGGGCGGGTCACCCCGACCCGGCTGGCGAGCCCACTGCCGCTGCCGGCACCGCCTCCGGCGCCGAGGTCCGAGCTGGGCGCCGCACCGGGCGAGGTGGACGCGCTGGAGTCCGAGCTCGAGTCCGAGCTGGCGGCGGACCTGGAGTCCGACCTGGCCGCGAGCCCGGAGTTCGAGCCGGCCCCCGGGCGCCCCCGGCGCGACCCGGAGGGTGCCGCCACGCCGTGAACGCACCCGGGTTGGGTGTTCCGGCCCAGTTCAGGCACCATCGACCGTGACATGACGCTCACCGAACAGCTCCCGGACACCGCAGACCCCGACACGCTCTACGACGCCTTCACACTCTGGACGACCGGCGAGGGGATCACCCTCTACCCGGCCCAGGAGGAAGCGCTGATCGAGATCGTGTCCGGGGCCAACGTCATCCTGAGCACCCCGACCGGTTCCGGCAAGAGTCTGGTGGCCACCGGCGCGCACTTCGCCGCCATGGCCCAGGGCATCCGCAGCTTCTACACCGCACCGATCAAGGCGCTGGTCTCGGAGAAGTTCTTCGCGCTGTGCGACGTGTTCGGAGCCGACCAGGTCGGCATGATGACCGGCGACTCCAGCATCAACCCGCGGGCCCCGATCATCTGCTGCACCGCCGAGGTGCTCGCCAACATCGCACTGCGCGACGGCCCGGACGCGGACGTCGGCCAGGTCGTGATGGACGAGTTCCACTTCTACGCCGACCCGGACCGGGGCTGGGCGTGGCAGGTCCCGCTGATCGAGCTGCCGCACACCCAGTTCCTGCTGATGTCGGCCACCCTCGGCGACGTCACGCGGTTCAAGGAGGACCTGACACGGCGCACCGGGCAGCCCACCTCGGTGGTCAGCTCGGGCGAGCGGCCGGTCCCGCTGATGTTCTCCTACGCCACGACGCCGCTGCACGAGACCGTCGAGGAGCTGCTGTCCACACACGGCTCGCCGATCTACGTCGTGCACTTCACGCAGGTCGCGGCCATCGAGCATGCGCAGGCGCTGATGAGCATCAACGTGTGCACCCGCGAGGAGAAGGACCGGATCGCCGAGCTGATCGGTGGCTTCCGGTTCTCCGCTGGCTTCGGGCGCACCCTGTCCCGGACGGTCCGCCACGGCATCGGGGTGCACCACGCCGGCATGCTGCCGAAGTACCGGCGGCTGGTGGAGCGGCTGGCGCAGAGCGGGCTGCTCAAGGTGGTGTGCGGTACGGACACCCTCGGCGTCGGGATCAACGTGCCGATCCGCACGGTGGTGTTCACCGGGCTGGCGAAATACGACGGCACGCGCAACCGGCTGCTCAACGCCCGTGAGTTCCACCAGATCGCCGGCCGTGCGGGCCGGGCCGGCTACGACACCCTCGGCACGGTCGTGGTGCAGGCGCCCGAGCACGTGGTGCTGAACCAGAAGGCGCTGGCCAAGGCGGGCGACGACCCGAAGAAGCGGCGCAAGGTGGTGCGCAAGCAGCCCCGCGAGGGTGAGGTCAACTGGGCCGAGTCGACGTTCCACCGGCTCGTCGAGGCCGAGCCGGAGCCACTCACGTCCAGCTTCCGCGTCACGCACGCCATGGTGCTGAACGTGATCAACCAGCCGGGCGACACGCTCGCGAACATGCGCCACCTGCTCGAGGACAACCACGAGGACCGGCCGGCGCAGCTGCGCCACATCCGCAGGGCGATCGCGATCTACCGGGCACTGCTCGCAGGCGGGGTCGTCGAGCAGCTGCCGGAGCCGGACTCCGACGGCCGCCGCGCCAAGGTCACCGTCGACCTCCAGCTGGACTTCGCACTCAACCAGCCGCTGTCCCCGCTGGCACTGGCCACCGTCGAGCTGCTGGACCGGGAGTCCGCCGACTACCCACTCGACGTGCTGTCCGTCGTCGAGGCCACCCTGGACGACCCGAGGCAGGTGCTGCAGGCCCAGCGCTCGGCGGCCAAGCGGGCCGCGCTGGCCGAGATGAAGGCCGAGGGGCTGGACTACGACGAACGCATCGCCCAGCTCGAGGACGTGACCTACCCGAAGCCCCTCGAGGAGCTGCTCAACGCCGCGTTCGAGACCTACCGCCTCGGGCACCCCTGGGTGGCCGACTTCCAGCTGTCCCCCAAGTCCGTCGCCCGCGACCTCTACGAGCGGGCCATGACGTTCGTCGAGTACGTCGGCCACTACGGGCTGGCCCGCTCCGAGGGGCTGCTGCTGCGCTACCTCACCGACGCCTACAAGGCGCTGCGCCAGACCGTGCCAGAGGAGGCCCGCACCCAGGAGCTGGCCGACCTGATCGAGCTGCTCGGCGAGCTGGTCCGCGAGGTCGACTCCAGCCTGCTCGACGAGTGGGAGAAGCTCGCCAACCCCGACGGCGAGGACAACGTCCCGGCGCACGAGCGCACCGTCACCGCCGACCCGAGGGCGCTGCGCGTGCTGGTCCGCAACGCGATGTTCCGCCGCGTGCAGCTGGCCGCCCGGCAGAAGTGGGACGAGCTCGGCGAGCTGGACCCCAGCCGGCTCTGGGACGCCGACCGCTGGCACCTCGCCATGGAGCGCTACTTCGAGCAGTTCAACGAGATCCGCACCGACGCGCACGCCCGCGGCCCGGACCTGTTCCGCGTCACGGAGGGCCCGGGCCGCTGGGAGATCCACCAGGTGCTCGACGACCCGGAGGGGTACCACGAGTGGTCCATCTCCGCCGAGGTCGACCTGGACGCCTCGCAGCG
>DATAYB010000438.1:0-3980 GCA_036272795.1 Pseudonocardia sp.
AGCCGACCGCCGCGAAGTCAGCTGCGACGAAGCCGACCATCGAGCCCCCGAAGCCGATCGTCGAGAGCTACACCGTCCGCTCCGGCGACACCCTGTCCAGCATCGCGGCCGCCAGAGGCGCCAGCTGGCAGAGCGTGTGGGACGCCAACCGGGGCACCGTCGCGCAGCCCGACAAGATCGCGCCGGGCGAACAGCTGCGCCTGCCTGCCCACCGAGCCGCACCGGGCACCGCCGCCAAGCCAAGCAGCACCGCGAAGCCAACCAGCACCGCGAAGCCGGACACCGCCGTGAAGCCGACGACCGGTGGCGACCACAAGCCCGCGCGGACGACAGCCGCGACCCCGGCCGCGAAGGGGCCGGCGAAGCAGCTGCGCATCCAGCTGACCGGCTACTCGTTCCAGGACAACACACCGGCGGGCTCGTCCGAGGTCAGCCACCCGATCCTGCACAAGGACGCCGGCGGCCAGGGTACGTTCGCCGACCCGATCACGGTGGCGGTCCCCGGCAGTGGCTCCGACATGGCGTGGCAGCCCGGCACGAGGTTCTACCTGCCGAGCGTGAAGCGGTACGTGATCGTCGAGGACTCCGGCGCGAGCAGCCCGTCCGGCGGCGTGGACACCCACCTCGACATGTGGATCGACGGCGAGCAGGGCAGCCGGAGCGCCACCGACGCGTGCATGGACAAGATCACGGGGGACGTCGCGGCCCAGCTCAACCCGCCGGCCGGCCTGCCCGTGCTGGCCGGCCCCGTCTACGGCAAGACCTGCAGCATCCCCAACGCCTGACCGAGCGCGCGCCCGGCGACCACCCGCGCCCGGCCCGACCCCGCGCCCGGCCCGCGCAGAGAACTCAGCCGTCCGGCGCCGGCACCTCGACCGGCGCCGGCACCGGGCGGCCGAACAGCAGCGCGACGACATCGCTCACCGCGTGCACGCCGTCGGCCAGCGAGCCACGCGGGTCGACCTGGTACATCGCCGCGATCACGTAGCGCTGGTCCGGACCGGCGAAGCCGACGGTGGCCGCGACCCAGTGCTTGCCGTAGGCGTCCGTCTCGAACGACCAGCCATCCTTGTTACCAGGGAGGTTCTCCGGCCCGGCCGACCACACGCCCCACCGCTGGTTCGGCGCGACCGTGCGCATCGCGGACACCAGGTAGCCGCGATCGGCGGGGGTGGTGACGGTCAGGATGTGGCGCATCAGGGCGGCGAGGTCGTCGCTGGTGCACTTGACGAAACCCCAGTACGCGCGCCTGCTGAACCCGGGCACAAAGCGCACCCCCGACATGCCGAACCCGGCCCGGAACCGCGCCAGCATCGCGTCGTCACCGAACTTGGCCCATAGCCGGTTCGAGGCCGGCTCATCGGAACTGGCGAGCATCGCGGCGAGGTCGCTCTTGTCGCCCGCGGTCAGGGTGACCGCGCCGGCCCGGGCGCGCTCCAGCAGGTCGGTGGCGATCGCCAGCTTGATCGTGGACGCGGTCCAGCCGGGCTGCCCGGTCGGCCCCGCGCGCCAGGTCTGCCCGGTCACGCGGTCGGTGAACACCGCACTGAGAGCGGCGTGGCCACCGCCGACCCGGGTCACGTAAGCGCTTGCGGCCCCGAACCGCCCCTGTTGCTCGCAGCTCCACGCCGTGCTCGCGCACCCGCCCGGCGGAAGGGCGACGGGCTGGGCGATGGGCTGCGTGATGGCGGGTGCCAGCGGCTGGGCGACTGCCTCGGCCGCCGGCCGGGTGGTCACCGGCGTGGGCGCGCAGCTGGCGGCCAGCACCGTGACCAGCACAGTGACCAGCACCGTGGTCACACCGGCTCTGGTCAGGGCGCGGCGTAGCGGGCGGGCGAGGTCGGCTGGCGAGCTGATGGCCGCGACGGTACCCGAGCCCGACCGGGACCGGCCTGCCTCTGGTTACCGACCTGCACAGGAGGCACCATCTGGGCGCGCAAAACCTGCCTGGGGTGCAGTTGGGTAACCAGGCGCAGGGCCGGCGGTGCGCCACGCGCAGACCTGTCTGGTGTGGAGCTGGGTAACGACAGGCCGGCCACCGGGCACCGCGCACCGGGCACCGGGCACCGCGCCACCGGACGAGTGATGTTCGGCTCCTTCCGCCGCCGGCGCCGGCCCCGCTGAGGCGGATCGCCGAACGCCGCCGTGCCGCTGCCGCGGTGAGTCCACTGTGCTCGGTCCGAATACCCGGATGAAGTGATCATCCCGAGCCTCGGCGGATCGGAGCTAGGGTCGGCGGCCGGCGAGAGGAGAACCAGGTGACGATCGGTGCGGACCGCGCGACGCTCGAGTCGCTGTTGATGACCAGGTCGCTCGACGACCTCGAGCTGGCGGCCGCCAGCGACGCGGTACCGGACTACCCGATCCTGCCGGACGCGACCGTGCTCAAGATCGGCGGCCAGAGCCTGATGGACCGCGGCCGCTCAGCCGTGTATCCGGTCGTGGACGAGCTCGCGCGGGTCAAGCGCGACCATCAGCTGCTGATCGGCACGGGCGGCGGAACCCGGGCCAGGCACGTCTACTCGGTGGCCGCCGAGCTCGGCCTGCCGACCGGCGTGCTGACCGGAGTCGGCGCCGCCGTGGCCGGCCAGAATGCACAGCTACTTGGTTACCTGATGGCTCGCCACGGGGTGCCGGTGGTCGGCCACGAGGCGTTCAGCGCGCTGCCGCTCTACCTCGCCGAGGCGCACGCGGTGATCTTCCCGGGCATGCCGCCCTACGACATGTGGCAGCGCGTGCCGCACCAGGGCGTCATCCCGCCTTACCGCACCGACGCGGGTTGTTACCTCGTCGCCGAGGTTTACGGCTGCCAAAACATGATCTTCGTCAAGGACGAGGACGGGCTGTACACGGCCAACCCGAAGACCGACCGGTCGGCGACCCTGATCCCGGAGATCACGGTCGACGAGCTGATCTCCCTGGACCTGCCGGACCTGGTCGTCGAGCGCCCGCTGCTCGAGCTCATGCGGCACGCGAGGCACGTCAGGTCGGTACAGGTCATCAACGGTCTGAAGCCGGGACTGCTCACCCGGGCACTCGCCGGCGAGCATGTCGGCACGATCATCTCGGCCGACTAGAGCGGTCCCCCAAGCCCTCCAGGAGAGAACCCCGTGACCGACACCCGCGCCGAGTCCACGCCGCTGTTCGCGGTCAAGGACGTGCCCTCCGCGCTGATGCGCCAGACGCTGCTGGACCGCGAGCTGGTCAAGGCGATCGACCGGCCCGTGATCCGGCTGCTGCCCTGGCTCAACGTCGTCGCGCTCGGCGGCCGCTCGATCGTCGACGGGGGCGCCGAGGCGCTCGGCCCGGTCGCCGACGAGCTCCGCGCGGCGCTTGCCGACCACCGGATGCTGCTGCTCACGGGCCCGGGAGTGCGCGCCCGGCACATCCTCGGCGTCGCCCTCGACCTGGGCCTGCCGACCGGCGTGCTGGCCGCGCTCGCGGCGACCGAGGCGGAGCAGAACGGACACCTGGTCGCCGCGCTGCTCGCCGAGCACGGGGTCTCGTACCTGCCGCACACCGCGGTGGCACACCAGCTCGCGGTGCACCTGGCGGCCAGCCGCGCGGTCGTCTCCAACGGTTACCCGCCGTACGGGCTCTACGAGTTCCCGCCGGTGCAGGGCAAGATCCCGCCGCACCGCACGGACTCCGGCGCGTTCCTGCTCGCCGACGCCTACGGCGCGCGGAGCACCACGTACGTCAAGGACGTGGACGGGGTGTTCACGTCCGACCCGGCGACCCGTTCCGGCGGGCGGGGCGACGGCGCCACGGGCAACGGCGGCCGGCCGGAGCTGATCCGCGAGACCACCGCCGCCGAGCTGCTCGCCAGGAACCTGCCGACGCTGCCGATCGACACCACGGTGCTCGAGCTGATGGCCAACGCCAAGCATGTGCGGCAGATCCAGATCGTCAACGGCCGCACCCCCGGCAACATCACCAAGGCCCTGCGCGGCGAACACGTGGGCACGATCATCCGCGCC
>DATAYB010000439.1:0-2237 GCA_036272795.1 Pseudonocardia sp.
CAGGCCGGGCACTCGGTCCAGACGCGGCGGCCGATGCTGGCCGAGGGGTCGATCATCCGAGCACGCCCGCGGCGCGGAGCTCGTCGTAGATCGCCTGCTGCTCGGCGTCGAGGTTGCCGTACAGCATCCGGTGCGCCTCCCGCTCGCCCTCGAGCATGGCGATGGGGTCGTACAGGCCGGCAGAGGCCTCCATGACCAGTGCCAGGCGCTCCTGGTCGTCACCAAGGTCCAGCTGGAACTCGTGGAGCACGGCGCCTCCTCACCGGGTGGGCGGCGCAACTCTCAGCTCGCCCGATAGGGACACAAATACCTGAGCGTTTGACAATCGCGCAGCCGACTGTGACCAGCACCTCGCCGCCGGCGTGGCCGTTGCGGCGCTCGCAGGGAACCGAGGCGATGGCCGTGCGCCGGGCGGCGGCACTGGCCATGGGCGCCCGGTGGCCGCGGCTACTGCGGCGAATGGCCACCGCGGCGGATGGCCACCTGGTGCGGCCGTGGCCACCGGCCGGGGTGTGGCGGGGTCAGGTGAGGGCGGCCAGGAGGGCGGCGGCCGGGCGGACCGAGCCGACCGGTTCGCCCCCGCCCAGCAGCGGGTACTCGCGTTGCTCGCGGACGACGTCGTGGTCCACTCCGAGCCTGTCCACGAGTACGGCGGCCACCACGACCGCCCTGGCCCGCGACGCACCGTCGTCGATCTTGACGGCGAGCCCCCTGCCGTCGGCAAGCCCGACCGCGTAGACCGCCTCGGCACCGCCCTTGGCGACCAGGCCCGGCACGGCGCGGATCAGGGCGGCCTCGTCGCGGCGGCTGCCGCTGGCGTACTCCGGGTGGCGGCGGAACGCGTCGGCGATCCGGCCCTCGGGGCTCTCCGGTGCGGCCGAGGCGAACCGGCCGAACGCGCGCGCCAGCCCCACGAGACTGATCGCCAGCAGTGGCGCGCCGCAGCCGTCCACGGCGACGGCGGCCGCCGGCTCGCCGGCGGTGTCCTCCAGGGCGGCCCGGATCGACTGCTGCACGGGGTGCGTCGGGTCGCGGTAGGACTTGATGTCCCAGCCGTTGCGGACGCAGGTGGCCAGCATCGCCGCGTGCTTGCCGGAGCAGTTCATCGTGAGCGGCGAGGGCCCGTGGCCGGCCCGGATCCACTCGTCGCGGGCCAGCTCGTCGATCGGGTACGCCGGCGGGGTCTGCAGCGTGTCCTCGGTCAGGCCGGCGCCGGCCAGGATCCGCCGTACGCCGTCGAGGTGGAACGCCTCCCCGGAGTGCGAGGCGGCCGCGAGGGCGAGCAGCTCGCCGTCCAGGTCGAGCCCGGCGCGCAGCAGCCCGAGCGCCTGCATCGGCTTGTTGCAGGACCGGGGGAACATCGGCCGGTTCACCACGCCGACGGACCACTCGACGGCGCCACCCGGCCCGGTCAGCACCGCGGAGCCGTGGTGGTGACCCTCGACGAACCCGTTGCGGACCACGTCGGCGACGATCACTGGGGCGGTCACCTCCGCAGCGTAGTGCGAGGGCCGGCCCGCGCGAGGAGGCCTGCGCAACGCAGGGTTCACGGGCGCGACGCCGTCCGGACACAGCGCGGCGTTTCGATGAGTTGTGAACAGTCCACCGGCTCCAACGTATGTGGCCGTGCGTCCCGACGCGCTGGCCGGCACCTGGCGGCGCACGCTGCTGCTCGACGAGCGGCGCGCCGTGGACGTGGCCACCGAGGTCACCTGGCTGCAGGGCGCTCGCACGTACCTTGACCTGCGCCGGCCGGCCGGGCGCCCCGCATTCGACGGGGTACGGCGGCTGGCCGACCTGGACGCCGAGCAGGTCACCTGGCTGGCCGGGCAGCAGGCGTTCGCCGGGGAGCTGGCCGACCGGGGTGACCACGTGGAGTGGACCCGGTGGATCGACCTGCACCCGGCGGGCCCGCACCCGGACGCCGGCACGCTGCACCTGGCGGACGGCCTGCTGGTGGAGCGCGGCCGCCACGTCGACTACGTCGAGCACTGGCGGCTGGTGTCACCACCCGCCGAGCCGACCTGGGCGCTGCACCTGGTCGCCGCCGACGGCGGTACGCGGGCCTGCCTGCTGCGCGTGGGGCCGGCGTTCGGCTGGGCGCGGGGCCGCCGCAGGCGCCTGTGTGATCCCCGCCCCCTGCCGGACCTGGTCGCCGCCGCACTGGCCGACGCGGGCCTGGACCGGGCGAGGGATGCGGTGGACGTCGAGGTCTCGCTCGGCACCGTGGCGGGCCC
>DATAYB010000440.1:0-5587 GCA_036272795.1 Pseudonocardia sp.
GAGGATGTCGTCGGGCGAGGCGATGGCGATCGGCCCGAACGGTGTGCCGTCGTCGGCCGTCACCCGCTCGTACAGCACGTCGCGCAATGTCGCCTTGCTGTAGTCCGGCGAGAGCAGGCGCCGCAGCTCCTGGCCCACGACCAGGAGCATCGACAGCGCCTGCGTGCCGAACAGCCGCGTGCCCGCGGCGCGACCGCGCAGGAACAACGTGAGGTAGTCGACGATGCCCGCACTGTCGTTGTGGGCGCGGTCCATGACCTGTCGATAGACCGGCGCCGGGAAGACGGTGACCGTGTCGGCGCCGGGGGCGAAACCTCGTTGGACGTGCAGCGGCGTCCACACCGACTTCTCCTCGTCCTCGCCGAAGCAGAACGTGTACTGGCCGGGATCGCCGAAGCCCGAGCTCGCCGGGATGCCCAGCGGGCCGGTGGCCAGCAGGCGCACGGCGCGGCCGATGGCGGCGTTGGCCCGCCAGCCGGGACCGAAGAGCCCGTCGGAACAGTTGAGGTCGATCGTCAGCCGCGCCGGTCCGTTCACGACCACGGCGAGGACCGAGTCGGCGAGCAGCTCGCGGCGGGCGTCGAGGTCGTGCAGCAAGCTGCGCGCCGCGGCGACGACGATGGCGCCGTGCGCGGGCTCGCACCCTGCGGCCACCCCGCACGCGGCAACCTCGCGGGCCGTGAGCCCGCTCGGGTCGATCTGCTCGTCGCCGTCCAGCCCGGCCTCGGCGAGGAACCGGTCGACCCGGCTGGCGGTCGGCGGCACCAACGGCAACCCGTCACCGAAGCCAGCCTCGGTCATGCGGTCGTAGAAGTCGGCGTAGGTGGCGAACGAGCCCGGTGTGGTGCCGTTGGCGCTCGGCGAAGGTGCCGGCGGCGCGAGCTCGAGCTCGCCGCTCCACCAGCGGAGCGCGCTGACCGCGGCGTTGGCACCGTCACCCATAACGCCCACGAGCTGATCGCTTGCGCCGTGCCGCACCGACCCGGCGGCGAAGACCCCGGGCGTCGTGCACGCCAGGTTGGCATCCACGAGCAGGCGGCCGTGGGCGTCGCGCCCGAGCGACGCGGCCAGGTCGCCGGCATCGATGGAGATGCCCACCGCCGTGAACACCGCGCTCGTGGGCTGCGTCCATTCGCTGCCATCAGTGGCGCGCAGCGCGACGCCCGTCACCGTCCGGTCGCCGACTATCGCGATCACCTCGGTCGCGGGCAGCACGGTGATCTCATCGATCGACTCGATCCGCCGGCGCAATGCGGCGGCGGCGTACAACGCCGTCCCGCGATGCGCGAGCGTGACCGTCGCGCCGGCCGCGTGCAGCGCCAGCGCCGCATCGGCGCCGCCGTCACCACCGCCCGCGACGACGACGTCCTTACCTCGGTAGAGCGGGCCGTCGCATGCTGCGCAGTGCGACACCCCCCGGTGCTCGAACTCGGCTTCGCCCGGGACGCCCAGCGACCGCGGCGTCGAGCCAGTCGCGACGATCACCAGGTCGGCCTGCAGCGTCTGGCCCTCGTCCGTCGTCACCGCGAAGCCCTCGGTCCCACGGGAGAGCGACGTCGCCTCGCCGAACACGGTGTCGACGTCGAGCCCGTCGAAGCGGCGCACCATCTGGTCGACGAGCTCGGGTCCGGTAGTGGGCGCCAGCCCGGGGACCGTCTCGATGACGCCGGCGTTCTGTAGCTGGCCGCCCGGCCCCAGCAAGTCGAGGAGCTGCACACGAGCGCCGCGCCATGCGGCGGTGAACGCGGCGCTGAGACCCGCGGCGCCGGCGCCAACGACGAGAACGCGCGGCTCTGTTCCGCTCATGGCACCTCACCAAGGTAGCTGGCTTCGAGCAAGTGGCGGTCACGAGCCAAATCGGCAGCGGGACCCTCGGCGACGAGCTCGCCGTGGCGCAGGACATAGCCACGGTCGGCGCACGCCAGCGCGAGGTCGCCGGCGGTCAGTCCCTCGACGGCGAGCAGCGGCGGCGCGCTCACGCCGGTGTCCCGCTTCCGAGGTAGGCGCGGCCGACGAAGATGGCAGCGCGCATCGTATTGTCCCTCCGGCCGGTGACATCATCAGATGATCTAGATCATATCGACTGATGGTAACCACTGTGAAGGGGACTGCATGACCTGATCCTCGAAAGGGCGACGAGCAATTGCCGACTGCGGATGCTGTGAAAGTTCAACCAGGTGTATGACCCCGGGCGGCACGACGCCGACGCGATCGTCCGCCCGGTATGGAAGCCCCACTGACCGTGCAGGCGCTCCTCTGCGGGCCGGAAGTCCGGCCCGCTTGCCATCCTGGGTGGTGAGCGTGGAGCCGGAGATCAGCAGCGCTGGGTCTGCTCTGCTTTCCGGCCGGGGGACCGGCCTGGATCAGGGTTTGCGCAATGAGGGTGCGAGCAGGCCGAGGGCGCGGGCCCGTTCGACTGCTTCGGCTCGCCGGTGCGTGCCGAGCTTGGTGTAGAGGTGGCGCATGTGTGTCTTGACGGTGTGCACGGACAGGTACAGCTGGGCGGCGATCTCTGGCGCGGTGAGGTTGGTGGGCAGGTAGCGCAGGATGCGGGTCTCGCTGCCGCTGAGCGGCTCGCGCAGGTGCCCCGGTTCTGGTGCTGGCGCCTGTGTCCCGGCGAGCAGGTCCAGGATCTGGGCGGCCAGGGCGGCGTGGGCGGTGCGGTGCCGGGAATGGCGCTCGAGCAGCCCGGGGGCGGGGTGGAGGAGGAAGGGCATGAGCAGGCCGTCAGGTTCGGCGAGGTCGAGAGCGTGCTCGAGGGCGCGCCCGGCGGCGGCTGGGTCGCCGAGGGTGTCGCGGGCGATTGCCTCCAGCAGGAAAGCCTGAACCGCCCATACGCCGTTATCCGCCGTCATGGGGGCGGAGCCGTTGAGGACGGGTGCGAGCGCGGCGGCCGCCGCCTGCGGGTTGTGCTGGGCGAGCCGCAGCACCGCCAGGGTGATGTGCATCTCCCCGGTGTCGCGTTCGTGCTGGTCCATCCCGGCGAGGGCCTGCTCGGCGCGTCCGGCCTCGCCCAGCTGCACCAGGGTCTGCAGCCGGTGGGAGCGCATCAGCGTCGCGAACATGTGCGGTGTGACAACCAGCCCGGTGAGCCGCTCGGCCGCCTGGAACGCGGCGAGGGCCTGGCCGGGATGGCCGCGGGCCAGCTCCAGCAGCCCGCGCATGTGGCTGAGCCCCAGCCCGGCCGCCGGTTCGGCCTCGGCCGGGAGTGTCCGCTCGGCGTGCCCGAGCCACGGCTCTACCTCCTCCAGCCGTCCCTGGAGGACCAGCGTGGCACCGAGGACCACGTAGGCGGCCCCGGCAATCGGCTCCTCACTCCAGCTGTGCCGCCGGGCCAGCTCGATCGCCTGCCTGCTCAGCTCCGCCGCCAGCGCGACGGACCTGACGATCGCAACTACCGCCGAATGCGCCAGGCCGGTGGCCTCGAGGTAGGGCCGCCCGATCCGGTGGGCCAGGGCGGCGCCTTGCTCGAGGTGGTGCCCGGCATCGGCGAGCCGGGCTGTCCAGACCTCGGCGCTGCCGAGGTTGATCAGCGCCGCCGCGCGCAGGTCGCCGCCTAGCCCGGGCTGCGCGGTGTCCGGGGCCTCGGCGGGGGCCAGCAGCCGCTCCGCTTCCTCCACGGCCGCCGGGAGGTCGCCGCGGCGGCGCGCAAGGATGAGGCGGAGGATGGCGAGCAGGATCTGCATCCGGTCGCGCTGGCCGGCGGGCACCGACGCCAGCCTATGGGTTGCGGCCGCCAGATGCCGCCCGGCCTCCTCCAGCGATCCCCGGCGCATCTCGCCGACCGCGGTCAGCGCGGTGAGTTCTGCATCGGCCGCGACCACACCGGCCGGGAACCCGGTGAGGAGCTCGTGCACGGTGGCGGCCTGCCCGTCGAGGTAGAGGCTGAACCAGTGGCCGGCCAGCAGCCGGGCGGCCAGCCCCCAGTCCTGCGCCGCCTGGGCGTGCCGGACCGCCTCGATCGGGAACCCGTGCTCTGCAAACCACCCGGCGGCGGTAGCGTGCAGCGCGGGAAGCTCACCCGGCGCGGCGCGCCGCAGTTCCAGCTGCAGTAGGTCGGCGAACAGGTGGTGGTAGCGGAACCAGGACCTGCGCGCATCCAGCGACATCACGAACGCGTTGGCCTGTTCCAGTTCCTGCAAGATCCGCTCCCCGCCGGTGTCGCCGGTCAGCAGGTCGGCGAGCTCGCCATTGACCCGCTCGGCCACCGAGGTGCGCAGCAGCAGCCGCCGCACCGGCTCGGGCTGCCGCTCCAGCACCTCCGCCAGCAGATACTCCGCGACCGTCCGCTCGCTGCCGGAGAACTCGGTGGCGAACCGCTGCGGGTCCGGGTGCCCGGCCAGCGACAGCGCCGCCAGCCGCAGCCCGGCCACCCAGCCCTCAGTCCGCTCCACCAGCAGCGCCAGTGCCGGATCCGGCAGGTCCACCCCGGCCGCCCCAAACAGCGCCCGCGCCTCCTCCACGGTGAATCGCAGATCGGCGGCGCGGATCTCGGTCAGTTCGCCTTCCAGCCGCAGCCGGTGCAGCCCTAGCCGCAGATCAGAGCGGCCGGACAGCACGAACCGCTGCTGCGGCGGGGCGCGCATCGCCAGCAATTCCAGCTGGGCCAGCGCCTCCGCCGGCAGCTCGTGCACATCGTCGATCACCAGCCAGAGGCGGTCTCTCAGCGCGGCCAGATCCTCCAGCAGCCGCTCGGCCACCGACCAGCCATCCAGATCCGGTGCCGCCGAAAGCTCCCGGACCAGCTTTGACCCGGCGGCGGTGTCCCGCAGCGCGCCGGTCACCGCGAGCCAGAACCGCTGCGGATCCCGTTCCTGGCCCTGCACCGGCACCCACGCAGCCTGCTCCGCCAGGCCCGCCTCCGCGATCCACGACCGCAGCAAGAACGTCTTCCCGCTGCCCGCCGGCGCCGACACCACGCTCACCCGGCCTGCCTCGCCGAGCCGGGCGAACAGCCCGGGCCGGGCAACGATTCCCCCCCGGACAGCAGGAACGAGGGAAACGCCGGGACCGTCAGCGATCCCAGGCCGGACAGCAGGCTTCACCGCGACCCTCCTCGGCAGGTCCCGTTCCTCACTGTAATCCCACACCCACGCTGGGCGATCCTTGGTCTTGATCTGCAGAAAGTAACCACCAAGATCCAGTTACACCTTTAATAAATAAATAAATTGACAGACCCTCATAGCACCTCCCGTAGGTTCGTTCGAGCGGGGTTTGTGCTGCTAAACCAATTCCCTGGCCAGGGATCAGCGGGGCAGAATCAGCGGCATGGAGAAGATGATCGAGGTCGACGGCGGCACGGTCTGGGCGGAGGATACCGGCGGTCCCGGAGCCCCAGTGGTGTTGCTGCATCCGGAATCGGGGGCTCGCGAATCTGGGACCCGATCGTGCCACGGCTGGCAGCCCGGTACCGGTTGATCCACTATGACGCACGCGGGCACGGCGCGTCCCCGCCGGCGACCACGCCTTACACGCTGCTGGATGACCTGATCACGGTGCTCGGCCACCTGGACGTGCCCCAGGCGACGTTCGCCAGCTGCAGTCAGGGCGGCACCAGCTCCATCGGCCTCGCGCTTGCCCAGCCGGA
>DATAYB010000441.1:0-12597 GCA_036272795.1 Pseudonocardia sp.
CGTTCGGGATGGGTTGCGGTTTCGCCGGGGTCGACGGCGTTGACCAGGATCGGGGTGTCGGCGAGCGCACCGGCGAGGACGGTGGTCAGCACGTTGAGGGTGTACTTGGCGAGTGAGTGGGCCGGCGCCCTGAACAGGCCATCGGCGGCGGTACCGGCGGTGCTGATCTGGGACGCGGCGACGCTGGAGACGTTGACGATGCGGGCGGCTGGCGCCTTCTTGAGCAGTGGCAGCAGCGCCAGGATGAGGCCCCACGGCCCGATCACGTCGATCTCGAGTGCTGAGCGGACGGCGTTGAGGTCGGCGTCGAGGGCCGAGAGCGCGGTGTGGTCGGGGAAGAAGCTGGCGTTGTTGATCAGCACGTCGAGGTGTCCGAAGGTCTGGGCCACCTGGTCGGCCGCCTCGGCGACGCTGGTCGGGTCGGCCAGGTCGAGGCGGAGCGCGGTGGCGACGCCCGGGCGCAGTTGGGCGGCGAGCTGCTCAGCCTTGCTCACGTCCCGTGCGGTGAGGATGACGTGGTAACCCTGCTCGACGAGTTGCTGTGCCACGGCGAAACCGATGCCGAGCGGGCGGCTGACCCCGGTGATCAGGGCAGTTCTGCTGGCCATTCTGAGTCTCCTCACAAGAGGTGGCGGGGGACGGTCAGTGCTCGCCCCGTCGGGCCTGTCTCGGGAGCAGGCCGACGAGCAGCAGCGTCGCGACGTAGAGCACGGTGGTGAGCCCGATGACGAGCTCGAAGCCGCCGAAGAACGCATCGGGTCCGCCGCCGTTCGCTCCCGCAAAGAACACGGTGCCCAGCGCGGCGAAGCCGACCGAGTTGGCGAACTGCTGGACGGCGTTGAGCATCCCCGAGCCGGTACCGACCTCGTCGATCGAGGCGTCGCCGAGGATGTAGTCGAACAGCGGGATGAACACCAGTCCGGAGCCGAGCCCGACGGGCAGCAGCGAGGGGGCGAACGTCCAAGCGGTGAGGTCGCCGTGGTGGTGGGCCACCGTCCACCACAGGGCGAGCATGCCGGCGATGGCGATGGCCACGCCGATCCACAGGCAGCCGCGGCCCAGCTTCTCGGCGAGGACCGCACCGGCCAGCACGGAGCCGAGGGCCGTGCCGAGAGCCCACGGAATCAGGGCGAGCCCGGTGTCCAGCGGCGTCCATCCCAGACCGAGCTGCAGCAGCAGGTTGAACGCCAGCTGGAACCCGGTGAACGAGGCGAAGACGGCCCCGGTGACGAGCAGGCCGACCACGAAGCTGCGGCGACGGAGCAGGGACGGCGCGATCACGGGGTGGCTGCTGCGCTGCTCAGAGACCACGAACAAGGCGAGCGCGACGAACGCCGCGCCCATCATCAGATAGGTCCACAGCGGCCAGCCGTACTCGCGGCCCTGCACCAGGGGGACGATCAGCAGCAGCGAGGCGGCGGTCAGCAACCCGACTCCGAAGAGGTCGATCCGCGCACCCGGGTCCTCACCGGAGCGCCGGGGCAGGACCATCCAGCCGAGTGCCGCCGCCGCGATCCCGATCGGAACGTTGATCAGGAAGATCGAGCGCCACTGGCTGCCGAACAGGTCCAGGTGCAGCAGCCAGCCGGCCACGAGCGGACCCGCCACCGTCGCCAGCCCCATCACCGGGCCGAACGGGATCAGCGCCTTCCGTAGCTGCTCGGCCGGAAACACCACGGTGACGAGTGCGATGCCCTGGGGGATCATCACCGACCCCGCGAGCCCCTGCGCCGCCCGGAACGCGATCAACCAGCCGACACCGGGCGCCAACCCGCAGGCCAGCGATGCCACGGTGAAGGCGGCCATGCCGAGCAGGAACAGCCGGCGACGGCCGAGCAGGTCACCCAGCCGGCCCGACGTCACCAGGCCGATGGCGAAGGTCATCGTGTAGGCCGCGAGCACCCACTGCAGCGTCGTCTCGTCACCACCGAGATCGGCGCGGATCGAAGGCCCGGCGAGGTTGGCGATGGTGGAGTCCAGCACGTCCATCACGTCGGCGATGAACACGACCAGGAGCACCGCCAATGCCCGGCGCAGATTGAGCGGCGCCACCGAGAGCGAACTGAACGAACGCTGTTCTATAGACACGATGACTGTTCTATTTGGCGAACATCGTTCGTGTCAAGCTATGGTGAGCACGTGAACCCGAGAGAGCGGCGAGCGGCGCGCCACCTGCCGACGGACGTCCGAGCGGTCGAGGACGGCGAGCCGCGCTCCGGCCGCCGCCGGAAGCCCATCACCGTCGACCAGGTCGTCGACACCGCGCTGACCGTCGTCGCCGCCGAAGGCTATGAGGCCCTGACCATGCGCAGGGTCGCGGACGCACTCCAGACCGGTCCGGCGTCGCTGTACGCCCACGTCGTCAACAAGGCCGACCTCGACGAGCTGCTCATCGGGCGGCTCAACGCCGAGATCGTGCTGCCCGAGCCCGACCCGGCGAGCTGGCAGCAACAGATCCGCGACGTGTGCACGCAGATGCGCGACCAGTACCTCAGGTACCCCGGCATCTCCCGGGCGGCGCTCGCCGCGGTTCCCACCAACCTCGACACGATGCGGATCGCCGAAGGGATGCTGGGGATCGTGCTCGCCGGCGGCATCCCCCCGCGAACCGCGGCTTGGGCGATCGACGCACTGGCGCTCTACGTCAACGCCTACACGCTGGAGCTCTCGATGCTGCACCGGCACTCGGCCGACCAGGACGATGGCTGGATGGTCAGCCGTGACGAGCTGCTCCGCCGCTTCGCCGCCCTGCCCGCGGACGACTTCCCCCACACCAAGGGCCACGCGGCCGAGCTGATCGCGGGTGAGGGCCACGACCGGTTCGACTTCACCGTCAGCCTGATGATCGGCGGCCTCGCCCAGCGCTGACGTCGTCCCAGTCGTCCGGCACACCGAAGGTGTCGTGCAGGCCGTGGTGTCCGGCGTCGGTGAGCGTCACGGCACGGCGGTGGTTGGTGCGGCGGAGCCAGCCCAGCTCGAACATCCGGTGGGTCATGGCGGCACCGAGCGGGCCGGCGAGATGGTGGCGCTGCTCGGACCAGTCCACGCAGTAGCGGATCGCCGGCCGTCGCCGACCCAGCGCGTCCAGGTCGAGCCCGAACGCGGCCAGTTCGTCCCGGCCGTCGTGGGTCAGCCGGTAGGTCAGGTCGGCACCGGGCGCGGCGAGCCGGTCGACCTCGGACGCCTCGCGGTGGTGGTACCCGTCCCCACCGGTCAGGACGGCCCGGTCCAGCAGCGCGGCCATGACCGCGACGCCCAGGCGCCCGGCGAGGTGGTTGTAGCAGGTGCGGGCCCTGCGCAAGGCGTGTGCGCGGCTGCCCTGGCGCAGGGACCGGATCGGTTCGGGCGGGGCGATCCGGGCGATCGCCTCCAGCGCCTCGGCGACCGACGGATCGGCCAGCCGGAAGTACCGCGCGCGCCCCTGCCGCTCGGCGGTGAGCAGCTGGGCGGCCACGAGCCGGGCCAGGTGCTCGCTGATGGTGGAGGCGGCCACCCGGGCCTCGGCGGCGAGCACGCTGGCCGGCAGCGCCCGCCCGTCGGCCAGTGCCATCAGGACGCGGGCTCGGGCTCGGTCGCCGATCAGGGCGGCGATGCGGGCGATGTCGGCATCACCGGCCGGCACGGGCGCAACGGAGTAGGGGGACACGGCACCCACCGTAGGCGCCGGACGTTTCGGTCCATACCGAAGTGAACCGACCCCAGACTGGGGGCCATGAACACGACGTCGCACGAGACCGGATCGGCAACCGAGGAGTCCCGGACGGAGATCGAGGCGGTCACGCACGCCTGGGAGCGGGCGTTGGCCGCGCACGACCTGGCAGGCCTGCTCGCCTGCTACGCGCCCGACGCAACGTTGGAAAGCCCCGTGGTGGCCCACCTCACCGGCGGCGCGGGCATCCGCCGTGGCCACGAGGAGCTGCGGCCCTTCCTGGCCGAGGTGGTGGCTCGCACACCTGAGCTGCGGACCTACCACCGGGCGGGGTTCTTCACCAATGGCCGGCGCGCGACCTGGGAGTACCCACGCGCAACGCCCGACGGCGAACAGATGGACTTCGTCGAGGTGATGGAGATCGAGGACGGCCTGATCCAGTCGCACCGGGTCTACTGGGGCTGGCGCGGAGTCGAAGTGCTGATCAACGACCAGTACCACCGAGACTAGGACCTACCACTTTCTACACCTGTCTAGCTGGGTCACAAGACAGGCGTAGAAAGCGGTCGAAGGCCTCCCAGCCCGTGTTGCTAGTGGCCCGTGGCGCTAGTGGGAGGACACCACGTCGGCCAGCAGCTTGGCCGTGGCTTCGGGGGACTCGACGTGGAAGTGGTGGGTCCCGAGATCGACGGGCACGATGCGGATCCTGTCGCGGTAGCGGTCGATCGCCTCCCGCGTGATGATCGAGCGCACCGCGAACAGCGTGATCGGCTGCTTGACCTCGCGCAGCGCGGCGTCCATGTCCCAGTGCACCAGTCCCTCGAGCGAGCGCAGGCCCGCGGGCTGTCGCACGAGCACCATCTTCGCGAGGTAGGCGTCCTTCAGCGCCGGATCCGTACCGGGTGGCGAGCCCGCCTCGACCATGCCCCGCACCGCCGACGCGAAGTTCTCGTGGAAGGGCGCCAGCAGCGCGTCGGCCCGCTGTTCGTCCTGCGCGGGGAACAGCGACAGGTAGTGCAGGGCGTCGAGTGTGACCACATGCGAGACCGTGCCGGGGAGCATCCGGCCTGTTTCGACAGCGACCGCGCCGCCGAGGGAGTGCCCGACCACGACGCAGCTTTCCACCGACTCGGCTCCCAGCACGGCCGCCACGTCTCGTGCGAACTCCTCCATCGTCCAGACCTCTCGTGCGGACCTCGACCCGCCGTGTTCGGCGAGGTCGATCGCGAGGACACGGAAGTGCTCGGGGAGAGAGCCGGTGATCGCGTCGAAATCCGTGCGGTCACAGCCCCAGCCGTGCACGAGTGCGAGCGTCGGCCCGCCGGCCGGACCGCTGGCCGTGTACCGGATCGTGGTGTCATTCGGACGTTGGACCTCGCGACTCTCGGCGGTCCTGTTCGTCATCCGAGGTTCCTCTCGTGCTCTGAAGGCGGCCGATATCGGCAGACTCATACTGCCGATTGGCACAACGTGTCGCATTGCGGCACGTATTCCCCGGCCGCGAACGGCCCGCAGAGATGGGGCGGGCGGGGTCAGTCGTCCAGCGGGTGGACCAGCAGGACGTCGGCCGGGCCGAAGCCGGCGCGCCGGTAGAGCGCCTTCGACCGCTCGGTGGGCGACAGCACCACCCGCACGCAGCCGAGCTCCCGCGCGTGCCCGAGCGCGGCCCGCAGCAGGCGGGAGCCGACACCTCGGCTCCGCAGTTCGGGCAGCACAAACGCGTTGCCCAGGTACGCCCACCGCGAGATGGGGCGGCCGGGCTTGGGCATCCGGTCGAAAAAAGCCAGGTTGAGCATGCCGACCGGCTCGCCGCGCTCCTCGGCCAGGAACACCGCCCGGTCCACACCGACCGTCTCCCACCAGTCGGCCAGGTGGCGGACGAACTCGGCATCGGGCACCGAGGCGGGGTCATCGCGACCCGCGTCCTCCTCCGTCCACCGCCACCGCAATGCCGTGATCGCCCCCAGATCGGCCCGGGTGGCCCGCTCGATCGTCAACATGGCGCCAGTCTCGGTCAGCTCAACCCGAAAACACCACCGGATTCAGGGCCGCTGACCTGGTGAGACAGCTGGCCTTCGACGTCAGGCGCGCGGAGCGGCACCGCGTCGGCCGAGTGAGACGACGTCCGTTCTTCGATCGCCGTTCATGCGCGCCCGGCAGCATCAGCGGCATGGAGCCGCCGCGACACACCGTCGTTCAACTGACCGACCTGCACATCGAGGCGCACGGCACCGCGCCGCGGTTCGGGTTCGACAGCGCACCCCTGGTGGAGCGGGCGCTCCAGGTGGTGGCGGAGTCGGAGCTGCGGGTGTCGGCGCTCGTGTTCACCGGCGATCTCGTCGAGCAGGGGCGACCCGAGGAGTACCAGCGGCTGCGCGCCCTGGCCGAACCCTGGATCGCGCGGATCGGCGCGCCGGCCGTGTGGGTTGCCGGCAACCACGACGACCGGTCGGCGCTGCGTGAGCACCTGCTCGGCGAGGCGGCGGGCACTGAGCCGCTCGACCACGTCGTCCGGGTCGGCGACCTGCGGATCGCGGTGCTGGACAGCACGGTTCCCGGCCGGCCCTACGGCGAGCTGTCGGCGGGTCAGCTGGACTGGCTGCGCACCGAGCTCGCCCAGCCGGTGCCGGGCGGCACGGTGCTCGCGCTGCACCATCCACCGCTGCCATCCCCGTCGCGGCTCTCCCAGCTGATGCGGCTCCGGAACCGTCACGAGCTAGGCGCCGCGATCACCGGCACCGACGTGCGGATCGTGCTCTCCGGCCACACCCACGTGGTGAGCGCCGGCGTGCTGGCCGGTGTACCGGTCTGGACCAGCGGGGCGGCGACACTGCTCGCCGATCCGTTGCCTCCCGGTCGAGGTGGCCGTGGCCGCCGCTCGGCGACGCTGAGCAGAGTTGACCTGTTCGACGACGACGTCATCGTGACCAGCGTGCCGATCGAGGCGGAACCGACACCGACCCGATCGGCGGCCGACGTGGACGCGCACATCGCCGAGGTGCTGGCCGAGCTGGCCGCCGATCAACCGAGCTCCCCTCGCGGCTGACGCATATCACCCCCGCTGGGCGGCACGGCCGAGACGCAGCGCCGAGACGAGGAAGAACACGCCGCCGAGGAGCGCATAGCCGGCCAGGTTGGCGAGCGAGGCGTGCGGCGTGCCCGCCTGCAGGATGAACGACGTCCCGGCGAGTGTGGAGATGCCGCCGCTGAGGACCATTGCCCATTGGCCGCCGAGCGCGCGCCTGCTGATACCGACGACGAGTTGGATCAGCCCGGCGACGATCGCCCACGTTCCCCAGACCCGCAGGACCGCTGGAATGTCCGAAGTGGCGGCGAAGGCGAGCCCGATGCCGGCGACAAGGCTGATGGCGATGTTGCCGTAGAGGCCTCTGGCAGCCCCGCTCGTCCGGGAGGAGCGGGCGTCGACAACGGCGGCGGTCACGTCGAACAACGGGTACAGCACCAGCAGGACTACGACCACCGGCGCGAGCTGGCGTCCTGTCACGAACAGCAACCCGGCCCAGACGATCGCGAACCCGAACCGGACGAAATACAACCGCCGCAGCGCCGAGGCGATCCCGGCGGCGGTGGAGGTGACAGCTGTACTCACGAAGGCTCCTTCGAGGGCGAGGGGGACCGGGGCACGCGATACGAGCCTGACGGTCGACGGAGGAAGAACGTTCCGTCTCCCTGGAGACTCGCAGGCGCTGGCCGTGCCGTCAAGACGGAACGTTCTTTCTGTCCAAATTTGCAAGACCGATCGTTCCTTCTGTTATGTTGAAGTGATGGAGCGCGCGTCGGTTGAGACTCGGAGCGGCGGCCGGGGTCGGTCCGAGGCGCGTGAGCGGCTGCTGGCGACGGCTACCGGGTTGTTCTACGGCGAGGGCATCCGCGCGGTCGGTGTTGACCGGATCCTCGCCGAGGCGCCGGTCACGCGGTCGACCTTCTACCGGCACTTCCCGTCCAAGGAAGACCTCGTTCTGGCCTACCTGCGAGGCGTGGATGCCGAGACCCGCGCGGGCGTGCAGGCGGCAGTCGAGGCGACGTCCTCAGCTGCCGATGCGGTCCGCGCCATCGGGTCCGCCCTGGCCGACGCCCTCGCTACACCGGGCTTTCGTGGCTGCGCCTTCCTCAAGGCCGCAGCCGAGTTCTCCGACCCCGAGGACCCGGTACGCCGGATCGTCGTCGAGCACCGGGTGTGGTTCGTGGACACGCTCACCGAGCTGTTCGCCCAGGCCTATGGGGGGTCAGCGGGGCGACCCGAGCCCCGGCACGCCGCGCGGCACTTCCTGATGATGCGCGACGGCGCGATGTCCGGGGCCGCCATCGACGGAGCCGCCGAGGTCGGCGCCGCCTTCCGACGCGGTGTCGAGGGCCTGCTGACGGTGGTGCACTGAACGTCAGGTCGAGCTGCCCTCGACGAGCGAGGCGAGTCGGGTCATGAGGCTGACGAGCTGCGTGCGCTCCTGAGGGGTGAAGGCGGCGAAGGCCGCCGCCTGGCGGGTGCGCCGTTGCTCGCGCAAGCGGACGACGGCGTCGGCGCCCGCGCCGGTGAGGGTGACCACAACCAGGCGTTCGTCGTGGTCGCTGCGTTCTCGCCGGACCATGCCGCGCTCGCCGAGCTGCCGCAGCATCCGGGTCGCGGTCGGAGGGCTGACGCCGGCCTTCGCCGCGACCGCGTTCACCGCGAGTCCCTCTCCGTCGGCGAGCGGTTCCAGGAGCGCGAGCTGAGCCAGGGTCAGGCCGCCGGCTTCAGCGGCCGCGCCTCGGGCTCTCCGCATCGCGAGGAAGAGGGCGTCGGCCGCCCGGGAGATCTCGATGTCGTCGACGTCGATGCCCATGCGAGGTATGTTAGCTATGCACTGATTAGCTAGCTAGGCATCGGAGGAGAGATGGCCGATCGGATCGACGTCCACCAGCACCTCATCCCGTCGCGGTACCGCAACGTGCTTGAAGAGCTGGGTCGTACGGCAGGCGGTTGGCCGACGCCGCCGTGGAGCCCGGAGGCGGCGATCGCGATGATGGACCGGCGCGGGATCGCCACCGGTGTCCTGTCCATCAGCGCTCCGGGAGTGCACTTCGGTGACGACTCAGCCGCCCGGGAGCTCGCGCGAGCCGTCAACGACGAGCACGCGCAGCTCGTACAGGACCATCCTGACCGTTTCGGGCAGTTCGCTGTGCTACCGCTGCCCGATGTCGACGGGGCGGTGGCCGAGGCCGTGCGAGCACTCGACATCCTGCACGCCGACGGCGTGGTGCTGCTGTCCAACTCCGAGGGCCGCTACCTGGGCGACGCGGCGTTCGAGCCACTGTGGGCCGAGCTGGACGCGCGATCGGCGCTCGTGTTCGTGCACCCGACCGCGCCGCCGCTGCAGATGCTGGACGGACTACCCAGCCCGCTGCTCGACTTCCCTTTCGACACGACCCGTACCGCGTTGCACATGGCGGTGCACGGCGTACTGCGGCGACACCCCAGGGTGCGCGTCATCCTCTCCCACGCTGGCGGGTTCGTGCCGTTCGTGGCGACCCGACTGGCCGGGGCGGCGATGTTCCATCCCGGCGTGACACCAGAAATGATCATGGCCGATCTCCGGTCCTTCTGGTTCGACACCGCACTCTCGGCCACCCCGACCGCGCTGCCGTCCCTGATGGCGTTCGCCCGGCCCGGTCACGTCCTCTACGGCAGTGACTGGCCGTTCGCCCCCGACGAATGGGGTCGCCAGTTCGACGCCGGACTGCAGGACTACCCCGCATGGGAGAACGGCCAGCTCAACGGCATCAACCGCCGCAACGCGCAGGCGCTCCTACCCCGGCTCGCCCGGTAGCCGGCGCGGACGACTACGGCTCGAGCGTCCTCGGTAGGCCGAGGTACGGCGCGATCACGGTCTCGAACCGCGTGAGCTCGCTGATCCGGTCGCCGGCCAGGCCGACCACGATGACGCCGTGGAGTCGGAGGCCGCCGGTGACCGGGTCACGGAGGTACTCGCCCCAGGCCGGCTGGCCGTTCGCGCGCACGGGCACGAGGCGGTCGACCCGTCCCAGGTACGAGCGGATCACGGTGAAGAAGCCGTGCACGTCCTCACGGCCCCGGTACTCGAAGGGCAGGGGTGGCATCCGTACCCAGACGTCGTCGGTCATGAGTGCGACGAGCGCGTCCACGTCCAGCTCGGTGAACGCCGTGACGAAGCGGTCGAGCAGCGCGCGCTCCTCCGGGGTGCCGGGTGGGGGCGGCGGGTGGGGCGAGCGGGCCGCGCTCACGCCCGCGCGGGCGCGCTTGAGGGCACTGGTGACCGCCTCCTCGGTGAGGCCGAGCAGCTCGGCGGTCTCCCGGGCGCGGTAGCCGAGCACGTCGCGCAGCAGCAGCACGGCGCGCTGGTTCGGCGGCAGCAGCTGTACGGCGGTGACGAACGCGAGCGAGATCGCCTCGCGGGACTCGTACCGGGCCTCCGGTCCGGGCGCCCGCTCGGGCAGCTCGGCCAACAGCATGTCGGGGTAGGGCTGCAGCCACGGCACCTCACCGAGGCGGGTCGGGTCGGGCAGTCGTGGGGCCGCCGGGGCCGCCGCCTGCTGCCGGCCGGGCGAGCGCAGCATGTTCAGGCACCGGTTGGTGGCGATGCGGTACAGCCAGGTGCGCACCGACGAACGTCCCTCGAAACCGTCGAGACCGAGCCACGCCGCCAGCAGGGTCTCCTGCAGCGCGTCCTCGGCATCCTGCAGCGAGCCGAGCATCCGGTAGCAGTGCACGTGCAGCTCCCGGTGATGTGGCTCGACCAGGGCGGTGAACGCGGCCCGGTCGCCGCCGCGTGCCCGCGAGAGCAGTTCCCCCGACATGTGCAACCTCCGATGGACAGCACCCCTCCCCTGTACTGACACCGGCGACCGGCAGAACTGGGCGGTCCCGGGCCGCCCAGTTTTCGGCCGGCGCCGTGTCCATCCCTGCGACATCGAACCGATGCCCATCGGCCCCAACGAGAGGGACATCCATGAGCGTTGATCTGACGACCCGAGCCGAGCAGCTCCGGAAGCTGCACCACGGCGACGAGATGCTCGTCCTGCCGAACGTGTGGGACGCCGCCAGCGCGGTGGTCGTGGCCGAGTCCGGGTTCCCCGTGCTCGCGACCGCGAGTGCCGCCGTCTCGGCGATGCTCGGCTACCCGGACGGCGAGGGCGCGCCATGGCGGGAGATGTTCGCCGCGGCTGGGCGCATCGCTCGCGCGGTGGACCTACCCGTCACCGTGGACGCCGAGGCAGGCTACGGCCTGCCGCCGAGGGAGCTGGTGGACCGGCTGCTGGAGATCGGCGCCGTCGGCTGCAACCTCGAGGACACCGACTACCGGGCCGGTGGGCTGGTCGACGCGGGTGCGCACGCCGAGCGGCTGGCCGCCATCCGGGCCGCCGCGCACGACGCCGGCGTGCCCATCGTCGTCAACGCGCGCACCGACGTCTTCCTGCCCCGCTCCGATGTGCCGGCCAAGGAGCGGGTCGCGGAGGCGGTCCGTCGCGGCCGCCACTACCTGGCGGCCGGGGCAGACTGCGTCTACCCGATCGGCGTCGGCGGCAAGGACGACATCGCCGCCCTGGTGTCCGAGCTGCCCGGCCCGGTCAACGCCAACACCGGGCCTGACCTGGACCTGACCGGGCTGCGCGAACTGGGCGTCGCGCGGGTCTCCTACGGCCCCCGGTTCTACCGCCAGGCGCTGGCGAACTTCACGACAGCCGTCCACGAGCTGCTCGCCTGACGTGATCGTCACGCCTGCTGGACGAGGACCGTTCCCAGTTCCAGGCCAGTCTCAGCACCGCATCGGGTTTGCCCACCGCGGTCATACGGGTATCCCGGCAGGACGATTACGACGACACGAGAAGAACTGATGGAGAAATCATGATCGCGCTCGGAGTCATCCTGCTGCTGCTGGGGTTCTTGCTGAAGATTTCGATCTTGTGGACGGTCGGGGTCGTCCTTCTGGTGGTCGGAGCGGTGCTCTGGCTGCTGGGGTCGGTCGGCCGGCCGGTAATGGGCCGCCGACACTTCTTCTGACCCCGGCGGGAGAACCGCGCTAGACGACGAGGCCGCGTCGAAATCCGTTGGCGACGGCCTCGGCGCGGTCCTTGGCATCGAGCTTGCGGAACAGTCGGCGCGCGTGCGTCTTGATGGTGTCCTCGGACAGGAACAACTCGCGGGCGATCTCGCTGTTGGTCTTGCCTTCGCTCATGCCGCGCAGCACCTGAAGCTCCCGCTCGCTCGGCTGGTCGCGCAAGTCCTTCCGGGGCCGACGTGGAACCGTCACGACGGTGGGAGCCGGCAGCGTCCCGGTGGTCGTCAGCGCATGTGTCATGGCGCCGAGCAGCTCGGGGCGCGCGGCGTCCCAGCGCAGGTAGCCCCGGGCTCCGCCGACAAGGGCCTCGGTGATGGTGCGTGTGTCGTCCGGCGCCCCGAACACGATGACGTTCGCGCGGGGATGTGCCGCGACAAGTCGGCGGGTCGCCTCGACGCCGGTCGGCACAGCTCGCTGGGTGCCCACCAACACGAGGTCGACCGGTTGCGCGGTGTAGCGCGCCAGCAGCTCGTGGCCGTGTTCCACACCTTCGACGCGCTGCACGCCGGCGAACGCCGACACCACGCGGGTGAGCCGTGCACGGGTACCGCGGCGGTCGTCACAGATCAGGACCGTTCTCACCGCAACCCCCTGCACACGTCGGTTAATCGGCCGGCCGGCTCGTCACAGCTCCGCATGTGTTCCCGTTCCTCCATCGCGTAGTCGCAGCTCAGGTGCCCGATCCGATCTCGACCGATCTGTTGGCCTAACGACAGCGACGGTGTATCGGCGCGGTGCGGCTCGCGCACATCGCGCTAGGGTTCGCGTGTGAGTGACGAGCAAGACCCGGCTCGCCCAGCGCCCTCGAAGGCCACCATCCGGACCGGACTGGCACGACATTCCCTGACCAGCCTC
>DATAYB010000442.1:0-6513 GCA_036272795.1 Pseudonocardia sp.
GCTGCCGTTCATCTGGAACGTCTTCCGCAGCTACCGCTACGGGCGCGTCGTGACGGTGGACGACCCGTGGGGCCACGGCAACTCCCTCGAGTGGGCCACCAGCTGCCCGCCGCCCCGGCACAACTTCACCGAGCTGCCCCGCATCCGCTCCGAGCGGCCCGCGTTCGAGCTGCACTACCCGCACCTGGTCGGCCGGCTGCGCGCCGAAGCGCACACGGGCGGCCGGGGCGGGCACGCCGCGCCGTCCGAGGTGGCCGCCGCCAAGACGGGGCCCGAGACTCTGCATAACGGTGACCCGAAGGACCACTGACCAGCACACCGCGGCAACGGTGCATCGGTGACGGTCCGCACGCAAAGGCCACGATGAACCACGGTGTTTCCGTCCTGATCACGGTGACCGGTCCGGACCGTCCCGGCGTCAGCTCGGTGCTCTTCGCCGCGCTGATCAAGCACGGCGTCGAGCTGCTGGACGTGGAGCAGGTGGTGATCAGGGGCCAGCTCACGCTGGGCGCGCTGGTCAGCACCGACCGCGACCCGGAGGCCCTGCAGGAGGCCGTCGAGCAGGCGATGGCGAGCATCGCGATGACGGTGCGCACGTCCATCGAGCCCGACGGTGACCAGGTGCGGCGCGCCTCGTCGCACGTCGTGGTGGTGCTCGGCCAGCCGATCACCGCCAGGGCGTTCGGCGAGGTGGCCAGGGCACTGGCGGCGGTCGGCGCCAACATCGACTCGATCCGCCGGGTCGCCGACTACCCGGTCACGGGCCTGGAGCTGCTGGTCTCGCACGACCCGGAGGACCGGCACGTCTACCCGCACGGCACGCTGCGCGCCAAGCTCGTCGAGGTCGCCGCATCGGTCGGGGTGGACGTCGCGGTCGAGCGCGCGGGGCTGATGAGGCGCAGCAAGCGGCTGATCGTGTTCGACGTCGACTCCACGCTCATCCAGGGCGAGGTGATCGAGATGCTTGCCGCCAGGGCCGGCGCGGAGGCCGAGGCGCAGGTGCGCGCGGTCACCGAGGAGGCCATGCGCGGCGAGCTGGACTTCACCGAGTCGCTGCGCCGCCGGGTCGCCGTGCTGGCCGGCCTACCGGCGTCGGTACTGGACGACGTGGCCGACGAGCTCGAGCTGACCCCGGGCGCGCGCACCACCATTCGCACCCTCAAGCGGCTGGGCTTCCGGTGCGGCGTGGTGTCGGGCGGCTTCACCCCGGTGGTGCGTCGGCTGGTCGACGAGCTCGGCCTGGACTTCTGCGCCGCGAACGACCTCGAGGTGGTGGACGGCCGGCTCACCGGGCGGGTGGTCGGCGAGGTCGTCGACCGGCCCGGCAAGGCGGTGGCGCTGCGGCGGTTCGCCGACGAGTACGGCATCTCACTCGAGCAGTGCGTCGCGGTCGGCGACGGCGCCAACGACATCGACATGCTCTCCGCGGCCGGCCTCGGCGTGGCCTTCAACGCCAAGCCCGCGCTGCGGGAGGTCGCCGACACCGCGCTGTCCCACCCGTACCTGGACGTCGTGCTCTTCGTGCTCGGCATCACGCGGGACGAGGTCGAGGTCGCCGACGCCGCCGAGGGCGTGCTGCGCCGCGTGCCGCTGCCATGAGCTCGGAGGTCTGTTCCTCCGATGCCGGGCTGACGTCTTCAGGGCCGACCGGCCCCTCGGTGGAGGTGCTCGCGCCGCTGGCGGCCCGGTACGTGGGCTGGCTGCGGCTGCCCGCCGCGCGCACCTCGGACACCTCCGACGAGGACCCCGCGCAGGTGAGGGCCATGCCGGTCGTGCTCCGGGTGGAGCGGGCCACGCCGCCGGAGCGCACCCCGCTGCTGGAGGCGGCGGCCAGCGCGGCGGTGGCGGTCTGCCTCGACCCGCGCGCCGGCGCGGGCGGTGAGTGGCGCGACGCGGTGGCCAGCTGGATCGGCGGCCGGATCCGCAAGGTCAGCCGGAGGGCACGCGGCGCGCACTGGGCGGCGGTGCAGGAACTGCCGGGGATCACGGTGGCGGTGCCGTCTGGAACCGGGGTCGCGGAGGTGCGCGCGCTGGTGCCCGGGCTGGTCACCGAGGAGCCGAAGGAGGTCTCCCGGCTGCAGATCGCCGGTACCGACCTGCCGGCGGACACCCCCGGCCCGCTCGTCGAGGGGCGCCCGGTGGTGTGGCTGAACCCGGCGGTCGAGCTCACCGTCGGCAAGGCGGCGGCCCAGGTCGGCCACGCCTCGATGATCCTGGCCGCCTCGCTACCGGCCGCCGACCTCGCCGGCTGGTACGCGGGTGGGCTGCGCTGCGCGGTCCGGGTGGCGTCGGAGTCGCACTGGCGCGCGGTGCTGGACGCGGCGGACGGCGGGCGCTCCACGGTGCTGGTACGCGACGCCGGCTTCACCGAGGTCGCCCCTGGCACCGTCACCTGCGCCGCCCAGTGGCTGCCCGCCTGACGCCCTGACCTGCGCTGTTCGGTAGTGCGCCGGCACTGCGCTGCGCGGCCGGCGTGTGGTCGCACCAGGTCTGCCACCGCACACACCGTGACACCGCCGCACACAGGTTCGGCGGTGTGTGCGGCGGTATGGAGATGTGTGCCGTGGCATGGGCAGGCGTCGGCGATGTGCGCCGTGCGATGGGTGGGGCGGGAGTGTCGGGGGTGTCCGGGTGCGGCTGCGCTCTCAGGGGCGGGCGGCGAGGCGGCGGAGGGCGGCGCGGACCACCTCGGGGTCGGTGGTCGGCCAGAACGGCGGGAGTGAGGCGCGCAGGAAACCGCCGTAGCGCGCCGTCGCCAGCCGCGAGTCCAGCACGGCCACCACACCCCGGTCGTCCATGCCGCGCAGCAGCCGGCCGGCGCCCTGGGCGAGCAGCAGTGCGGCGTGCGTTGCCGACACCGTGAGGAACCCGTTGCCGCCCCGCGAGTCCACCGCCCGCTGCCGCGCCGAGACCAGCGGGTCGTCCGGCCGGGGGAACGGGATGCGGTCGATCAGCACCAGCCGCAGCGACCGCCCCGGCACGTCGACGCCCTGCCACAGCGAGAGCGTGCCGAACAGGCAGGTGGCGTCGTCCTCGGCGAACTTCTTGACCAGCAGCCCGGTGGCGTCGTCGCCCTGGCACAGGATCGGCTGCTCCAGCCTCGGCCGCAGCGCCTCGGTGGCCTGCTTGGCGGCGCGCATCGAGGAGAACAGCCCCAGGGTGCCGCCGCCGGCCGCGGTGACCAGCTCGGCGATCTCGTCGAGGTACGCCTTCGGCAGGCCGTCGCGGCCCGGCGTCGGCAGCCGCTTCGCCACGTACAGGATGCCGGCGCGCTCGTGCTGGAACGGCGAGCCCACGTCCACGCCGGACCAGCGCGGCCGGTCGGGATCGGGCACCGGGTCCTTTGCCGGCACATCCGTCGCCGGGTCGCCGGCCGCCGCCCCGTCCGCGCTCGGCTGCTCGGCCGGCGGGGTGGCGGGCAGGCCCCACTGCCGGGCGAGCGCGTCGAACGAGCCGCCCAGCGTCAGGGTTGCCGAGGTCAGCACCACGGTGCGCTGCCCGAACAGCCGCTCGCGCAGCAGCCCGCCGACCGAGAGCGGCGCCACCCGCAGCACCCGCGAGCGCGTGCCGTCCGGGCCCTGCTCGGCCAGCCAGACGACGTCGTAGCGCTTGGCCGGGTCCTCCTCCGCGAACGCCCCGAGCAGCCGCGCGGCCGTCTCGTTCACCTCGTCCAGCAGCGCGAGCGCGAGCTTGCGCTGGGTGGCGTTCTCCGGGTCCTCCCTGCGCTCCGAGCCGAGGCCGAGCCGGCAGGCGGAGGTGGCGTCGCGCACGGCCGCCAGCGCACCGGCGACCGGCGTCGGCAACCCCTGCTCCCAGCGGCCCAGCGGGGCGTCCGCGAGTACCAGCGCGAGCCCCTCGGACGCCTCGTTCAACCGGTCCGCGACAGCCTGGTCGACCAGCTTGCCGCAGCGCCGCGACGCAATGGCCACGGAGGACGCGGTGAGCTCGGCGGTGGCCACCCCGGTGACGCGGTCGACCAGGTCGTGAGCCTCGTCGACCACCACGACGTCGTGCTCGGGCAGCACCGCGCGGTTCTCCAGCGCGTCGATCGCGAGCAGCGCGTGGTTCGTCACCACGACGTCGGCGCGGCCGGCCTCGTGCTTGGCGCGCTCGGCGAAGCAGTCAGTGCCGATCGGGCAGCGGGACACCCCGAGGCATTCCCGCGCCGTCACCGACACCTGGCGCCACGCCGAGTCCGGCACGCCGGGGACCAGCTCGTCGCGGTCGCCGGTCTCGGTGTCGGAGGACCACTCGTGCAGCCGCTTCACGTGCCGCCCGAGCGCGGAGATGGCGAAGGGATCGAACAGCTGGTCGGCGCCGTCGTCCACGTCCTCGGTGCCGGTGAGCCGGTGCAGGCACAGGTAGTTGCGCCGGCCCTTGAGGATGGCGAACGTGGGCTTGCGGCCCAGCACGGGCTTGAGCGCCTCGGCGAGGCGGGGCAGGTCACGGTCGACCAGCTGGCGCTGCAGCGCGATCGTCGCCGTGGAGACCACCACAGTGGTGTCCTTCTCGATGGCGTGCCGGATCGCCGGGATCAGGTAGGCCAGCGACTTGCCGGTGCCGGTGCCGGCCTGCACGGCCAGGTGCTCCCCGGAGCGCAGTGCCCTGCTGACGGCCTCCACCATCCGTTGCTGACCCTCGCGCGGCTGCCCGCCCAACGCCGTCACCGCGGTGTCCAGCAGCTCGCCGACGCCGGGCAGCTCCCTGGACGCGCCGAGCCCGGGGGGCGGGGTCAGCTTGGCGGTCGCGTTCGGCACGGCTCGACGCTACAGCGTCACCACGTCAAGGCCGGGCACACCGTCGTAGTCCCGATCCCGTGTCACCAACGGCAACCCATGTGCGATGGCCGTGGCCGTGGCCGTGGCCGTGGCCGTGGCCGCAACGCCGCGCGGCAAACCTGCCTGCTGTGCACGAACTACACAGCAGACAGGTTTTCGGCGTGTTGGACCTGTCTGGTGTGGAGTTGGGTAACGCCGGGCTGCTCGGGGGCCGTTGGACCTGTCTGGTGTGGAGTTCGGTAACCACAGGCCGTGGCGTCGCCGACCGGCAGCCCGTCCAGTCCTGGTGCGTCCCCCTACACGACGGTGATGCCCGCGGCGCGCAGTTCGACCAGGGTCGCGGCGGTGCTCTCCGGGGCGACGCCCGCGGTGAGGTCGGTCAGCACGGTGGTCGCGAAGCCGGCGCTGGCGGCGTCCAGCGCGGTGGCCCGCACGCAGTAGTCGGTGGCGATGCCGACCACGTCGACCTCGGTGACCTGGCGGGCGCGCAGCCAGTCGGCCAGCCCAGTGCCGCCCGGCTCGGCGCCCTCGAAGCCGGAGTAGGCCGCCGCGTACTCACCCTTGGCGAACACCGCGCCGATCGGGGCGACGTCCAGCGCCGGGTGGAACGCCGCGCCCGCGGTGCCGGCCACACAGTGCACCGGCCAGCTGTGCACGTAGTCAGGGTGGTCGGAGAAGTGGTCGCCGGGGTCGATGTGGTAGTCCCTGGTCGCGACCACGTGGTCGTAGCCGCTGGTCACGGCATTGATCCGGGCGGCGACCGAGGCTCCGCCCGCCACCGCGAGCGAGCCCCCTTCGCAGAAGTCGAGCTGGACGTCGACGATGATCAGCGCGCGCACCGGAACCTCCTCGGCCGAAGCCACGAACGACTACTCGAAAACCGTGGGCAGCGCCGGCTCGCCTCGGGACAGCTTGAGGCCCTCCCACGGCACCGAGACAAGCGCGCCGCGCAGCCGCTCGCGGGACTGCTCGAGCGACTCGCGGTCGCCGACCGCCTCGCCCCCCTCCACCAGCGGCACCGGCAGTATGCGGTCGTGCGGGCCGGCGGTCACCGGCTTCTCGGCCAGGAACACGACCTCCTCGAGCGCGGTCCCGGTCGGCTTGTAGCGGCGCAGCGCGGACTTCCGCCCACCCTTGGACTCCTTCGCGGAGCTGCGCTTGGCCACCGGCCGGCCGTCCACCTCGACGAGCTTGTAGACCATCCCCGCCGTCGGAGCCCCGGAGCCGGTGACCAGCGACGTACCCACTCCGTAGGCGTCCACCGGCTCGGCGCGCAGTGCGGCGATGGCGTACTCGTCCAGGTCCCCGGACAGCACGATCCGCGTGCCACGCGCGCCCAGCCTGTCCAGCTGGTCGCGGGCCTGGTGGGCCAGCTCGCCGAGGTCACCGGAGTCGATCCGGATCGCGCCCAGCTCAGGGCCGGCCGCCGCGACGGCCGCGTCGATCCCCCGGGTGATGTCGTAGGTGTCGACGAGCAGCGTGGTCTTCGCGCCGCTGTTGGCCACCTGGCTGGCGAACGCCTGGCGCTCGTTGTCGTGCAGCAGGACGAAGGCGTGCGCCGCGGTGCCCGTGGTGGGGATGCCGTAGCGGCGGCCGGCCTCCAGGTTCGAGGTGCTGGCGAAGCCGGCCAGGTAGGCCGCCCGGGCCGAGGCCACCGCCGCCTCCTCGTGGGTGCGCCGCGAGCCCATCTCGATCAGTGCCCGGCCGGCGGCGGCGGTGACCATCCGGGCGGCGG
>DATAYB010000443.1:0-5275 GCA_036272795.1 Pseudonocardia sp.
TACTGGATCATCGCGCCGGTGACGAGCGCGCCGCTGTCACTGGCCTTGGCCTTGGCGACGGCCACCGCGAGCGCAGTGGCGTCATCGAGCTCGGCACCGGCGACGCTGTCCAGGGCGTGCGCGGCGTACAGCACCGCGTGCTCGGCCATGGTGACGCCGATGTGCAGGTCGGCCAGTGTGTGCTTGATCGCCTGGAACGAGCCGACCGGTACACCGAACTGCTTGCGCTCCCGGTCGTAGGCCACCGTGCGGGTCAGCGCCTCGCGGGCACCGCCGACGAGGTCGGCGGCGATGAGGACGGCGGCGCGCGCTGCCAGCACGGCCCGGACCTGCGCCGTTCCGCCTGGCAGCGGCTCGCCCACCCCGTCGCCCAGGGTCACGGCCGCCAGCCGGGTGGTGCCGTCGAAGCTGTCCAGCCGCCGGGTGCGTACCTCGTCGGCGCGCAGCAGCCGCAGGCCGAACGCGTCGGCGACCACGAGCACGTCTGCCGACCCGGCGTACTCCACGGCGGGCCAGCTGTCCGGGGAGTTCGAGCCGCGCAGGGCCAGCGTCCCGACAACCGTGCCGGCGGCGAGCTTCGGCAGCCACTGCCGCTGCTGGCTCTTCGAACCCGCCAGCCGGATCGCCTCGGCGGCCAGCACGGTGCCCCGCCACGGCCCCGGTGCGACGCCCGCGCCGAGCTCACGCGCGATCACCTGCGCGTCCACCACACCGAGCCCGAGCCCGTCGTACTCCTCGGGTACCAGCGCGGCCAGCCAGCCCTGCTCGCCCATCGCGTGCCACAGCGCCGCGGGGTGCCCGTCGCCGTCGGGGTCCTCGACCACCGCCCGGACGGCCTCGAGGTCGAACTTGCCGGCCAGGAAGTCGCGCACGGCGGTACCGAAGTCGCGCTGGTCATCGGTCAATGCGAAGAACATCGCGAACCCCCTACCTCGGCAGGCCGAGCACGCGCTCGGCCACGATCGTGCGCTGTACCTGCGAGGAGCCGCCCCAGATGGTCACCGACCGGGACCACATGGCCTGGGCATGCATGGCGGCCAGGTCCAGCCCCGGCACCGGCTCGCGCAGCGTGGCGTCCGGGCCGAGCACGTCGTCGAACACCTCCCAGAGGTCCTGGAACGTCTCCGACCACTGCAGTTTTGTCATGGACGCCTCGAAGCCCAGGTCACGGCCCTGCTCCACCTGGGTGAGCACGTGCATGGCGTGGTAGCGCAGGCACTCCAGCTCGGTCAGCACGCGGGCGAGCTTGCTCCGGACGACCGGGTCCTGATCGCGCCCGAGCGCGCGGGCGACCTCGACGATCTCGTCGTACTGCCGGCGGAACTCCGTGTACTGGGACATGCCGGACGCGCCCCGCTCGAAGGACAGCAGCAGCATCGCCGTCCGCCAGCCGTCGCCCAACTCGCCGAGGCACTCGCTCGCGGGCACCCGGGCGTCGGTGAAGAACACCTCGCCGAACTCGCTCGCGCCGCTCATCTGCTTCAGCGGGCGGGCCTCCACGCCGGGCTGGTGCATGTCGATCAGCAGCATCGAGATCCCCCGGTGCTTCTCCGAGCCGGGCTCGGTGCGCACCATCGTGAAGATCTTGTCGCCGTGCACCGCGTTGGTGGTCCACACCTTCTGGCCGTTGACCACGAAGTCGTCACCGTCGCGCACACCACGGGTGGACAGCGCGGCGAGGTCGGACCCGGCGCCGGGCTCGGAGAAACCCTGGCACCAGATCACCTCGTTGCGCAGCAGCGGCCCGATGATCTCCTTGCGCTGCGCGTCGGTGCCGATGGCCATCACGGTGGGCGCGAGGAACGTCAGCCCGAGCGGGTTGACCGTCCCCGGGGCGCGGGCCAGCACCATCTCCTCGTCGTAGATGGCCTTCATGCCCGGCGTGCCGCCCCTGCCGCCGTACTCGGTCGGCCACTGGATGCCGGCGAACCCGGCCAGCGCCTTCTCCCGTTCCCAGTCGCGGCGCATCTCGAAGCTCTCGTCCGAGGGCAGCGTGGCCCAGAACCCCGGCCGGGCCCACGCCTCGGGGATGTGCGCGCTCAGCCAGCCGCGCAGCTCCTCGCGGAACCGCTCTTCATCGGCGGTGTAGGTCAGGTCCATGCGCCGCGCCTCCCTACGAGTGCCGGACGTCCTGCTCCGGCCAGCTTGGCATACCCGTCGGTAACTTGAACTTCCGGACGCCCGGGATCACCCCACGAGGCGAGCCCCGTCAGGGTCGGTGGACGAACGGTCTCGCCGACCCGCCTGCTCAGTCCACGAACCGCGCGCGCAGCCGGCCCAGCTCCTCCTCGGTGAGGCCGTTGCGGCGCAGCCAGCCGGCGCCCGAGCCGTCGGTGTCCAGCTCGGCGAGCAGCGCGGCCATCACGTACGGCGGGCAGCGGTACAGGTCGATGTCGGCCAGGTCGATCTCGTACTCGGTGCCGACACCCCTGCGCAGCACGGCCTCGAGCCGCTCGTTGGACATCGAGTAGTCGTGCACCACCGCGTCCCTGTCCGCCCCGACGGTGTCGGCGACCAGCGCACAGAACACGCCGGTGCGGTCCTTGCCCGCGGCGCAGTGCACCAGCGCGGGGCCGGCGTCGACCTCGGTCAGCAGCCGCACCGCGGCCAGCATGTTCTCCGGGCGGTGGTCGAGGTAGCCGCGGTAGCTGAACAGCTTCGGGTCCTCGTCGTCGCGCGGGATCGGCCGCTGGCCCTCCGGCAGCACGCTCAGGTGCACGGTGCGGACGCCGGCGCGCTCCATCGGCGTCGGGCCGTCCCGCTCCACCTCACGTGGCGAACGCAGGTCGATCACGGTACGGACGCCGTACTCGCCGGTGAGGAAGCTCACATCGTCCTCGGTCAGCTCGTGCAGCCGGGCACTGCGCAACAGCTGGCCGAACCGCGTCCGCCCACCGTCGCGCAGCGGCAGCCCACCGAGGTCACGGACATTCTCGCAGCCCTGCAGCGGCACCCAGCGGCCCGCGTGGTCGCTCGCGTCAGCGTTCGGGCTGCCGCTGGACCCGGTGCTCGTGTGCGCCTCGGTCATCGGCCCTCGAAACGGTTCGGGTTCAGGATCCGGCGGCGGATCTGGGCGACGATCGGGCCGTCCGCCTCGCTGTCCGCGCGGGCCTGCTGCCAGCCCGGATCGGCCTGGAACGCGGCCCACTTGTGCTCGAGGTCGGCGTAGTCGTCGAAGCGCAGGCCGTAGACCAGCTCGTTGTTGCAGTTCTCGCCCACCTCGGTCACCGAGATGAAGACGACCTCCATGCCGTGCTTCTCGAAGAAGCCGAGGGTGTGCTCGTTGAATCGGCGAACCAGCGCGGGCATTCGACCGGGGACCGTGACGTACTCACGGAGCTCATAGATCACGACCTCAGTCTGCCATCGGCGCGGCGAGCGAGCCGGGCGATCACATCTCGCTGATCATCAGGGCGGGCGGGCTTTTTGATCAAGCTCGGGGCAGCCCTGGCGTCCTGATGATCACGGGAGGGCCTGATCACGGGGCCTCGGCGAGAGGTCAGCGGCGAGAGCCCGGCGGCGAGAGGTCAGCTGACGGGCAGGCGCAGCGTGATCGTGGTGCCGGCCTCGGGGACGGTGTCCACCTCGAGGGCGGCGGCCGGCCCCGGGGCGGCGCGCAGCCGTTCGCGCACGTCGGTGACGGCGTCGGTCAGCCGGGCCGGGTCCATGCCGAGGCCGTCGTCGGACACGGTGAGCACGCAGTCCACGCCGACCCGCGCCGCCGTGATGGTCACCGTGCCACCCCTCGGCGTGCCCTCGATCCCGTAGCGGACGGCGTTCTCCACCAGCTGCTGCACCGTCAGGAACGGCAGCACCACATCCAGCAGCTCCTCGGCCACGTCCCGCTTGACCTGCAGCCGATCACCGAACCGGGCGCTCTCCAACGCCAGGTACCGGTCCGCGTTGGCCAGCTCGTCGCCGAGCGTGGTGGACTCGGCGGCGGCACGGAACGAGTACCGGGTGTACTCCGCGAACTCCAGCAGCAGCTCGCGAGCCCGGTTCGGGTCGGTGCGCACGTAGGACGCGATCGTGGTCAGCGCGTTGTAGACGAAGTGCGGCGAGATCTGCGCGCGCAGCGCCCTCACCTCCGCCTGCGCCAGCCGGACGGCCTCGTCCAGGGCGGCGAGCTCGGCGGCCGGCGCGGCGGCCGGTGTCGCCCCGATCGCGCCGGGCGGCGGCAGCCCGGCGTCCGGGGCGGCGGTGAGCACGACCGGCCCGCGCACGCTCGCCGGGTGCACGTCGGCGCAGAGCCCCAACCAGCTGGCGTTGCGCAGCTGGCCGTCCATCTCCCAGCGGCGGTAGGAGATCTCGCCGACCAGCCTTGGCGCGAGCCACCGGGCGCTCCGCAGGTCGGCCGGCCTCGGCGCGGCGAACGGGCAGTCCTGCTCCGCCAGCGCGTCCAGCCGGCCGGCCAGCTCACGCCGGGCCGCCGCGTCCAGCCCGATGTTGATCCGGCCCACGTAGCGCAGCCCGGCCGGTCCTGGCACGCCGACCAGCAGAGCGCCGACCCGGTCGGACCCACCGGCCGCCTCAGCCCCCGGGTCGGCTGCCCCGTTCGACGACCGCCCGCCCGGCTGCCACCCGCCGACCACCACGCGCTGCGTGTGCCGGGGCAGGGTCTCGACCCACGCCCGCGAGCGGCGGCCGGGTTGGTAGCGCGAGTCCAGCCGTTTGGCGACCACCCCGGCCAGTCCGTGCCGCTCTGCGGCGTGCAGCACCGTCTGGCCGTCGGTGTCCAGGAAGTACGGGGGCAGCTCGGCGGGCAGGCCGGACAGGTCGAGCTCGGCGAGCAGCTCGCGGCGCTGCCGGTAGGGCAGCTCCAGGGTCGAGCGGCCGTGCAGGTAGAGCACGTCGAGCAGGTAGAACATCACCGGCGTGCGGCGCAGCAGCGCGGCGGACGGCCGGGAGTTGCTCATCCGCTGGCGCAGCGGCATCACGTTGGGCCTGCCCAGCTGGTCCAACGCGACGATCTTGCCGTCCAGCGCCATCGGGCCGTGTGCCTCGGCCAGCGCGGCCAGCGCGGCGAGCTCGGGATAGCTGGACGTGATCGGCCGGTCCGTGCCGCTGAGCAGCCGGGCGCGGCCCGGGCGCAGGTAGGTCACCGCGCGCAGCCCGTCCCAGACGAACTCGAACGCCCACGCCGACCCGGCCGGCATGGCCGCCTCGGTGGCGAGCATCGGCCGGATCGGGTGCGTCGACGGATCCGGCAGGTTGCTCGCCTCCACCGGCAAAGGGTAACCGCCCTCGGCGCCGTTCAACCCCTAATTCGGGTCCC
>DATAYB010000444.1:0-18568 GCA_036272795.1 Pseudonocardia sp.
TGTGGGCTCGGCTGGTGGTGTGGCGGCTACGCGGTGGCGGCGACCAGGAGGACGGCGGTCGTGGCCAGCTCGGTGGCGGCGCCCAGCACGTCGCCGGTCACGCCACCGAACCGGCGCTGGGTGTGCCGCGACAGGGCGGCCACCAGTGCGGCGGCCAGCAGGATGCCGAGCGGCCCCTGCCAGGGGCGGGCCGGCGCGGCGGTGACCGCAACGGCGGCCAGCGCGACCGCGCCGAGTGCCCCCACCGCCGGCGGCTGCGTCCCGGCGACCAGCGCGCCGAGGCCGTCCGGCCGCGCCGCCGGCACGCCGCGCCGGCAGCACCAGGTGAACGCGCACCGGCCGGCCACCGCGGCGATCAGCACCGCCGGCCAGCGGTCCGGCTCGACCGCGAGCTGGGCCAGCGCGCCCGCCTGCAACCCGATCACCAGCACGAGCGTGACCACGGCGAACGGCCCCGCGCCGCCGTCCCGCATCACCGCCAGCGCGCGCTCAGGTGGGCCGTAGCACCCCAACCCGTCGGCGGTGTCGGCCAGCCCGTCCAGGTGCATGCCCCGGGTGCCGAGTGCCGTGGTGGCCACGGCCAGCAGTGCGGCCAGCAGCGGCGGCAGCCCGAGCCGGACCAGCCCGTACACCACCGCGGCCCAGGCGCCCCCCAACAGCAGGCCCGGCACCGGCGCCCACCGGATCGCCGAGGCGGCCACCCGGCGGTCCACCTCGGCCGGCCCGCGCACCGGCAGCACCGTGAGCCAGCTCAGCGCGAGCCGCAACCCGCCCACCGGTCAGCCGGAGACCTGTTCGGCGGGGCCTGAGGTGGGGCTGTCCGGGGTCGCGGCGTGAGGACCGGTGGCACTGGTTGACGTCGCGGCCCCGCCGGCAGCACTCCCGCCGGCCGGCTCTGCGTCGGCCGCCGCCTCGGCGGCAGTCTCGCCGGGAGCCGGCGCCTCACTCACGCCTGCGTCGGCGAACGTGGCCATCTCGGCGAGCACTCGACCGGCCATCAGCACCAGCGGCAGGGCGGCGACCGCGCCGGAGCCCTCGCCCAGCCGCATGCCGAGGTCCAGCAGCGGCTCCAGCCCGAGGTGCTCCAGCAGCAGCGTGTGTGCCGGCTCCACGGAGCGGTGCCCGGCCAGCCACCAGGCCCGCGCGCCCGGCGCGAGCTCATCGGCGACCAGCGCGGCGGCGCCCACGACCATGCCGTCCAGCAGTACCGGGGTGCGGCGCACGGCGGCCTGGGCCAGGAATCCGGCCATGGCCGCGAGGTCGGCGCCCGCGACGGTGCGCAGCAGCGCGACCGGCTCGCGGCGCACGGGGCGGCCCCGGCGCAGCGCATCCCGGATCGCCGCCGCCTTGCGCATCCAGCCGGCGTCGTCCACCCCGGTGCCCCGGCCGACCACGGCGACCGGCTCGGCCCCGGTCAGCGCGGCGACCAGCACCGCCGCCGGCGTGGTGTTGCCGATACCCATATCACCGGCGATGAGCAGGTCGGCCCCGCTGTCGACCTCCTCGTCGGCGATCGCCCGGCCGGCCGCGATGGCCGCCTCGACCTCGTCCTGGGTCAGCGCGTCCTCGACGTCGATCCGGCCGCTGGAACGGCGCACCTTGTGCCTGGTCACCTGGGCCGGCAGGGCGGGCCCGGCAGAGTCAGCCGGAGAGTCGTCGGGGGAGTCGACCGCCAGGTCGGCCACCCGCACGGTCGCGCCGGCCACCGCGGCGAGCACGTTCACGGCCGCGCCGCCGGCGAGGAAGTTCGCCACCATCTGGCCGGTGACCTCGGGCGGGTACGCGGACACCCCGTGCCGGGCCACGCCGTGGTCGCCGGCGAACACCACGACCCTGGGGCGGGCCAGCGGTCGGGGCGGGCAGTGCCCCTGGCAGGCCGCCAGCCACACGCCGACCTGCTCGAGCCGGCCGAGTGAGCCGGCGGGTTTGGTCAGCTGGGCGTGCCTGGCCAGTGCCTGCCGGCCGGTCAGCTCATCGGGCGCCACGATCGCCGGGAACTCCACCATGACCGACAGCATCGCCGATCTGACCACCGGCACGGCACCCGGGGCCGCCCCGACGGTTCCGACTGGCCCCGAGCCCGGTCGAACAGGGAACGGCACACGGGTTGTGGCCGACCCAGAACCGGCCTGTCGCCGGACGTCAGCGCAGCCGCAGCGGCAGACCCGCGACCAGCAGCAACACCTCGTCGCACACCTGGGCCAGCCGCGCGTTGAGCGCGCCGAGCTCGTCGCGGAACAGCCGGCCTGACCGTGTCGGCGGTACCACTCCGAGCCCGACCTCCGCCGACACCAGCACCAGCCGCGCCGCGCAGGCCGGTACTGCCTGCACCAGCGCGTCCGCCTCAGTGCCGACGACGGCCAGCTGCGAGGCACCGCCGTCCCACGCGCCCGCGTCGTCGAGTACCCCGGTCAGCCAGGTGGCCAGGTCGTCGACCAGCAGCGCCGAACCGTCCGGCCGCCCCAGCTCACCGACCAGATCGGAGGTCTCCACGGTCCGCCACGCGGCGGGCCGGCGGAACCGGTGTACATCGATCCGGGCCGTCCACTCCGGGTCGTCCGCCCGCAGCCTCCCGGTGGCGACGTAGCGGACGGCGGCGTCGGCTGGCAGGAGGCCCTCGGCATGCGCCGATTTGCCGGACCGGGTGCCTCCGAGAACCAGGGTGCGTCGCGCGGCATCGGGCACCAGGGCACGCTACCGTCCGGCCTCGTGACCTTCCGTTGGCGTTACCTGGACGAGGCGGGCGCGGAGACCACCGGCCCCGACGAGACGTTCGACGACCAGACCGAGGCCGAGTCGTGGTTCACCGAGGTGTGGCCGGAGCTGCTGGACGAGGGCGTGCATGCCGTCACCCTGCTCGACGGTGGGGTTGCGGTGTACGGGCCGATGAGCCTGCACGAGCAGGCCTGACCGCCGCGCCGTCCGGCTCCACCGACCAGGCATCGGCGGCCCGCCCTCCCGAGCGCTCCTCGACCCAGGCGAGCCCGGTGCGCACGTGGTAGCCCCACAGCCCGATCTGGTCGCCGTACCGGGCCGCCAGGTCGGCCATCGAGACGCCGGGGCCGTACAGCGCCTCGATCGCCCTGGTGAACACGGGTAGCTCCGCCGGCGCGACGTCGAGCCGGCCGAACACCCGCAGCGCGATCCCGCTCGCGGTGAACTCGCCGACCCCGCGGATGTCCCGGAGCTCCGCCATCAGCTCGTCGGTGCCGACCCGGTAGCCCCAGCCGAGCGGCCAGCTGGCCAACCGGCCGAGCACGGCGGCCAGGTACTCGGACTGGCGCAGGTTCGCGGTGAACGGGGCGAGCTCGCCGACACTCAGCCCTGCCAACCGGTCCAGCGTGGGGAACGCCCGGTACGTGATGCCACCCAGCTCGAGCGCAGAGCCGTACACCCTGGCCAGCCGGCGTTTGCGGCCGCCGGCCTGCGCCTGCGAGGTGCGCTGCGCCAGTACGAAGTAGCAGGCGCCCTCGGCCACGCTGGCGAACCGCAGCTGGTGCAGCCCCTCCGTCTCGGCGAGCACGGGGGCCAGCGCCGGATCGGACCGGGCCGCCGCCAGGAACGGGGCGGGGTCGTCGGACAGCGACAGCCAGCGGCCGACCGCGACCTCCACCTGGTGGCGCTCCGCCCCGGACAGCTCGTCGGCGCTGTGCAGCACCAGCGAGACGCCCCGCTCGGCCGGCGCGACCTCGGCGACCACCGCCCGGCCGTCCGCCAGGGAGAACGCCTTGCGGACCAGCGAGCCGAAGACCCGCTGCTCACCGGCGCACGGGGCGAACCCGGACATGGCCCGCAGCGACAGGGCCAGGTCGAACGGCTCGGCGGCGGCCAGCGTGACCAACGGGGTGCTGTGCTGAAGGGCGGTGTGCATGGCGACAGCCTGGCAGGCTGGTCCGACAGTTTTGCGCGGGCCCGCCCAGCGGCCGGCGGTTGCTCAGCCCGCGACCTTCTCCGGGTTGCGCTCCACGACGTGGCCGAGCACCTGGTCGACGCGGTGCAGCAGCTCCGGGTCGAGGGTGACGCCGGCGGCGGTGACGTTGTCCCGGATCTGATCGGGGCGGGTGGCGCCGACGATGGCCGAGGCCACGTTCTTGTTCTGCAGCACCCAGGCGACGGCGAACGCGGCCATGCTCAGCCCTGCCTCGGCGGCCAGTGGGCGCAGCTCCTGGACCCTGGTCAGCACCTCGTCGCGCATCCAGCCGGAGATCATGTCGGCGCCGCCGGCGACCTGGTCGGTGGCCCGCGACCCGGCCGGTGGCTCGGCACCCGGCTGGTACTTGCCGGTCAGCACGCCCTGAGCGATCGGGGACCAGACGATCTGCGAGATGCCCTCGCGCTCGCAGGTGGGCACCACGGCGGGCTCGATGACGCGCCACAGCATGGAGTACTGCGGCTGGTTCGACACCAGGGGTACGCGCAGCTCACGGGCCAGCTCGGCGGCCGCCGCGAGTTGCTCCGGGTTCCACTCGGACACGCCGAGATACAGCACCTTGCCGCTGTGCACAAGATCGGCGAACGCCGACATCGTCTCCTCGAGCGGCGTGCTGTGGTCGTAGCGGTGGGCCTGGTAGAGGTCCACGTAGTCGGTGCCGAGGCGGCGCAGCGAGTTGTGGATCGACTCGGTGATGTGCTTGCGGCCGAGGCCCTTGTCGTTCTGCCCGGAGCCGGTCGGGAAGAACACCTTGGTGAAGATCTCCAGGCCCTCCCGGCGCTCCCCGGAGAGCGCCCGGCCGAGCACCGACTCGGCCCGGGTGCCGGAGTAGACGTCGGCGGTGTCGAAGGTGGTGATGCCGGCATCGAGGGCGGCGCGCACGCACGCGGCCGCCTCGTCCTCGGCGACCTGGCCACCGTGGGTGATCCAGTTCCCGTAGGAGATTGCGCTGACGGTGAGGCCACTGCGGCCGAGGCGACGGAACTCCATGATCGCGGACCCTACGCCCGCTCCGCCGGGTCCGGCGCGCCGAATCGTGGCACGCCGGCCGGCGGTGTCCGGGTCAGACGGAGGCGCCGATCTTCACCCTCGGCTTGGGCACCCGCAGCTTGCGCAGCTGGCTGGCCCTGCTGAACGCGTACCACCCGATGGACACGGCGCTGACCTGCTCCTTCGGGAACTTCTCCCGGGCGGCCCTACTCACCCGGCGGCCGAGCAGCACGCCCTCCAGCAGGATCGCGGCGAGCATCGCCATGCAGAACAGGCTGACCATGCTCTGCAGCCGGGGGATCGGCAGGATCAGGGACACGAACACCAGCGCGGCGAGCGGCATGAACAGCCCGATCAGGTGCCGGCGAGCGTCGACGAAGTCACGCACGAAAGCCTTGACCGGGCCGCGGTCCCTCGGCATCAGCGCGCGCTCGTCACCGGCCATCATCCGGGCCCGGCGGCCTGCCGCGTCCTGGCGCCGCTCGGCGCGGGAGGCCCGGTTCTGCCTCGCCAGCTTCTGCGCCTCCCGCTGCGTTTTCGGAGGGGGCGGGGCGGGGCCGCGCCGCTTGCTCTCGGCGTCGCGGCGCTTCGGGGTGGGACGGCCCTTGCCGGGGGTGTGCTGCCGGCCGAACGCGTCGGAGCCGTCGGCGGCAGTGCCGTCGGCGGTGCCGGTGGTCGCCGTGCCGACCGCGTCGTCGGAGTTGCGGCGGCGCAGAAACTTCACAGCGCCAACCATACGGCTCGACACGGCCGGTAGCGTCCAGCGGGTGCGCATCGTGATCGCCCCTGACTCCTATGGCGGCACCCTGTCGGCGACCGAGGCGGCCGCCGCCATGGCAGAGGGTTGGCGGAGGGTGGCGCCGGCCGACGAGACGTTGGAGCTGCCGCTCGCTGACGGCGGCACGGGCTTCCTCGACGTGCTGCACAGTGTGCTCGGCGGCGAGCTGCACCCCGCGCAGGTCACCGGGCCGCTGGACGGCAAGCCGGTGCCGGCGCACTGGCTGCAGGTCGGCGAGGCCGCCTACGTCGAGGTGGCCCAGGCCTGCGGGCTGCACCTCGTACCGAGGCAGCAGCGGGTGCCGGCGGCGGCCAAGGCGGCCACCAGCCGGGGCGTCGGGGAGCTGATCGCGGCGGCGGCCTCGGTGCCCGAGGTACGCCGGATCGTGGTCGGCCTCGGCGGCTCCGCCAGCACGGACGGCGGAGCGGGTGCGCTCGCGGTGCTCGGGGCGCAGCCGTTGGACGAGGCCGGCGAGCCGCTGCCGGACGGCGGTGCCCCGCTGGCCAGGTGCGCCGCGCTGGCCGGCCCGCCGGTGCTCCCGGAACGCGTGCAACTGGTGCTGGCCGCCGATGTGGACAACCCGCTGCTGGGCCAGCACGGGGCGGCGGCGGTGTTCGGCCCGCAGAAGGGCGCCGACGCGGCCGCGGTGACCGAGCTGGACGCGGCACTGGGCCGGTACGCCGGGCTGCTGGCCGCCCAGGTGGGCCAGGGGGCCGACGAGCTGGTCGCCGCGCCCGGAGGAGGGGCGGCCGGTGGGCTTGGTGCGGCGCTGCTGGCCTGCGGCGGCGAACGGGTCTCCGGGGCGGGCCTGGTCCGGCAGCTGTCCGGGTTGGACGCTGCCCTCGACACCGCTGACCTGGTACTCACCGGCGAGGGCAGCTTCGACTGGCAGTCCCTGCGCGGCAAGCTGATCACAGCTGTCGCCGAGGCGGCCGCCGCCCGCGGCCTGCCGTGCCTGGTGCTGGCCGGCCAGGTCAGCGTGGGGCGGCGGGAGGCGGCGGCGGCCGGGGTGGAGGCGGCGTACTCGGTGGCCGAGCACGCCGGCGGGGTGGAGGCCTCGATGGCCGACCCGGCGGGCACCCTCGCCGCGCTGGCCGAGCACCTGGCCGGCCAGTGGCGCACCCGCTGACCACGCCCGATAGGGGCCATGTGCGCCGTAGAACGCCCGGGCTTGACACCGAATCGCGGTGCGGCTCACGCTGCCCGAGTACCGTTCGGTGTGTCACGATGGAAGTGCACCGGCGCGGGACGGAACATCCGGCACACCGCTCGTGTTGAGTAGAGCGTTGAATGGGTGAAGACCCGTTACGTGAGCGAACGGCAAGGGAGAGCAGATGTCGGTCGACAACAGCACCACCACCACTGAGCAGACGCATGGCGTGGAGCTGACTGAAGCGGCCGCGGTCAAGGCGAAGGCGCTGCTGGACCAGGAGGGTCGCGATGACATGCACCTGCGCATCGCGGTGCAGCCGGGCGGCTGCGCGGGCCTGAGGTACCAGCTGTTCTTCGACGACCGCTCGCTCGACGGCGACCTGTACCGCGACTTCAACGGGCTGCGCGTCGGGGTGGACCGGATGAGCGCGCCGTACCTGCAGGGTGCGGTGATCGACTTCGTGGATACGATCGAGAAGCAGGGCTTCACGATCGACAACCCGAACGCCGGCGGCTCCTGCGCCTGTGGGGACTCGTTCAACTAGGCGTTCCGCCAGACATCTGACGACGGCCGGCCCGGGAGCAGCAGCTTCTCGAGCCGGCCGTTGTCGTATTGGTCGCGTGGCGGAGCCGAACCGGACATTCGGCGGTAAGGTGACCCATCGTGCCCATTGCAGTCACCGGTTCCATCGCGACCGACCACCTCATGCAGTTCCCGGGTCGGTTCGCCGACCAGCTCGTGGCCGACCAGCTGGAACGGGTCTCCCTGAGTTTCCTCGTCGACGATCTTGTGATCAAACGCGGTGGTGTGGCCGGCAACATCGCCTACGCGCTCGGCGTCCTGGGGCAGCGGCCGGTGCTGGTCGGCTCGGTCGGCCCGGACTTCGCCGACTACCGCGCGGCGCTGGAGCAGGTCGGGGTGGACTGCTCCAAGGTGCACGTGTGTGACGATGTGCACACCGCCCGTTTCATGTGCACCACGGACCGGGACATGCGCCAGATCGCGTCGTTCTACACCGGCGCCATGGCGAGGGCCTCGGAGATCTCGCTGGCCGGCCTGGTCGCCGAGCCCGGCGGACCGGACCTGGTGCTGATCGGCGCCAACGACCCGGGCGCCATGCTGCGGCACACCCGCGAATGCCGGGAGCTGGGCGTGGCGTTCGTCGCGGACGCCTCCCAGCAGCTAGCCAGGATGGAGGGCCCCGAGATCCGTCAGCTGGTCCGGGGCGCCCGCTACCTGATCACCAACGACTACGAGTGGGAACTGCTGCTGCAGAAGACCGGCTGGACCGAGGCCGACGTCGCAGCGCAGGTCGACGTGCGGATCACCACGCTCGGTGAGCACGGCGCACAGTTGGTCGGCCGGGACGGCTTCGAGCTCAAGGTCGGCGTCGTGCCCGAGACCGGGAAGGTCGACCCGACCGGCGTCGGCGACGGCTTCCGGGCCGGTTTCCTGGCCGGGGTGGTGAACGGGCTGTCGCTGGAGCGGTCCGCGCAGCTGGGTTCCCTGGTCGCGGTGTACGTGCTCGAGACCGACGGGCCACAGGAGTGGGTCTGGGACCGGGCGCACTCGGTGGCCCGGCTGCGGGACGCCTACGGCCCCGATGCGGCCGACGAGATCGGCGCCATCCTCCCCGGCTGAGCGGGGCGTCCCACTGCCGGCCCCCGAACTGTCGATTTGCACCGAGGCCGTTCGTCGGTAGGAAGTCAGCCGACACAGTGCCCACAACGGCACGGTCGGACAGGGGCCGGCGCGGGATGCCGGCACGAGCATGGGGAGAGGTGGCTGTGATGGCCGAGTACCTGGTCCTGATCTACGAGCGCGAAGCCGACTTGGCCGGCGTGAGTGACGACGACTCCAAGCGGATCCTCGATGAGCACCGCGCGTTCGGCGAGCGGAACGGCCAGTCCCTCCGGGGTGGCAACGCCCTGCACGGAACCGACACGGCGACCTCGATCCGCCGTGACGCGGGGGGCGCGCCGGTCATCACCGACGGGGCGTTCGCCGAGACCAAGGAGGCCCTTGGCGGCTACTACCTGATCGAGGCGGCCAGCCTGGACGACGCGATCGCGGTCGCCAAGCAGGTACCCGCACCGTTCGGCGGGGTCGAGGTGCGGCCGGTGCGGACCTTCGACTGACCGTGCCGTGTACCGCCGCCCGCCGCCTGGCTGCCGGGCTTCCGGCATGACCTCCAGCGAGGTCGCGGCCGCGGTCGCGGATGCGCACCGCCGCGAGTGGGCCTTCGTGCTCGCCGCGGTGGTGCGCGTCACCCGCGACCTGGACCTGGCCGAGGAGTGTGTGCAGGACGCCTACGCCCGGGCGCTCACAGACTGGGCCGCGCGGGGGGTGCCCGCGAAGCCGGCCGCCTGGCTGACCCAGGTGGCCCGGAGGAGGGCCGTCGACCTGCTGCGGCGGGAGAACACGCTGCGTGCCAAGCTGCCCCTACTCGTAGACGGCGCCGACGGGCCGGGCGATCCCGACGGACCGGATCCGCTCGGCCCCGCCACGGAGCGGGACCAGATCGCCGACGACCGGTTGCGGTTGATCTTCACCTGCTGCCACCCCGGCCTGGCGCAGGAGGCGCAGGTGGCCCTCACCCTGCGGCTGCTCTGCGGGCTCTCCACGGCGGACGTGGCGCGGGCGTTCCTGGTCAGCGAGGCGACCATGGCGGCCCGTATCACCAGGGCCAAGAGGAAGATCGCCGCCGCTCGGATCCCCTACCGGGTGCCGCCGCTGCCCGAGCTGCCGGAGCGGGTCGACGCGGTGCTCACGGTCGTGCACCTGCTGTTCAGCACCGGCCACACCGCCCCGGCCGGCGACGACCTGCTGCGCAGGGACCTGGTGGAGCGCTCGCTGGACCTGGCCCGGATGCTGCGCGCCCTGCTGCCCGACGACCCGCACGTCGCCGGACTTCTCGGGCTGATCCTGCTCACCGACGCCCGCCGGGATGCCCGCACCGACCGGAGCGGCCGCCTGCTGCTGCTCGAGGAGCAGGACCGCGCCCGGTGGGATGCCGACGCGATCCGGGAGGGCGTCACGCTGGTGCGCGAGGCGCTGCGCCGCCGGCCGCCGGGACGGTTCGCGCTGATGGCCGCGATCGCCGCGGTGCACGACGGGGCGGCCGACTGGGCGGACACCGACTGGGCCGAGATCGTCGCGCTCTACGACCTGCTGTTGCAGATCTGGCCGTCCCCGGTGGTGGCGCTCAACCGCGCCGCGGCGGTCGGCTTCGCGCAGGGGCCGGGGCGGGGCCTGGCCGCCCTGGACGCGCTCGCCACCGAGCCCCAGCTGGCCACCTACCCCTATCTGCCCTCGGCGCGGGCCCAGTTCCTGACCCGGCTGGGCCGCACGGAGGAGGCCCGCACCAGCTATGCCGAGGCCATCCTGCTCACCGAGAACGCCGCCGAGCGGGCCTTCCTGGCTGACCGCCTCGCGGAGCTGGGCGAGCGTCCCGGGGACTCAGCCGGCTAGCCGGCCGGCCCGGTCCGGAGTGCGCAGCAGCCACCAGGCCACCGCCCCGGTGACCAGCGCCAACACCCCGCAACACAGCAAGGCGTCGGCCACCCCGGCTGCCCCCGCCTCGGCGCCGGTCGCGGAGCCGGGTGCCTCGGCGCCAGTGGTCCGCCTGGCGAACAGCGCGCCGCAGATCGCGATGCCGAGCGCGAGCCCGAGCTGGCGGGACGAGTTGGCGGCCGCCGCCGCGGTGCCGCCGAAGGCTGGGGGCACCGCCGCGATCGCCACGGCGGGGAACACGGGGGAGACCATGCCGGCGCCTGCCCCGGTGACCAGCAGCGCTGGCGCCAGCGCGAGCCAGCCCGGCTCGGCGTACACGGCGAGCGCGGTGAGGCAGCCGAACCCGATCAGCAGGGTGGCACCGCCGAGCACCCGCCCCGGCGGCAGCGCGTGCAACCGGCCGCTGAGCAACGCCGAGACCAGGAAGAACGCCACGATCTGGCCCGTCAGCACCAGCGAGGTGGCCAGCGGGGACAGCCCGGTGTCGTCCTGCAGCCAGGCCGACAGCACCGGCCCGGGGCCGTACGTGGCGAAGTAGTAGCCGAACGCGACCACGAGCACCCCGACGAACGCGCGCGTGCCGAACAGCCTCGGCGGCAGCATCGGGTGCGCGCTGGCCCGCTCGACCAGCACGAACGCCAGCGCGGCAAGCACCGTGAGTGCTGCGCCGAGCAGTGTCGACACCGCCGTGAAACCCCGGTCCCCGCCGTTGATCACCGTGTAGGTGCCGGCGCTGGCCGCGACCGTGAAGCTGGCGATGCCGGGTGCGTCGACGCGGCCGGGCGCGCGGTCGGTCTCGACGAGCGACCGCGCCGCCAGCACCAGCGCGACCACGCACACCGGCAGCGAGCCGAGGAAGATCCACCGCCAGCCGACCAGCTGCGTCACGACGCCGCCGGCCAGGGTGCCGGCCGCGCCGGCCACCCCGGCCGTGGTGCCCCAGACCGCGAACGCGCGCGCCCGGTCCCGCCCGTGGTAGCTGAGCCCGACCAGCGGCAGGATCGTCGCGAACATGGCCGCGCCGGCCACGCCCTGCACCGCGCGCGCCGCGATCAGCTGGCCGGCCGAGCCGACGAGCCCGCAGGCGAGCGTGGCCAGGCCGAACACGGTGAGCCCCACCAGGTAGACGCGCCTTCGGCCGAGGACGTCACTCAGCGAGCCCATGCCGAGCAGCAGTCCCGCCAGCGCGACGGTGAACACGTCGACGATCCACAGGCGGGCGCCGAACCCGGCATGCAGCTCGGCGCCGATCGGGCCCACCGCAACGGTGACGATCGTGGTGTAGACGAGCAGCAGGAACGTGCCGAGGCAGCTGGAGACCAGGGGCAGCCAGTGCCGGGGTGTGTGGGTGTCGACCGGGACTGTGCGGGTCATGCCCTCAGCGTGCTGTAATGCCCTTGTGCAGCAGAACCATTACTCGGGGGAGTTCCTCGGTCATGTGGCCGACCTCACAAACCGGCCGCCGACCGGCGTGGCCGAGCTGGAGCGCCGCTGGGTGGCGGCCGGCATGGTGGTCGACCACCCGGTGCGCGAGGTCGACCTGCACGAGGTGTGCGAGTTCCTGCCGCGCTGGGGCCGGCTGGCCGACGCGGAGACCGACGAGCGCCGCGTCGAGCTGCTCAACGGGCTGCTGACCGAGTGCACCGCGCACCCCAGGGTCACCGACCACGGCGGCGACCCCTGGCACATCCACTTCCGCGACGACGACCTGCCCATGGCCGCTGTGCTGCGGGTCGCCACCAGCATCGCCACCGCGCGACACCTCACCGAGCGGGGCATGCACCGGATGGGCCGCTGCGCGCTCACCGAGTGCGGCAACGTCTACGTCGACGACACGCGGGGCGGCCGGCAGCGCTACTGCTCGGTGTCCTGCGCGAACCGGGACGCGGTACGCCGGCACCGGGCCAAGCGCGCCGCCGGCACGCAGCAGAGCGCCGCCGCCGGTGGTCCGGCGGCGGCGCGCGATGTCGGGTCGGGCTCCGGCTAGCTGACCGGCTCCAGCACGAAGACCGGGATCACCCGGTCGGTCTTCTCCTGGTAGTCGGCGTAAGGCGGGTAAGCCTCGACCGCGCGGTCCCACCAGGCGGTCTTCTCGTCGCCGGTGATCTCGCGTGCCCGGTACTCCCCGCTCGCCGTGCCGTCCTGCAGCTCGACGACCGCTCCGCCGACGAAGCTGCTGTACCACTGCGGGTTCTTCGGGGCACCGCCCAGCGAGGCCACCGCCGCGTACTGCCCGTCGTGCTCGACGCGCATCACCGGCGTCTTGCGGATCTTGCCGCTGCTCGCGCCACGGTAGGTGAGGAGCACGATCGGCCTGTCCTGGACCAGCACGCCCTCGGTGGTGCCGGTCTTCACGATCCGCTCGACCTGTTCGCGGACCCAGTCGGAGGAACTCGGTTCGTAGTCGCCTTGCAAGCTCATGTCCTCACCAACTCTCTCGGTGCGTCCGTCATTCCTCGGCCGAGAAGTCTCAGAGCTCGATCGGGTACTGCGGCGCGGGGATCTCCGGGCGGATCCGGCCCTCCACGGTGATGCCGTGCCAGAGCATGAACACGAGCAGCGTCCAGATCCGCCGGCTGTGGTCGAACGGCCCGGTGCGGTGCTCGTCCAGCATCCGGCGCACGGCCTCCAGGTCGAGCAGGTGGTCGGTCTGGCTGTCCCGGATGATGCCGGCCGCCCACTCGTAGAGCTCATCGCGCAGCCAGTGCCGGATGGGTACCGGGAAGCCGAGCTTGCGGCGGTTCAGCACGTGCGCGGGCACGATGCCGTCCAGCGCCCTGCGCAGCGCGTACTTGGTGGTGCCCGAGCCGTCGGTGCGGCCGGAGATCTTCTCGTCCAGCGGGATGGTCGCGGCGACCTTGAACACCTCGGGGTCCAGGAACGGCACCCGCAGCTCCAGCGAGTTTGCCATGGTCATCTTGTCGGCCTTGACCAGGATGTCACCGCGCAGCCAGGTGAACAGGTCGACGTGCTGCATGCGGGCCACCGGGTCCCAGCCGGCCGACTGCCGGTACCACTGGGCGGTGATCTCGGTGTGCGAGCGGCGCGGGTCGAACGTGCGCAGCACCGTGGCCAGCTGCTCGTCGCGGAAGATCCGGGCGTTGCCGTAGTAGCGCTGCTCCAGTGGCAGCGCCCCCCGGCGCAGCAGGTCCTTGCCGCGCACACCCTCCGGGATCCGGGTGGACAGCCGGCCCAGCGCCGATCGCACGCCGCCGGGCACCCGCTCGAACGGCGCCAGCGAGAGTGGCTCGCGGTAGATCGTGTAGCCGCCGAACAGCTCGTCGGCGCCCTCCCCGGAGAGCACGACCTTCACGTGCTGGCGGGCCTCGCGCGCGATGAACCACAGCGGTACCAGCGCCGGGTCGGCCACCGGGTCGTCCAGGTACCAGACGATCAGCGGCAGCGCGTCCATCATCTCGTCAGGCTTGACGGTACGGATCACGTGCCGCACCCCGATCGCGGCGGCCGACTCGGCGGCCACGTCGACCTCGGAGTAGCCGTCCCGCTCGAACCCGGTGGTGAAGGTGATCAGGTTCGGGTTGTGCTCCTTGGCCAGCGCCGCGATCGCCGTGGAGTCGATACCGCCGGACAGGAAGGCCCCGACCGTGACGTCCGCGCGCATGTGCTTGGCCACCGAGTCGCGCAGCGCGTCGGCCACCTGCCGGTGCAGAGTCTCCCGCCGCTCGGTGCCGACCAGCGGGGTGGGGGCGAACACCGGGTCGAAGTAGCGCTCGCTGACCGGTTCCTCGCCGGGGCGGACGGTGAACATCGTGCCGGACTCGATGCGCCGGATCTCCCGGTGCATGGTGGCCGGCTCCGGCACGTACTGCAGCAGCAGGTAGTGCTGCAGTGCGGGCTGGTCCAGGCTCAGCGAACCGGGCTCGGCGAGCTCCTGCAGGCACTTCTTCTCGCTGGCGAACGCCGTGCCGGTCGGGGTGGTCGTGTAGTACAGCGGCTTGATGCCGAACGGGTCGCGCGCGCCGAACAGCACCCGCTCCTCGGCGTCCCAGATCAGGAACGCGAACATGCCGCGCAGCCGGCGCACCGCGTCCGGGCCCCAGTAGTGGTACGCCGCGACGACCACCTCACCGTCGCCCTCGGTGGCGAACTCGGCACCGTGCTCGGCGATCAGCTGCTCGCGCAGCTCGAGGTAGTTGTAGACCTCACCGTTGAAGGCGAGCGCGTAGCGGTCCCGCGCGTAGTGCAGCGGCTGGTGCGAGCTGGCGAGGTCGATGATGGCCAGCCGGTTGAAGCCGAACACCACGTCGTCGTTGTGCCAGACGTCGGTCTCGTCCGGGCCCCGGTGCCGGGAGCAGCGCAGCGCCCCGGTCACCTCGGTCGCCCGCTCCGCCGCGTCACCGCGCGCGGTCAGCACTCCCAGTAGTCCACACACGTGGCGTGCCCGCCCCTTCCACCTGTGGCCGCCGGTCCGAGGACCGGTCCAGGAGTGCAGAGTATGCCGGTCGCCTTCGGGCGACATGCGCGCGCCGCCCCCGTACCCAGACGAGAGGTTCGGGTCCAGTTCTTATAGGCTGCCGCGTAGGTCGTCGCTGTTCCACCACCTGGGGGAAACCCGTGCGACGACGACCAAGTGTGGGAGGCAGCGAGCTGTGGGCGACGTGAGGCGCACTCGGTTCGGGCGGGCGATCAAAGTTGCCGTCCTTGCCGCCGTTGTGGCGGTGTCGGCAAGCGGTTGTTCGGTCAACGAGGTGCTGCGTTTTGGCTGGCCAGTAGGGGTTACCCCGCAAGCGCTCGAGATGCGCCACCTGTGGACGATCCTCGCGGTCTCATCGCTGTTCGTCGGCGTCATCGTCTGGGGCATGACGATCTGGGCGATCATCTTCCACCGCAAGAAGGGCGACGAGGAGCTGCCGAGGCAGTTCCAGTACAGCCTGCCGGTGGAGATCGTCAGTGTGGTGCTCCCCACGATCATCGTGGCCGGCATCTTCAGCTACACCGTGGTGGTGCAGAACGACGTCGACAAGCACATCCCGAACCCCGACGTCAGGGTGAACGTCACCGCGTTCCAGTGGAACTGGAAGTTCGACTACCCGGGCAACCCGACCGGCAAGCCGATCAGCACACTGGGCACCAGCGAGACGATCCCGCTGCTCGTGCTGCCCACCGACCGGAGCATCGAGTTCACCCTCGACTCCCAGGACGTCATCCACTCGTTCTTCGTGCCGGAGTTCCTGTTCAAGCGGGACGTCTTCCCGGATCCTGAGAAGAACGACACCGACAACGTCTTCCTGATCGACAAGATCGACCGGGAGGGTGCGTTCGTCGGCCGGTGCGCCGAGCTGTGTGGCACGTACCACTCCGCGATGAACTTCGAGGTCCGTGCCCTCAACCCGGACCTGTACAACCGCTACCTGCAGCTGCGCACCCAGAACAACCCCATCACCGGGGTGCCGAACACCGCGGGCGAGGCACTGGCCGCGCTCAACTGCGGCCAGCTGTGCGCGCCGGAGGCCACCACCACCTACCCGTTCCACACCGAGCGCACGCTGCGCTCGGCGTCGGAGCGGTCGAGCAGCTGAGCGAAGGGGACTGGCGGCGCGATGAAGGTCGAATCCCGAATCTTCGAGATCTGCACGGTGTTCTTCTTCCTGTGCGCGATCGTGTACGGAATCCTGGCGCCGAGAGAGGCGGTCGGCATCGTCGGGCTCACCCTGACGGGCGGCCTGTCGCTGATCATCGGCACCTACTTCCGGTTCGTCTCACGGCGGCTGGAGACGCGGCCTGAGGACAACCCGGACGCAGAGATCAGCGACGGAGCCGGCGAGCTGGGCTTCTTCAGCCCGGGCAGCTACTGGCCGATCGGGTTGGCGGCCGGTGTCGCCATGGTCTCGATCAGTACGGCCTACTGGCTGCCCTGGGCGATCATCATCTCCGCTGTGGTCCTGGTGTTCATGGTGGGTGGGCTCCTGTTCGAGTACCACCTGCCGCGCTCGGACCACTAGGGCGTGTCCGTTCAGCTGATCTCCAGCACCCGGCTGCTGCTGCGCACGCTCACCGCGGCGGACGCCGAGCGGATCCTGGCCGGCACAGACGAGAGCCGCCCGGCGTTCGCCGACGAGTACCCGTCGGCGTTCGCCACCCAGGTGCTGCGGCTCGTGGCGCTGTACCCGGCGATCGACCAGGAGACCGGCGAGGACACCCCCAACCTGGGGCCGTGGCTGCTGGTCCGCCGTTCCGACGACGCGGTGATCGGCACGATCAGCTGTGCCCGCACCGCCGACCCGGTCGAGGTGTCCGTCGGCTACGACCTCGCGCCGTCCTGCTGGGGCGAGGGCTACGCCACCGAGGCCCTCGGCGCGGCGATCGAGCACCTGCTCGGCCAGCCCGACATCGGCCGGGTGGTGGCCGAGGCGACCACCGACCACGCCGCCAGCCGCCGCGTCATGGAGAAGTGCGGCATGCACTGGCTGCGGGACGAGGTCGCCGACTACGACGGCCGCGAGGTCAAGCTCGCGCAGTACGCCATCGAGGGCCCCGAGCCGCTCTGACCAGTCCGTGCGGGGCCCGCCAAACCGGTTCCGTTCGCGCCCTGCCCGTGGTTACCCAACTCCACAGGAGGCGGGTTTTTGCGCTGACATACCTGTCCGCTGTGCAGCTCGGTAACAACAGGCCGGTCTGCGGCGCCGCCAGCGGGGCGCGGCGGGCGGGACTTCAGTCGGCGGGGCTGTCCAGGGCGGGGCAGGGCTGCGCGACGACTGCGGCCGGCACCTTCTCCCGCTGCCGCGCCGTGGCGAGCACGGAGCCGGACAGGATGAGCACGAACGCGGCCACCACCGCCGTGGTCAGGGGCTCACCGAGCAGGAGCACGCCCGCGGCGACCGCGACCGCGGGGTTGACGTAGGTGAACACGACAGCCCTGGCCGGCCCGACCTCCCGGATCAGCTCGAAGAACAGCACGAACGCCAGCGCGGTGCAGACCACGGCGAGCGCGCCGAGGGAGAACAGCACCGGCCCGGAGGGCAGCGCCGTCGGCCAGGTGAGGGCGGCCGGCACGGCGTAGACCAGCGCGGCGAGTCCGAGGCAGCTGGCGGTCATCAGCAGGTTGGGTACGTCCGCGAGCTGGCGGGCGGCGATCACCGGGGCGGTGGCGTAACCGACCGCGACCAGCAGCAGCTCCACGACCGGCCACGCCGTACCGCCGCTCAGGTGTGGCGCGGCCAGCAGCACCACGCCGGCCAGCCCGAGCCCGAGCCCGGTCCAGCGCATCGGGCCGAGCCGCGTGGTGTCCCCGAACCCCCGCGCGACCAGCACCCCGATGATCGGCACGGCGGCGATTAGCAGCCCGGTCAGCCCGCTCGACAGGTGCCGCTCGGCGTCGGAGAGCAGGTACCAGGGACCGATGATCTCCAGCCCCGCGAAGGCCAGCAGCGGCCGCCAGTGCGCACGCAGGCTGGCCAGCGCACCGGGCCGGAAGGCCAGCGGCAGCAGCACCAGCGCGCCGATCCCGGTGCGTAGGAAGACCAGCACCGGCACCGAGACACCGCCGACCGCAATCTTGATCATCAGATACGGGATGCCCCAGAGCAGGCACATCGCCCCGAACAGCACCCAACCTCGCCGACTCACAGCACCCCTCGCCGCTCTCCGCACCACCGCACGGCGGTGCACTCCACACCGCTCCGTGGCGGGCCCATCACCGGACAACCAGTCTCAGGATCAGGTCCATTCCCGGGCGGCGTCTTGAACGCTGTTGCGGTACACCCCAGGGGTCACGCCGACCACGCGCCGGAACCAGCGCGTCAGGTGGGCCTGGTCGGCGAATCCGAGCAGGGCTGCGACCTCTGCCAGCTGGCCGCCCCGGTCGAGCAGCGCCTTGGCGTGCGTCACCCGGTGCTGGGCCAGCCAGGCGTACGGGGGCATGCCGACCTCGTCGCGGAACGCCCGGACCAGCTGGTAGCGCGACAGCCCCAGCTCGGCGGCGACCTCGGCCAGTGACGGCGGCGCGGCCATCTGGTCGGCGAGCCTGCTCATCACGGGGTGGACGACCTCGGCGAGTCGCCGGCGGGGGAGGGCCTCACCGGGCGCCTCAGCGTGCCGGTGCACCAGTCGGCCAAGGAGCTCGGCGAGCCGGGACTCGTGCTCCAGCGGGTCACCAGGGAGGCTCAGCGCGGCATGTACCGACCGGAGCTCGCCGGCCAGCTCCGGATCGTGGATGACCAGCTCGCGGAAGTGCGGCGCAGCC
>DATAYB010000445.1:0-3326 GCA_036272795.1 Pseudonocardia sp.
GGCGTAGGCGCGCAGCGCGGCGATCGCCTGGGGCGGCCGTCCCGCGTCCCAGAGAATCTCCCCGAGCTGGTCGTCGGAGACCGTCGTGCACTGGGCCGCGACCAGCGCGGTCAGCAGCCGCCGCGCGAGCGGTCCGCCGAGGTCAGCCGGGTGGCCGTCGACCTCGGCCTCGGTCGGGCCGAGCACCTTGATCAGCGCGCTCGGCACGGCGCTCGTTTCGGGGCTCGGCACGGCAAGCGGCACGGCAAGCGGCACAGCGCTCGGCCCGAACCGGGCGACCGGCCGTTCGGGCGCGCCCGCCCGTGGAGTCGAGGGAACTGTCCATGGCGGTGTGTCGTTCGTGATCATTCGCTACCGGCCCCGTACCGAAGTCAGCATCACGCACGACGTGGCCCTGCGCCCGACGCGCAGTTTGAGACATTAGACGTCTGATGACCTGAGCGACAGTTTTTTCCATGTAGCCCCGGTTCGCCCGGCCTCACGGCGGTGTCAGGGCGGGGCCGGACCGATGGAGCCGAACGCATCGGGGTCCGCTGACCCTGCACGCTGTTACCGAACTGCACACGAGGCAGGATTTCGCGCCGCAAAACCTGCCCCCTGTGCAGTTCGGTAACAAGGCGCACCGGCGGCCAGCTCCGCCACCTCCGGCTCAGGTCGGGTTAGCCAGCCGGGGTGTGGCCGGGAAGCACGAAGTGCTTGATCTCCTGGAACTCCTCGATGGCGCGGTGGCCGTTGAGCCGGCCGAGCCCACTGTGCTTGAACCCGCCCTCCTCCATCTGGTCGTGCACGACGGCCCAGGTGTTGGTCCACACCGTGCCGGCATCGATCTCCCGGCCGACGCGGAGCGGGCGGTCCACGTCACGGGTCCAGATCGAGGCGGCGAGCCCGTACTCGGTGGCGTTGGCGCGGTTGATCGCCTCGGCCTCGTCGGTGAAGACCTCGAACGTGGCGACCGGGCCGAAGACCTCGCGCTGCACGATCGGGGCCTTGAGGTCGCTGACCTCGACGAGGCTGGGCCGGATGAACGCGTCAGCGGCGTCCGCCGCCCGGTTGACCATGCCGCCGCGCACGACGACCGAGGCGTACTCGGCGGCCTCCGCGACGATCCTGTCGACCCGCTCGGCGTTGGCGCGGTCGATCATCGGGCCCATCTCGGTGTTCGGGTCGTCACCTGGTCCGACCACGACCGCGCTCAGCGCCTCGGCCAGCCTGCGCCGGAGCTCGGGCGCGATGCCCCGCTGCGCGAGGACGCGGGCGCCAGCCATGCAGAACTGTCCGGCGAAGGTGGTGACCGCGGCGGTGAGGGTCGGGACCACGGCGTCCAGGTCGGCGTCGTCGAACACGATCATGGGGCTCTTGCCGCCCAGCTCGAGCGAGAGCGGTTTGAGCTGCGCGGCGGCCTGCGCCATGATCGCCTTGCCGACCTCGGTGCTCCCGGTGTAGCTGACGACGTGCATGTCCGGGTCGGTGACCAGCAGGGGGGCGCCCTCGTTCGCCGACTCGGTGAACCCGTTGACGACGCCGGCCGGTAGCGCGGTGGCGCCGGCGATGATCTCGTAGAGCAGCCCGTTGGTCAGCGCGGTCTGCGCCGGCATCTTCATGACCACCGTGCAGCCGGCGGCCAGCGCGGGCGCGAACGACCGGACCGACAGCACGACGGGTGAGTTCCACGGCACGATGACACCGGCGACCCCGATCGGCTGGCGCAGGGTCATCGAGTAGCGGCCCGGCGCGACCTCGCCCGCGTGGCCGGCGTCGGTCAGGGCGAGCGCCGCGTTGTACCGCAGCTTCGGGATGGCGGAGTCGACCTCCATCGCCGCGTTGCCGAGCGTCTTGCCGTTCTCCCTGGCCAGCATGGTGACCAGGTCATCGCGGCGCTCGGCCATCCGGTCGGCCAGCTGGTTCAGCGCGCGGGCGCGGAGCTGGCGGTCCCTGGACCAGGTGGTGCCGGTGAACGCGCGGTGCGCGGCGGCGATCGCGGTCCTGGCGTGGTCGAGCTCAGCGTCGGCGTAGCTGCCGAGCACTGTGCCGGTGGCGGGGCTGTGCGCCTCGCCCCGTTTCGGGCTGTCGAACCACTGCCCGCCGATCAGGTTGCGGGCGTGCGGCAGGGGCGTGTTCGTGGCGGGCATCCGCGTACTCCGATGGCTGGTCTGGTGAGGCCGGGTCAGTGGGCCGGTCAGTGCGGGAACCGGATGACCGGTTTGAGGGTGTGGCCGGAGCGCGTGTCGGCGACGGCCTGCCAGAGCTGCTCCGGGGCGTAGGTGCGCACCAACCGGTCGAACGGCAGGCGGCCCTGCCGGTACAGCTCGACGAGCGTGGGGATGAAGTTGATCCGGTCGCTCGCGCCGCAGGTCACGCCGCGCACCGTGCGTCCATCGATCATGGCGTTGACGTTGAACGACGCACGGTTCGCGCCGCCCGGGGCACCGACGACGGCGACCGTGCCGTTGACGGCGACCGCTTCGATGGCCTGTTCCAGCAGGGCCGTCACGCCGGTGGTCTCGACGATGTGGGTCACCCCGGTGCCGCCGGCCAGCTCGCGCAGGGTGCTCAGCAGGTCGATGCCGGTGCTGTTGACCAGGTGTGTCGCGCCGAGCTCGCCGGCGAGCTTCAGCCGGGAGTCGACGATGTCGACGGCGATGAGCGCGGTGGCCGCGGTGAGCCGGGCGGCCATCAGCGCGGAGAGCCCGACCGCGCCGGCGCCGAACACCGCGACACTGTCGCCCGGCTGGGGGCGCAGCACGTTCAGCACGGTGCCGACGCCGGCCTGGACACCGCAGTTCGCTGGGGCGAGCGCGGCGAGGTCGTCCTCGTCGGTGGCGTCGATCGGCACGACGCTGCGTTCGCTGACCAGCGCGTGGTAGGCGAGCGATGACTGCCCGAAGAACTGGCCGCCGATCGGGGCGCCGTTCTCACCGCGGATCGGGGCGGTGCCGTCCTCGCGGCGGCCGCTGAAGTTGCGCGCGAAGAACGACTCGCACTGCGTGGGCACGCCGGACCGGCACCGCGCGCAGTGTCCGCACGAGTTGAACGTCAGCAGCACCTGATCGCCGGGGCGCACCCTGGTGACGCCGCTCCCGACGGACTCCACCACCCCTGCCGACTCGTGGCCCAGTACGGCCGGCAGAACGGTGGGTTGGCGCCCGGCGAGCACGGTGAGGTCCGTGTGGCAGAGGCCGGTCGCGACGATCCGGACCAGCACCTCGTCCGGCCGGGGGTCGTCCAGCACGACCGTGCGCCACGCGAACTCGCCCGTTCCCGGCTCCGCGACAGCCGCGGTGGTCGTCGTCGACAAGGTGACCTCCATGTCCTGTATTTAAGGACAT
>DATAYB010000446.1:0-4584 GCA_036272795.1 Pseudonocardia sp.
ACCGTCCGTAGCTGTCCGGCAGGTGCTCCTCGAGCAGCCGCTGCCACACCTCGGGCATACCGGACAGCACCGAGGCGAGTGGATTCGCCTCGGCCTCGCCGAGCTCGTTCTGTTCCGAGTGCAAGTCACTCCCCCAACTTCGCGGTGGCACAGTGGCCCCGTCCCTCGCGAAGCGTCGCACGCCGACAAGCGCGTATTCACACTCGTACGGCAGACGACCAACACAGCGCGCTGAACGCGGCGCATTTTTGGTTACGGCCGGTGACTGAGCGTGGCCCTCTCGCTGGCGCGGCAGAAGTACCGTTGGGCGCACGTCGGCGCGCCCAACCGGCCGCCCCGCCTGCGAAGATCAGCCCAGCCTGTGTTCTAGTGCCCGGCTCAGCCGGCGGTCCGGCACCCGGCTCAGCCGGCGGTCCGGCGCCCGGCGGCGTCCAGAGCCCTGCGCACCGTGGCGGCACTGCCGTCAGGGTCGCGCAGCACGTCGTGCTCCCAGAGGCGCACCACGGTCCAGCCGCCTGCGCGCAGTGCCTCGGTGACCTCGCGGTCCCTCGCCATGGTGCGCTCGATCTTGGCGACCCACCACTCGGTGCGCGTGGGGAACAGCTCGGCCAGCGATGCGCGGCCCCGCCGCCTGACCTCGTCCGGGTTGCCATGCCAGAGGTCGCCGTCCACGAACACTGCGAGCCGCCGCGACCGGATCACCAGGTCGGGGCGTCCCGTCACGTCCGGGGCGTGCAGCCGGTAGCGGACCCCGGCGGCGTGCAGCGCCCGGCGCACCGCGAGCTCGGCCTTGGAGTCCTTGTGGCGCACCCTGGCCATCATCCGGCTGGTCACGGCAGGGTCCCTCGGCCCCAGCCTCCGCCGCCCAGCACTCCCCGCCGCCCCTGCCACGCCCGAACTCTAAAACCCGGCGGGCCGCCGCCCACGCCGGCCCACACAGACCAAGTACCCACAGCACAGACTGTGCACGGTCTGTGCTGTGGGTACACGGTCTGTGCGGGCGCCCACGCCGGCCCCACGCCGGCCCCACGCCCCACGCCGGCCCCAGCCGGTCGACCGGGCCGGGTCGCGAGCGGGCCCCGCCGGTGGAGTGCCGACGGGGCCCGGGGAACGCGTGGGATCAGGTGAAGATGGACTGGATCTGCTGGTAGTGGCCGATGGACTCGGGGCCGAGCTCCCGGCCGAGGCCACTGGCCTTGACGCCGCCGAAGGGCGCGGCGGGGTCCGGCAGGTAGGTGTTGATGCCGATGGTGCCGGTCTGCACGCGGCGGGCGACGCCGAGGCCACGATCCTTGTCGCCGGTCCACACGGTGCCACCGAGGCCGAAGTCGGAGTCGTTGGCGATGCGCACGGCGTCGGCGTCGTCGGTGTACGGGATCAGCGAGAGCACCGGCCCGAAGATCTCCTCCTGGGCGATGGTGTGGTTGTTGTCGACGTCGGCGAAGATCGTCGGCTCGACGAACCAGCCGCGGTCCTGGCCGGCCGGGCGGCCACCACCGACGACGACCCTGGCGCCCTCGGCCTTGCCCTTGGCGATGTAACCCTCGACGCGGTCGCGCTGGCGGTCGCTGGCCATCGGGCCGATCTGCGTGGTGGCGTCGAGCGCGTCGCCGACCTTGAGCGAGCTGGCCAGCGCGGCGAAGGTGTCCACGACCTCCTTGTAGCGGCTGCGCGGCGCGAGCACGCGGGTACCGAGGAAGCAGGTCTGGCCGTTGTTCAGCAGGGTGGCCTGGAAGAGCTTCTCGCCGACGGTGGCGAGGTCCAGGTCGGCGTCGTCGAGCACGATGGCCGCCGACTTGCCGCCCAGCTCCAGCGTCACCGGGCGCAGCAGCCGGCCGCAGGTCTCGCCGATCGAGCGGCCCGCCGCGGTGGAGCCGGTGAACGAGATCTTGTCGACGCCCGGGTGCGACACCAGGTAGGCGCCGACCTCCCGGCCCGCCGGCACGAAGTTGATCACGCCGGCCGGGATGCCGGCAGCGGCGGCCGCCTCGGCGACCGGGATCGTGTCCAGCACCGTCTCGGGCGAGGGCTTGATGACCAGCGTGCAGCCGGCCGCGAGTGCCGGCGCGTACTTGAACGCGGCCAGGGACTGGGGGAAGTTCCACGGCACGATCGCACCGACCACGCCGATCGGCGCCCGGCGGACCACGATGGTGCCGCCCATCAGGCCGGCCCGCTCCTCCTCGTACACCGCCTCCTTGATCACGCCGGCGTAGTAGCGCAGCAGCACCGCCGGGAACGCGCCCTCGAACGCCGTGGAGATCGCCACCGGCATGCCGTTCTGCGCGCTGACCAGCTTGGCGATCTCGCCGCCGCGCTTTTCCAGCTCGTCGGCGAACCGCTCCATGGCCGCCGCGCGCTTCGCGGGCTGCCACGTCGCCCAGCCGTTCGGGTCGTCGAACGCATGCCGGGCCGCGTCGACCGCGGCATCGACGTCGGCCTCCTGCGCCTCGGGTACCGACCCGATGACCTCTTCGGTACTGGCCGAGACGACCGTGATGGTGCGACTCGAACTCGGCGACACCCACTCGCCACCGATGAACAACGTGTCGTGATCGGTCATCCGCATGTCTCCTTTGAGTACCGGTGGACCTGTGCGAGTGGTCTCCACCGGTGTAGCAGGGCGGGCCACCGCACGACACGGCGGGCAGCTTCCGCCGCAGCCGCCATGTAGTCTAGAGCTAGAGCAATCGTGCCACGAGCAACCCCTCGACTGCGTGCCCGAACGGGTGATAGCAATTGAAATTGCGGCGTACCCGAGCCTCAACTTAGGTCACCGCAACTCAGGCTGCCACCCGACCTGACAACCACCGCACGCTGGGCCGATAGGGGCCCTGCTCACGATCAACTGGTGCAGACCTCTTGTGGGCGAAAGCGCAGAGGTCTATACCACTCTCATGTCGGACTCCCGGACCGATGCGGTGCAGGCGCACGTGGAGGCGCTCTGCCTCGAACGCGGGCCCGGCGCGCTGCTGCCCGGCGAGCGGGAGCTGGCGCAGCGCTGCGGGGTGTCCCGGATGACCGTGCGGCACGCGCTGGAGCACCTGATGGCCCGCCGGCTCGTCGAGCGGAGGCACGGCGCCGGCACATTCGTCCGCCGGCCGGCCCCGGCCCAGCCGCTGATGGCGACCTCGTTCCACGAGGACATGCGCCGGCGCGGGCTGGTCCCATCCTCGCGGCTGCTGTGGTGGGACGTGATCGTCGCCGACCTGGAGCTGGCCGCGCAGCTGGAGATGCCGGGCGGCGAGCGCGTGCTGCGCGTCTGCCGGGTGCGGCTGGCCGACGACGAGCCGATGACCCTGGAGACGCTGCACGCACCCTGCCTGCGTGTACCCGGCCTGACCGGCGCCGACCTGGACGGTGACGTGTCCTACTACGACGTGCTCGCCAGCCGGTACGGCCGGCACATCGCGGCCGGCAAGCAGTCCGTCGCGCCGGTGGTGCTGGCCCTGCGCGAGGCGACGCTGCTCGGCGTGCCGGCCGGGCGCCCCGCGCTGCGCTTCGTGCGGACGTCGAGGGACGGGGGCGGCGAGGTCGTCGAGCGGGTGGAGTCGGTGGCCAGGGGCGACCGGTACCTGATCGAGGTCGACATCATCCCGTCTGCGCGCCACCGGGGAGCCGAGCAGTGACCGCGCCCTGCACCGTCACGGTGGACATCGGGCGCAGCACCACCCGGGTGCGGGTCGACGACGGCCCGGTCAGCCGGCGCGGCCAGGGCGCGGGGCTAGGGGACCCTGGTGGCGCGCAGACCATCGCCCGGCTGGTCCGCTACGCAGTCGGTGACAGCCCGACCGTGCCGTGGCGCCTCGCCGTCGCGGTACCCGGCGCGCTGGCCCGCTCGGCCGAGGCCAGCGAGCTCGGCAGCCAGCTCGGCCGCAGCTGGCCGTACGCTCCCGAGCTCGTCCTGGTCACCGGCGACATCGTGGCCTGGCACGCCGGCGCCCTGACCGGGCGAGACGGCGTGGTGCTGTGCATCGGCACGGGCGCCGTCGCGCTCGGGGTGCACGGCAGCACCGTGCGCAGGGCGGACGGCCGGGGCCCGCTGCTCGGCGACGAGGGCGGCGGAGCCTGGATCGGCCTGGAGGGACTGCGGGCCGCCGCCCGTGCCACCGACGGCCGCGGTCCGGTCACCGAGCTGGCCGAGCTCGACACGCCGGCGCCGTGGGGCACCACGCTGTCCAGCGTCGCACCGGCCCCGCTGCCCACCGCCGCCACGCTGGCCAGGGTGGCGCCGAGGGTGCTGTCGGCGGCGCGGCGGGGCGATGCGGTGGCCGCCGGCATTCTCGACGCCGGCGCGGATGCACTCGCACGTACGGCCGCCGCGGCTGCCGCGAAGGGGGCGGCAGGCGCGGCGGCGGGCGGGCCAGGGGCGGGTACCGGTGCGGCCGCTATGGGGAGTGCGGCCGCGCCGGCGCGCACCGTGGCGGTCGTCGGGGGGCTGGCCGGCGGCCTGCTGCCCAGGCTGCGCGCCCGCCACCCGGAGACCAGCTGGGTGGAGCCGGACGGCGACGCGATGGACGGGTTGCGCTGGCTGCTGGAGCACCCGGGCACGACGCTGGAGGCCGGCCTGGTGCGGGTCCGGCC
>DATAYB010000447.1:0-3548 GCA_036272795.1 Pseudonocardia sp.
GTGCCCCCGGCAGGACTCGAACCTGCGACCGTCGGATTAGAAGTCCGGTGCTCTGTCCAGCTGAGCTACGAGGGCCTGGCCGGACCATTGGCCGCGGCTCGCGCGGTGCGCGGGAGTCGGCCGGTCCGCGGGTGAGCGTAGCGTGCGCGCGGCTCCGGTCGGGCGCGACTTCACCGTCGACCCACCACCATCCTCAACGCGATGGGCAGCCGCCGTCCGGGCGCCGCTTGTCGGGCCAACTCCTCCGCCGCGCGTCGCACCCGGTCGGCCGGTACGTCGGGCGGCCAGATCCCGGCCGGCACCAGCGCGGCGACGGCGTCCTCGGCGGCGACCCGGTCCGGGATCGGTACCCAGAACACCCGCCGCTGGTCCGCCAGTACCGCGAAGTCGGCGGCGGCGAACAGCCACGTCAGTTGGTCGCGCGCCGACTCGTGGCGGAAGCCGGGGTGCCCGGCGAGCGCCCGGTTCAGCGGCCGCCAACCGCGCGGCGTCACCAGCAGGGTGCCCGGTCGGGACGGCACCAGCGCGGCCAGCGTGCCGGTCGGGCGCAGTACCCGGCGCAGCTCGGCGAACAGCCCGTTGAGTGGTTCGACCACCGGCAGGCACATGGTGGCCCTGACCCCCGCGAGCCCCCTGGTGCGCACCGGCAGCCGGTCGGCCTCGGCCCGCCCGGCGCTGCTCGGTCCCGGCGCGGCTTCCCCCCGCCCGACGCGCCCAACCGGCCCGAGCAGTCGCAGGCTGACGAGCCGCGCGGGATCCGGTGCCGCCGTACGTAGCTCGAGTACCGGACCCTCGGCGTCGGCCAGCGCGGCGGTCAGCCACTGCTCGGGGGTGCGGCCGGACCGGTCCGTGGCGCTCCGCAGCAGGTCCGGCGCGGTGGGTGGCCGGCTGGCGGGCTGGGCCGTGGCAGTCATCCGCGCGAGTGTGGCAGTACCGGTCGCGACGGCGGGTGGGGACCGCTCCAGGCGGGTTCTACGCTGGTCGCGTGGCGCGGACGATGGATGAGACCGGCCGAGCGAGCCGTTCAGGCGTGCTGTCGTTGGTGCTGGTCGGCCTCGTGGTGGCGGCATTCGTCGCGGCCGGGCTGACCGCACTGACCGGGGCGCGACCGCTGGAGGCTCTCGGCCTACCCGACCCTGGCCCGCTCACCACCTACGGGCTGCCGGTGGTGCGCACGGTGAGCGAGATCGCCGCGGTACTGACCGTCGGAGCGCTGCTGTTGGCCGCCTTCCTGGTCGCCCCGGATCGCACCGGCACTGGCTACCTCGATGTGACCGGTTACCGCGCGCTCCGGTCGGCGTCCTACACGGCGGGGACCTGGACGGTGGCCGCGCTGCTGATGGTGCCGCTGACCGTGGCGGACAGCCTGGGGCGGCCGGTCACCGACGTGTTGAGCTTCGAGCGGCTGGTCGCCGTCGTACCGCAGCTGGAGGTGGCCACCGCCTGGGGCTACACGGCCATCGTCGCGGTGGTGGTGTTCGCCGGCTGCCGGGTGGCGCTGCGCTGGGGGACGTCGGTCGTGCTGTTCGCGCTGGCGGTGTACGGGCTGCTCCCGGTGGCCGCCACCGGGCACTCGGCGGCGGGCGGCTCGCACGACGTCGCCACCGACAGTTTGATCATCCACGTGGTCGCGGCGGCGCTCTGGGTGGGCGGGTTGGTCGCGGTGTTGAGCCTGGCCGGTCGGCGCGCGGAGGCGGCCGCCCAACTGCCGACGGCGGTCACCCGGTTCTCCGCGCTGGCGCTGGTCTGCTGGCTGGCGATGGCGGTGTCAGGAGTACTGAACGCGCTGGTCCGGATCCCTGTGGCGGACCTGTTCGGCACCTACTACGGGGCCCTGTTGTTGGCCAAGACGACAGCCCTGTTGGTGCTCGGCGTATTCGGATATCTGCAGCGCCGACATGCCGTCGCGGCGGCGGCGAGCGGTAGCCGGGGCGCTCTGCTGCGGCTCGGCGCGGTCGAGGTGCTGATCATGTTGGCGACGATCGGCCTCGCCGTTGCGCTGGGTCGCAGTGCGCCGCCGGTACAGGGGGTGGTGACGCCGTCCCGCACCGAAGTGGTGATCGGCTACAACCTGACCGGCCCGCCGACCCCGCTCCGGCTGCTCCTCGAGTGGCGGTTCGACCTGTTCTTCGGCACCGCCGCGCTCCTGCTCGCCGGGCTGTACCTGGTGGGGGTGCGCAAGCTGGTGCGGCGGGGGGACCCGTGGGCGGTCGGCCGCACGGTGAGCTGGCTCGCCGGTTGCGCGGTGGTGCTGCTCGCCACATCGTCGGGCATCGGGCGGTACGCGCCGGCGATGTTCAGCATCCACATGGCCGAGCACATGATGCTGGCCATGCTGGCGCCGATCCTCCTGGTCCTCGGGGCGCCGGTGACCTTGGCGTTGCGCACGCTGCCCAGCGGCGGCAGGGAGGGGCCACCGGGCCCGAGGGAGTGGCTGCTCGCCGGGCTGCACGCGCCGCTGACCCGCTGGCTGACCCACCCGCTCGTGGTGCTGCCGCTCTTCGTCGGCACGTACTACGTGCTCTATTTCTCCGGCCTTTTCGAGGCGGCGCTGCCGTCGCACCTGGCGCACCTGGCGATGATGGTGCACTTCCTGATCACCGGGTTGCTGTTCTTCTGGCTGGTGATCGGGGTGGATCCGACGCCCCGGCCGCTGGCGCCGGTCGCGCGGCTCGCGCTGGTGTTCGCCTCGCTGCCGTTCCACGCGTTCTTCGGCGTGATCCTCATGAGCACGCACGAGGTGATCGGGAGCTCGTACTACGCGGGGCTCGCGTTGCCCTGGGTGCCGGACGTGGACGCGGACCAGCGCCTCGGTGGCGGATTCGCGTGGGCGTCCGGCGAGATACCGCTGATGATTGTGGTGATTGCGCTGGTGGTGCAGTGGTCGCGGATCGATGAGCGGTCCGCGCGCCGGGCCGACCGCCGAGCGGAGCTCGACGGCGATGCCGACCTCACGGCCTACAACGCGATGTTGCGCCAGATGGCGGAGCGGGACGCGCCGGATTCCCCCATTGCCAGGAGTTCGGGGTCGATTCCGGGTGCTGCGCCCGGTGCGGCCCTTGTTGGGGGCTCCGTCGCGGCCGTGGAGGCGGTTCCCGATGGCGTCGAGGGCACGGCAACGACCAGGGAAGGCCCTCCGGAGGCCCCTCGGATCGCCAGTGGTGCCGCGGGGCACGACAAGAAACGATCATGAAAAGGAGTCGTTTCCGCTGGTAGGCGCGATTTCCCTACCCCCGATTTGACTTGCTCTGGGGGCACCGCGTAACTTTCTTCTGGTCAGCGAGGCGCCGGACCAAGCAACACCAGCCCCTCACAGAGGGCCTGCAAGTATGAGGCCGGTTCGCTGACAAGCTTCACGGAGCACCCCCCCTGGATCCGCCAGGATCTGGATGGTGTACAGTGGTGCTACAACCCCGGAACATTCCGCTAACCAGCGGGGTGTGATGGTGTGTGGATGTCTTTTGAGAACTCAACAGTGTGCTGAGCTTTTTTGTCTGGTTTGTTTATGCCAGTTTGTGTTGTTTGTTTGAGACAGGTTTCTATGGAGA
>DATAYB010000448.1:0-2334 GCA_036272795.1 Pseudonocardia sp.
AACGGCCGGGCGGACGCCCAGGACCTGTTCCTGACGGGGCGGCCGGCGCTCGTCGAGGCGGTGCTGCACGACGTGGACGGCGACGTGCACCTCGCGGTCAGCCTGCTCGACGACCCGGGCTCGGAGTTCCAGGCCTCGCACGGCCGGTTCCGGTACTTCCGCGTGGACGAGGTCGAGGTGCCCCGGTGAACGCCATCCTGGTGGCCGGCGTCGGCAACATCTTCCTATCCGACGACGGGTTCGGCGTCGAGGTGGTGCGCCGGCTGCACGAGCGCGAGCTGCCGGCCGGCGTCGAGCTGGTGGACGTCGGCATCCGGGGCATGCACCTCGCCTACCAGCTGCTGGACGGGTACGCCGCGCTGGTACTGGTGGACACGACCGCGCGCGGCGGCGAGCCGGGCCAGCTGTACCTGCTGGAGCACGACCTGTCCGGGGTCACGGCGCCCAGCGACGACGCGGTGGACAACATCGCCGTGCCGGACGCGCACGACATGAGCCCGGACACGGTGCTGGCGCTGCTCGGCTCGCTCGCCACCTCGTCCGGCCAGGAACCGACCGCCGGCCTGCGGCGCGTACTCGTGGTCGGCTGCGAGCCGGCCAGCACCGAGGACGGCATCGGGCTGTCCGACCCGGTCGCGGCGGCGGTCGACGGCGCCGCGACGGCGGTGACCCGCGTGGTCACCGACCTGCTCTCCGAGCTGGTCACCGAGGTGGTCACCGAGGTGCCCGCCGCACCGCAACCGCTGGAAGGAGCACGCCATGTGCCTCGGCATACCGGGTGAGATCGTCGAGCTGCTCGCCGACCGCGAGGACTTCGCGATGGTCAGCGTCGCCGGGGTGAAACGCGTGGTCAACATCGGGCTGCTGGAGGACGAGGAGCTCAAGGCCGGTGACTGGATCCTGATCCACGTCGGCTTCGCCCTCTCCAAGATCGACGAGGAGGAGGCGGCGCACGCGGTCCGGATGCTCGAGGGCATGGGCCAGGCCTACGCCGACGAGCTGATCGCACTGGCCCAGTCCGAGACCAGCCAGCCGGGTGGGACGGAGCGATGAGGTTCGTCGACGAGTTCCGCGACGCCGAGAAGGCCCGCGTGCTGTCCGCCCGGATCGCCGCGCTGTGCGAGCCCGGCCGGCACTACAAGTTCATGGAGGTGTGCGGCGGGCACACCCACACCATCTACAAGCACGGCCTGGAGGACTACCTGCCGGAGACCGTGTCGCTGGTGCACGGGCCGGGCTGCCCGGTCTGTGTGATCCCGATGGGGCGGCTCGACGACGCCATCGCGATCGCCGAGGAACCCGGCGTGATCATGACGTCGTTCGGCGACATGATGCGGGTACCCGGTGGCCGCGGCTCGTTCTTCGACTCCAATGCCGCCGGCGCCGATATTCGAATGGTGTACTCGCCGCTGGACTCGCTGAAGGTCGCCCGCAACAACCCGGACAAGCGGGTCGTGTTCATGGCGATCGGGTTCGAGACCACCGCGCCGTCCACCGCGATGACCGTGCTGCGCGCGGCGGCGGAAGGCCTGGAGAACTTCTCCGTCTTCTGCAACCACGTGACGATCATCCCGGCGATCAAGGCCATCCTGGACTCCCCCGACCTGCGGCTCGACGGGTTCATCGGGCCGGGCCACGTGTCCACCGTGATCGGCTGCCGGCCCTACGAGTTCATCGCGCGCGACCACGGCAAGCCGCTGGTCTGCGCCGGGTTCGAGCCGCTGGACATCCTGCAGTCGGTGTACATGCTGCTGCTGCAGCTGCACGAGGGCCGCTGCGAGGTGGAGAACCAGTACGCCCGGGTGGTGCCGTGGGACGGCAACCCCAAGGCGCTGCGGGTGATCGGCGAGACCATGGAGCTGCGGCCGTTCTTCGAGTGGCGCGGGCTCGGCTTCATCTCGCAGTCGGCCCTGCAGGTGCGCGAGAAGTACGCTGCCTTTGATGCGGAACGGATCTTCTCCGTCCCCGGCGTGCGGGTGGCCGACCCGAAGGCCTGCCAGTGTGGCGAGGTGCTCAAGGGCGTGCTGAAGCCGTGGGAGTGCAAGGTGTTCGGCACCGCGTGCACCCCGGAGACGCCGATCGGCACCTGCATGGTGTCGTCCGAGGGTGCCTGCGCGGCGTACTACAACTTCGGCCGGTTCACGCGTGAACGGGTCAAGGAGGCGACCCGAGCGTGACGCAGGATCTTGGTTCGGACATTCCGGTCCGATCGACGCGGGCCGGCTGGGCCGAGGACGCGGTGCGGGAGGCCGAGGAGCAGGGACCCCACATCGGGGCCGAGCACCTGTCGCGCGAGCAGCAGGTGCTGGAGCGGATCGACAGGGCGCGGGCCCG
>DATAYB010000449.1:0-14930 GCA_036272795.1 Pseudonocardia sp.
ACGATGCCGGCGGGCCTGCCGTTCGACGACAGGTCCCGGCGGTGCAGCAGCGCGCTGGCAGGCGTTGACGCGGCGGACAACCGGCGCAGGCACGCCCCGCCCGACGACACAGCGCCCGACGACACAGCGCCCGACGCCCCGTCCGCTACAGGTACCGAAGTTGGGTCCGTCACTGCCTCACCAGTCCGTCAGCGTGCCGTCGCGGCGGCGGGCGACCGGCAGGTAGGCCCGCTCGTACGGGAACTGGGCAGCCAGCGCCTCGTCGACCTCGATGCCGAGCCCGGGAGCGTCGCCGGGGTGCAGGTGGCCGTCGGCGTAGCTCCAGATGTGCCGGAACACCTCGTGCGCCGCGTCCGGGTAGCCCATGTACTCCTGGATGGCGAAGTTCGGGGTGGACAGACCGAGGTGCAGCGCGCCGGCCATCGCCACCGGAGAGACGTCGGAGGGGCCGTGCGGGGCCAGCCGGACCTGCCACACCTCCGCCAGCGCGGCGATCCGGCGCAGGTGGGTGATGCCGCCGGCGTGCGACACCGCCGCGCGCACGAAGTCGATCAGCTGCTCGGTGATCAACTGCTGGAACTCCCAGATCGTGGTGAACACCTCGCCGATCGCCAGCGGCACCGTGCTGTGCCGGCGGACCAGCCGCAGCACGTCCTGGTTCTCCGAGGGCGTGACGTCTTCCAGCCAGAACAGGTCGACCGGCTCCAGCGCCTTGGCCAGCCGGGCGGCCTGGTTCGGGGTGAGCCGGTGGTGCGCGTCGTGCAGCAGCGCCAGCTCGGGGCCGACGTGCGCCCGGACCTGCGCCAGCGCGCCGGGCAGGTGGCGCAGGTAGGCGTCGGTGTCCCAGGTCTCGACAACAGGACCGGCGCCCCGGCCGGCCGGCTCGTACCCGCCGCCACCGCTCGCCACCCCGTAGATCACGCCGAGCCCGGGCACTCCGGTCTGCACCCGGATCGCCTGGAAGCCGCGCGCCCGGGTGGCGTCCACGGCGTCGAGCAGCGCGGGTGTGTCGGCGCCGGTGGCGTGGGTGTAGCAGAGCACCCGGTCCCGTACCGCACCGCCGAGCAGCTGGTAGACCGGCATGCCGGCGGCCTTGCCCTTGATGTCCCAGAGCGCGAGGTCGACCGCGCCGATCGCGGCCATGGTGACCGCGCCCCTACGCCAGTAGACGCCCCGGTACAGGTACTGCCAGGTGTCCTCGATGCGCGCCGGGTCGCGGCCGAGCAGGATCGGGCAGAGGTGTTCGCGCAGGTAGGCGGCAACCGCGAGCTCGCGGCCGTTCAGCGTGGCGTCACCCCAGCCGACCAGCCCGTCGGCGGTGACGATCTTGAGGGCGACGTAGTTGCGGCCCGGACTGGTGACCAGTACCTCGGCCGCGACGATGCGGTCGGTCACGGCGCCGCTCACCGGCTCACCGCCGGCACGCCGGCGCCGGAGAGCGGGGCGCCCGCCACCGCCACGACGTTGACCAGCGGTTGGCCGGCGGCGAGGCGACGCACGTTGGCCGCGATGTCGCCGACCCGGCCGGCGTAGGTCTGCCGGGTCAGCCCCGAGGAGTGCGGTGTCATCAGCACGTTCGGCAGGTCACGGAAGGGCAGTGCGGACGGGGCGGCCACGACCGCCGCCCCACTGTGAGCGGCCGCCCCTGACCCCGGATAGCCGTACCAGACGTCGATCCCCGCCCCACCCAGCGAACCCGAACGCAGCGCCTCGTACAGCGCCTGCTCGTCGACCAGTGGCCCCCGGCCGACGTTGACCAGCACCGCCCCCGGCGGCGTCCTGGCCAGCTCGGCGGCCCCGATCAGCCCGGTGGTGGCCGGTGTGAGCGGGGCGCTGAGCACCACGACGTCGGACTGCTCGAGCAGCGTGGGCAGCTCGCCGATCGGGCCGGCCCAGGCGAGGCCGTGCGCGGCGGCATCCACCGAACCCCGCCTGCTGACCGCGACCCCCCGCGCCCCGAACGCCCGGAACCGCCGCCACGCCCGCTCGCCGATGTGCCCGAAGCCGACCAGGCCGACCGTCGCGGCGGCCAGCGAGTCGCCCCAACCGACCGCCGGGTCGTACGCCGGTGAGGCCCACTCGTCCCGGCGCAGCGCCGCGTCCTGGGCAAGGAAGCCCCGGCGCAGCAGGATCGTGGCGGCCAGCACGTACTCGGCGATCGAGTCCTCGTGGTGGAACGTATTGGCCACGACCGTGCCGGCAGGCAGCGCGGCGAGGTCGATGCTGTCCACCCCGGCGCCAGGCGCGTGCACCAGGCGCAGGCTCCGACCGGCGGCCGCCATCGCGGGGGTGCACCGGGCGCAGACCAGCACTTCGGCGCCGGGCAGCGCCGCCTCGACGGCCCGGTCGTCGCGCCGGTCCGGCCAGGTCACCTCGGCGCCGACCGGCAGGCCCGCCTCCAGCTCGGCGCGCAGCGGCACCAGGTTCGGGTCGGCCACGACGATCTTCATGCAGAGCCTTTCAACACGGACGGACAACGCGGACGGACAACGCGGACGGATTCGGGAGGAAGCGCGACGGTCAGCGCACACCGGCAGGCGCACGGGCGGCGACCGGGCCGGTGGAGGCGCGGACGACGAGGTGGGTGGGCAGGCGCAGCGTGCGCGGGGCCGGGCGGTCACCGGCGGCGGCCCGCCCGAGCAGCTCCAGGCTGAGCGCGCCGGCGCGGGCGTTCGGCGTCGAGATGCTGGTCAGGGCGGGCCGGGCGACGGCGGCGAACGGGATGTCGTCGATGCCGACCACCGACAGGTCCTCCGGGACCCGGATGCCGAGCGCGCGGGCACCGCCGATCACACCGAGGGCGACCAGGTCGTTGTGCGCGATCACGGCGGTGGCCCCGGAGGCGACGACGCGGGCGGCCGCCGCGGTGCCGCCGTCGACGGTCTCGGTCTGCCAGTCGAGCATCGCCAGCTCCAGGCCGTGGCCGGCGGCGAGCTCCGCGACGACGGCGACCCGGTGCCGGTTCGACCAGGACAGCGCCGAGCCCTGCACGTACGCCAGCCGCCGGTGGCCGAGCGCGGTCAGGTAGTCGACGGTCTGCCGCAGTCCCTCGGTGGCGTCGGCGACGATGCAGTCGGCCGCCTCGGTCACGCGGTTGACCAGCACCAACGGCACCCGGCCCACCAGCGCGAGCACCTCGTCGGCAGCAAGGCGCGACGAGCACACCGCAATGCCGTCCACCCGGCGGGCCAGGTGTGTGATGGCGGCGCGCTCGCGGTCCGGGTCGAAGTCGCTGTCGGCGAGCACCACGGTGTGGCGGCTGTGCCAGCCCTGCCCCTGCGCGGCCTTGACGAACGCGGCGAACACGGGGTTGGCGATGTCGGGCACGACGACCGCGATCGTGGCGTGGTCACTGCTCGCCGCTGAGCCCGAGGTGCGAGTCGACCCGGGCTCGTAACCCACCTCTTGCGCAATCATCCGGATCTTGCGCAAGGTGTCGGGGCCGACCCGGTCGGGATCGCTGAAGGCACGGGAAGCCGTGGACAAGGCCACGTTGGCCCGCTTGGCCACGTCAGTCAGGGTAGGCCCCACAGCGCCCTCCTCGGTCGGCGGCGAACACCGACCGTGCCCCGCCTTGCGCAAGCTTGTCAAGATATTGGCAAACGTTGCCTCGAACTACCCCGTTGATCTGAGCGCGATCTGAGCGCATGCCAGGACCGGGGCGCCACGAGTTGTTGGGCCGCACCGACAGGCCTACCGTGCCCGCTGTGGGCCAACTCTGGACCGAGGAACCGATCACCATCCGGCTCGAGCACCCGGCGCCGGGCACAGTGCTGCTCGCGATCGGCGGCGAGGTCGACATGTTGAGCTCGCCGAGCCTGCGGGAGAGCATCGCCTCCGCGCTCGCCGGCGACCACAGCCTCATGATCATCGACCTTGACAAGGTCGAGTTCCTCGGCACGAGCGGGCTGGCGGCACTGGTCGAGGCCCGGGCCATCGCGGCGGACCGTGCCATCGAGCTCTGGCTGGCCTGTTCACGCCGCCAGGTGCTGCGCCCGCTGCGCATCGCGGGGCTGTTCGAGCTGTTCCGGGTGGCCGACTCCGCCGCCGACGTGCTCGCCGCCCCATCGGCCACGCCGGCCGGACCAACGGCGGAACGGGAGTCCGAAATAGCCCAATGATCGGGGTTTGAACGAGGCGAGGCCGGGGAACACCTCCCACGGTCCGGTCTGTCGACCGGAGGAAAGAGGTGAGCACCGTGAGCGATCTGACCCGTTTGCCCGGCCCGACGGAGCACGAGTGGCAGTGGCAACGGCTCGGGTCCTGCCGTGGCATGGACAGCGCCATGTTCTACCACCCCGACGGCGAGCGGAACCCGTCCCGCGCCCGCCGCACCGCGCGCGCGAAGGAAGTCTGCGCCAGCTGTCCGGTGCTGCAGCCCTGCCGTGAGTTCGCCCTGCGCACCCGCGAGCCCTTCGGCGTCTGGGGCGGCCTGGCCGAGACCGAGCGCCGCGCCATCATCGAGGGCAGCGCGGTCGCCAGTTGAGCCGCTCCCCGGCGCATCCCCACCCGGCCGCCCGGCTGGCGGCCCACTCTGACTTTGCGGCCCCGCTCAGGGCCACCCTCCCAATAGTGCAGGTCGGACCGTACTGACGACGGCCTCCACTAAGAGGACGAGTCCCTTCTGGGCTGATTAACGGGAGCCGCCCAGAAGGGACTCGTCCTGTGTACAGGGCAAACTTCACCACCGCGACGTTCGGAGCGGGTACCGGCCTACAGGCCGAAGTACTCGTGGTGCCCGGTCAGCGGCGTCACCTGGGTGGCGCAGGCACCCAGCGCGGCGCCCTTGCGGGCCCACTCGGCGCCCTCCAGCTCGAGGTGCACGGAGGCGGCATCCGGCGGGGCGGTGAACCTGACCAGCTTCAGCCGGTACACCCTGGCGATCCGGCGCGCGGCCTCACCGACGATCGCCTGGCTCGCGTCCAGGCCGTCGACGGCCGGGGCCAGGCAGTACACGCCCGGCTCCGGATCGAACCCGACCAGCTCGCTGAGCCCGGCCAACAGGTCGTCCCCCCGGTCCGGGCCGATCGGCGTCGGCAGCGCCAGCCGGTGCCGGGCCAGCTCCGGCACGCCCAGCTCACCGAGGGCCAGCTCGGCGGCGTCGTCGGCCTGCTCGTCGGCCTCGGCGGCCACCAGCACGTCGGTACGCACCCCGGCGGTGGCCAGCCGCTGCACCAGCCCGGAGGCCGCGACGAGGAACTCGGGCAGGTGCACGGTGACCGCCACGACCCGTCGGCAACGGCGCAGCTGGGCCGGCAGGGTGCGCGAAATTTGGGGTGCGTCGAACGCCTGGTCCGTGGTGGGGAGCTGCCCCCACCCCATGTCGCCCGCCACCATGCGCAGACCCCCCAAGAGTCAAGAACTACTTAACCGACCGAACTGGGATCCATGGGGCATTTGAGAAGGAAAACGTCGAGCGGTCAGTGAAGATCCATGAACGGTCATTCACAAGGAAGCGCGCCGTGAACCACGCTCACACAGCGTGTTGAGTGGCCCCGATTCGCGTTCGGCGCACCGTGGGAGCAGGATTTCCCCGTGCCTGTAGCTGAGACCGGCGCGTCCGTGGTGGAGATCCGGATCTCCGCGCGGCCCGCGCTGATTCCCACTGTTCGAGCGGTTGCCTCCGATCTCGCCGGACGGGCGGACTTCGACCTGGATGCCATCTCCGACCTGCGGATGGCGGTCGACGAGGCCTGCACCACACTGGTCGCCCTCGCCGCCCCGGACGGCATGCTGAGCTGCAAGTTCGTGCTGAACCAAGACCAGATCGTGGTCACGGTCAGCACCTCGACGCCCGCCCCGGGCGCCGAGGTCCGCACCGACAGCTTCGGCTGGCGGGTGCTGCAGACCCTCGCCGACGAGGTCACAGCGGCGCCCGGCGTCGACGGCGTGCCCGAAGCGCTGGCCATCCGACTCACCAAGCGTGCCGGCGCGACGCAGTGACCTCGGCGCCGGCCGGCCGCGGACCCGCTGACGAGCCCAGGGAAGCCGAGGGGCCGGAGGACGAGGAGTCGGACGACGACGACTCGGGCGTCGAGGCGTCGCGGGACAATGAGTACGCGCATCTGGTCCCCCTGCTCACCGAGTACGCCGCGCTCGATCCGAAGGACCCGGGCCGTGAGTCGCTGCGCGACCAGCTGGTCACCGGGTACCTGCCGGTGGCCCAGCACATCGCGCGCCGCTTCGCGCACCGGGGAGAACCGCTGGACGACCTGGTCCAGGTGGCCACCGTCGGCCTGATCAACGCGGTGGACCGGTTCGAACCCGACCGGGGCACCGACTTCTTCTCCTTCGCGGTGCCCACCATCAGCGGCGAGGTACGCCGGCACTTCCGGGACCAGGGCTGGTCCATGCGGGTGCCCAGGCGGCTCAAGGACCTGCACGTCTCGATCAACAGTGCGATCGCCGAGCTGTCCCAGAGCCTCGGTCGAGCGCCGAGGCCCAGCGAGCTCGCCGACAAGCTGGCGCTGCCCACCAACGAGGTCCTCGAGGGGCTGGCCGCCGGTCAGGCCTATCGGGGCAGCTCGCTGGACGAGATCCTGTCCGGGGACCAGAGCGGCACCACGCTCGGGGACCTGCTCGGCGAGGCTGACGCGGAGCTGGAGCGTGTCGACTACCAGCAGTCCCTGCAGCCGTTGCTCGCCGAGCTGCCCGAGCGCGAGCGGACGATCGTGATGCTGCGGTTCTTCGGCAACCTGACGCAGACCCAGATCGCCGACCGGGTCGGGGTGTCCCAGATGCACGTGTCCCGGCTACTGGCACAGACCCTGACCCGGCTGCGGGAACGGTTGGAGAGCGGCGATGAGTGACTGCGTGGCCGGGTTCAGCGGTAGCCGGTGAGCGGCGAGCTGCGGGTCGACCGCGCGGCGGGGCGGTGGGTGCTGGCCGCCACGGTTGGCGGGTCCGGGCTGGCGATGCTGGACTCCACGGTGGTCAACGTGGCGCTGGAGCGGCTCGGCAAGGACCTGGGCGCCGATTTCGCCGCGCTGCAGTGGGTGGTCAACGGTTACACGCTGTCGCTGGCCGCGCTGATCCTGCTGGGCGGCGCGCTCGGTGACCGGTTCGGGCGGCGGCGGGTGTTCCTGGTCGGCATCGTGTGGTTCGCGGTGTCCTCGGCGCTGTGCGGGCTCGCCCCCACGGCCGGCCTGCTGGTGGCCGGGCGGGTGCTGCAGGGCATCGGCGGCGCGCTGCTCACCCCCGGCAGCCTGGCGCTGATCGCGGCGTCGTTCCGGGCGGAGGACCGGTCCAGGGCGATCGGCGCGTGGTCCGGGCTCGGCGGGGTGGCCGGGGCGATCGGGCCGTTCGTCGGCGGCGCGCTGGTGGACTGGACATGGCGGGCGGTGTTCTGGATCAACGTGCCGGTGGCCGCCGCCGTCGTGCTGATTACTCTGCGTCACGTGCCGGAGAGCCGCGACCCGAACGCCGCCGGCGCCATCGACCTGCTCGGCGCGGCCCTCGTGGTGGTCGGTCTCGGCGGCATCACCTTCGCGCTGACCGAGATCGGCGCGGCGGGAGCGGGCCCGGCGGTGCTGGTGGCCGGGGCGGTCGGTGTGCTCGCGATGGTCGCGTTCCTCGTCGTGGAGCACCGCTCGCCGCACCCACTCGTGCCGCTGTCGATGTTCCGCGACCCGTTGTTCAGCGGTACGAACGCCGTCACCCTGCTGCTGTACGGTGCGCTGGGGGTGTTCTTCTTCCTGCTGATGCTGCAGCTGCAGACGGTGGCCGGGTTCTCACCGACGGTGGCCGGTACGTCGCTGCTGCCGATCACCGCGCTGACCCTGCTGCTGTCCGCGCGGGCCGGCGCGCTGGCCGACCGGATCGGTCCCCGCCCGCTGATGACCCTGGGCCCGCTGCTGGCCGCCGGCGGCTTCCTGATGGCCACACGGATCGGGCCGGGCGCCAGCTACGTGGCCGACGTGCTACCGGCGACGGTGCTGCTCGGGCTGGGGCTTGCCACCACGGTCGCGCCGCTCACCGCGACCGTGCTGGCGGCCGCCGACGAGCACCACGCGGGCATCGCCTCCGGCATCAACAACGCGGTGGCCCGCTCGGCCGGGCTGCTCGCCGTCGCGGTGATCCCGGTGGCCGCCGGGCTGGGGGGCGCCGACTACACCAACCCGGCCGTCTACGGCGCCGGGTTCCGTCGCGCGATGCTGATCGGCGCCGCGCTGCTCGTGGCGTCCTCGGTGATGTCCGCCGTGCTGATCCGCCCGGCCCGGACCCTGCCCCCGGTCAAGACTCCGGCGGGATCCCCGGCAACGCCCGCCGTGCCGTCCACTCCCCCGGTGGGCGCGGCCCCGGCCGGTGCGCCGCTGCGGCTGGCCGAGTGCCCCCACTGCGGGGTGGCCGGGCCGCAGCTGCACCCCGGCCCGGGTGAACCGGCCGCGCCGTCCGGCCCGGGACCCGGCCGGACGTAGGGTCCTGAGTGCGATGATTCCCGCCATGCCGGAACCCCGGCCCTCCTGGGCGCCCCCCGACATCGACCTGAAGACCGCAACGCTGGCCAGGGTCTACGACTACATGCTCGGCGGGGCGCACAACTTCGCGGTCGACCGGGAGGTCGCCGACCAGCTCGAACGCATCGTGCCGGGCACGGCCCGGACGGCCTGGGAGAACCGGGCCTTCCTGCGCAGGGCCGTGCGGTACTGCGCGAGCCAGGGCATCGAGCAGTACCTCGACATCGGCTCCGGCATCCCCACCGGCGGCAACGTGCACGAGGTGGCCCGCTCGGTGCTGCCGACCGCCCGGGTCGTGTACGTCGACGTCGACCCCGTTGCGGTGCTGCACAGCCGCGCCATCCTGACCGGCGACGAGCTCAGCGGCGTGGTGCAGGCGGACCTGCGCGCCCCGGAGGCCATCCTGGCCGACCCGATCACCCGGCGGCTGATCGACTTCGACCGGCCCGTCGCGGTGCTGCTGCTGGCCCTGCTGCACGTCATCCCCGACAGCGACCGGCCGGCCGAGGTGCTGGCCAGGTTGACCGAGCACGCCCGCCCCGGCAGCCACCTGGTGATCAGCCACTTCGGCCCGAACTACGGCACCCCGGAGCAGATCGAGCTGCTGCTCGAGATCTCCCGGCACACGACGACGCCGATGGTGGTCCGGGAGCCTGCCGAGCTCGCCGCGCTACTCGGTGACTTCGTCCCGCTGCCGCCCGGTGTGGTGCAGGTGCACGAGTGGCGCCCGGACCCCGACGGTCCCCTGTCCCACCAGTCGGGCGGCTACGGCGTCGTGGCGCGGCGGGGCTGAGCGGCAATGGCGGAGCTCAGGGCAAGCGCGGTGGCGATGATCAACAGCTCGATCGAGCAGGTGCACAGCGCGCTGCTCGACTACGAGTCGGTCCGGCCACTGCTGCTGCCGGACAACTTCGACGACTATCAGGTGGTGTCGGGTGGGCAGGGCGCCGGCACCGAGGTGAGCTGGACGCTGGTGGTCGGCGACACCCGGCCGAGGCGGTTCTGGCAGATCGGCCGGCCCAGGCGCGAACCGTGGGACTGCCTGGTCCAGGTCGACGAGCCGGCCGACCACCAGATCGTCGAGCGCGACACTCGGACCGAGCTCGTCACCACCTGGACCGTGCACGAGGCCGGCGAAGACCGCACCGCCGTGCGCGTGCTGGCCAACTGGCCGGGCCCCGACGGGCTGACCCGGCTGCTCACCCGCTCCCGGCAGCAGCTCGCGCTGCGCACCATCTACGAGGACATCCTCACCAGGCTGCACGAGCACTTCGAGCGAGCGCAGGATGGGGAAACTGCAGAAGCCGAGCCCGAAGGTGAGCCCTCGGACGTGGCGGACGCTGAGCAGGAGGAGACCACCGGGCCCGACCCGGCGCCCGACAAAGCAACGCCCGACAAAGCGACGCCGGAGCGGCCCGAGCACGACTGAAGACCACGCGAGCCTGCTGTTACCGAACTCCACACCAAGCAGGTTCGGCCCGCCGACCCGGCCAGCCCCCCGTTACCCAACTCCACACCAGGCAGGTTCTGCCCGCCGAAAACCTGCCCCCTGTGCAGCTCGGTAACCACATGCCGCCTGGCCGTCGAGGCGGCGGCCGAGCGGCCTCGCCGGCGTGCTGGGCGCTTGGTTTTCCGGCATGTGGGATGGGGGCTTCGGGCGGGGGTGGGCGGGGGTGGGCGGGGCCCCATCGTGGGCGGTGGTGCCGCTGCGCACCGGTCCCGCTGACCCCAGGAGCCCACCATGTCCAGTTTTCCGCGCGACCAGTGGTACGTCGCCGCGTACGGCCGCGAGGTCGGCCGCGAGCTGTTCTCCCGCACGGTCTGTGGCGAGTCGATCCTGTTCTGGCGTACCCGGGCCGGCGAGGTCACGGCCACCTCGGACCGCTGCGTGCACCGCCGCTTCCCGCTCTCCGAGCCGCCGAGTCGGCTGGTGGGTGACCAGGTCGTGTGTGGGTACCACGGTTTCACCTACGGCGCGGACGGTGTGTGCGCCGCGGTGCCGGGGCAGACCAGGGTGCCGCGGACAGCGCGGCTGAAGCGCTACCCGGTGGTCGAGCGGGACTCGTTCGTCTGGGTGTGGATCGGCAACCCGGACCGCGCCGAGCACACCCCGGTGCCCCGCGCGCCGTGGCTGGACCAGCCCGGGTACACCGTGGTCAGCGGGATGGAGCCGCTCGCAGCCGGGTACGGGCTGCTCGTCGACAACCTGCTCGACCTCTCGCACGAGACCTACCTGCACAACGGCTCCATCGGCACACCCGAGGTGGCGGACACGCCGATCACCACCGAGGTCGACGAGCAGGCCGGCGTGATCTACGTCAGCAGGCGGATGGCCGACGCCGAGTGCCCGCCGTTCTACGTTCACTCCACCGGGCTGTCCGGCCGCATCTCCCGCTGGCAGGACATCGAGTACACGCCTCCGTGCCTGTACCTGCTGCACGTGCGCATCGCCCCGGTCGGCGTGCTGCCCAACGCCGACGGCAGCGACCCGGGAGCCTTCCACGCCGAGGTCGTATACGCGATCACCCCGGAGACCGAGCGGAGCACGCACGACTTCTGGGCGGTGGCCCGCGACTTCGCACTCGACGACCAGTCCGTGTCCGACTTCGTCGCCGACCAGAACCGTACCGTCGTACTGCAGGACGTCGCCGCGCTGAACGTGCTGCAGCGGGTGCTCGACACGGAACCGGCCGGCTACCAGGAGCTGAGCATCAACATCGACACCGGCGGGTTGGCCGCCCGCCGGATGCTGGCTGCGCTGGTCGCACAGACCAACCGAACGGAGCCCAGCCCGAACCAGGCCGGGCCTAAGCCCGCCGCCGCCGTGGCCGGCTGACGTGGCGCCCGACCGGCCGCACCGCGGTGAAACCCTGCTCCGGGTGGACTGGCAGCCGGGCAGCGACCTCCTCGAGGGCACCTGCCACTGCGGCGCCGTGCACCTGGCCGACGGCCCGGCCGAGGTCTGGGACTGGCTGCTCGCTCACCCCGCCGGCCATGAGCCGACCGCCGCCCACCCGGCCGGCCAGAGACCGACCGCCGGCCAGACACTGACCGCCGCCCCCATGACCGTCACCCACGCCGCGGCCAGCAACGGAGCACACCGGTGACCGACCTGCTGCTCACCGTGCGGGACCGCCGGACCGTGGCCGACGGAGTGCTGGCGCTCGAGCTGGCCGACCCGACCGGCGCCGCGCTACCGGCATGGGCACCGGGGGCGCACGTCGACCTGGTGCTCGCGCCCGACCTCGTCCGGCAGTACTCGCTGTGCGGCGACCCGGCCGACCGGACCGGCTGGCGGATCGCGGTGCTGCGCGAGCCGGACGGGCGGGGCGGGTCGGCGCGGCTGCACGACACGCTGCGCGCCGGTGACACCATCCGGGTGCGCGGGCCCCGCAACCGTTTCCCGCTCGAGCCGTCGCCCCGGTACCTGTTCGTCGCCGGCGGCATCGGCATCACCCCCCTGCTGCCCATGCTCGAGACCGCCGAGGCGACCGGCGCGGACTGGCGGCTGGTGTACGGCGGGCGGACGGCCGGCTCGATGGCGTTCGCGGCCGAGCTGCACGCCGCCCATCGTGACCGGGTGAACCTGCACCCCCAGGACGAGCACGGCCTGCTCGACCTGGACCAGCTGCTCGGCGAGCCAGCGCCGCCGCCCAGCACGCTCGTCTACTGCTGCGGACCCGGGGCACTGCTCGACGAGGTGCAGCGGCGCACCGCCCACTGGCCGGCCGGCGTGCTGCACGTCGAGCGGTTCACCCCGGAGGCGCCGGCCGGTAACGAGCCGGCCACCAACAAGAACACGGATGAGAACGCCGACCACGAGTTCGAGGTCGAGCTGGCGCTGTCCGGGCGGACACTGCGGGTGCCGCCGGACCGGTCGGTGCTGGACGTGCTGGAGGAGCACGGCGTGCCGGTGCTGTCGTCCTGCCGGGCCGGCACCTGCGGCACGTGCGAGACGGCGGTGCTGGCCGGCCGGGTCGACCACCGCGACTCGCTGCTCACCGAGCCAGAACGCGAGGCGCACGACACGATGTTCCTCTGCGTGTCCCGCGCGGCGGGCCCGAAACTGCTCCTGGAACTGTAAGAGGGCACGGAGCGGTGCACCCGGAGCGAGGAGGCCGCGATGCGCCAGGCCGGCGCGAACCCGGGTGGCACCGGTCCGGTGCTGGCCAGGGCGCTGCGGCTGCTGGGCGCGTTCTCGGCGGAGCACCCCGCGATGACGCTGTCCGAGCTGTCGCGGCGGTCCGGGCTACCCGTGTCCACGGTGCACCGGATGGCCGGCGAGCTGCTCGGCTGGGGCGCGCTGGAACGGGGGGACGACGGCCGCTACCGGATCGGGCTGCGGCTCTGGGAGGTCGCGGCGCTGGCCCCGCGTGGCCAGGGGCTGCGCGAGCGGGCGCTGCCGTTCCTGGAGGACCTCTCACAGATCACCAGGGAGAACGTCCAGCTCGCGGTGCGTGAGGGCACCGAGCTGGTGTTCGTCGAGCGGATCGCCGGCAGCGGGGCGGTGCCGGTGCTGACCCGGGTCGGCGGCCGGTTTGCGCTGACCGCAACCGGAGGTGGGCTGGTGCTGCTCGCGCACGCCCCGGACGACGTCCGGGAGGACGTGCTGGGCGGGCCGATCCCCCGGTTCACCGAGTACACCGTGACCGACCCGGCGCGGCTGCGCGCACTGCTCGCCGACGTGCGCGCCAACGGCTACTCGATCAGCGACCGGCAGGTCACCGACGACGCGCTGTCCGTAGGCGCGCCGATCCGCGACGCCCGTGGCGCTGTGGTCGCGGCGGTGTCCCTGGTGGTCCACCACGGCGTGGCGGCGCCGCACCCGCTGGCAGCGCTGGTCCGCACCAGCGCCCGCGCGATCTCCCGCGCACTGGGTTCGATCGACTGACCGGCTCTCCGGGCCGGCGGGCTCGATCGACCGAAAGTAGTGGTCAGACCCTTCTTTTGAGGTAACTCGAAGGAGTGGTTGATGACGGACGTCACACTTTCGGTGATCACGCGGTTGACCTGCGCCGACCAGTCCAGCTTCACCTACCCCTCAGTAATACGGGAGCAACAGCGCTGGCATCTTCAATTTACATAGGTATCGAATGTAATCACGAGGCGCGGACCCTCCGGCCGCGCGCCCCGGAGCAGTGGAACGGGCGATCAAAACTGGGAGGCGCACCATGTGTGGAATCACAGGCTGGGTGGCGTTCGCGCGGGACCTCCGCACTGAGCGGGCCACCGTCGATGCGATGACCGAGACCATGTCGTGCCGGGGCCCGGACGACGAAGGAACCTGGGTGCAGCGGCACGTCGCGCTCGGGCACCGCAGGCTGGCGATCATCGACCTGCCCGGCGGCCGGCAGCCGATGAGCGTGGACACCGCCGACGGGCCGGTCGCGATGGTGTACTCCGGCGAGGCCTACAACTTCACCGAGCTACGCCGCGAGCTGGCCGGGCGCGGCCACCGGTTCGAGACCGACTCCGACACCGAGGTCGTGCTGCACGGCTACCTGGAGTGGGGCGACGCCGTCGCCGAGCGGCTCAACGGCATGTACGCGTTCGCCATCTGGGACGCCCGCGAGGACAAGCTCGTGATGATCCGGGACCGGATGGGGATCAAGCCGTTCTACTACTACGAGACCCCGGACGGCGTGCTCTTCGGTTCCGAGCCGAAGGCCATCCTCGCCAACCCGTCCGCCGAGCACACGATCACGCTGGACGGCGTGCGTGAGCTGTTCGCGTTCGTCAAGACGCCGGGCCACGCCGTGTGGGAGGGCATGCGGGAGGTCGAGCCGGGCACCGTAGTCACGGTCACCGCACGGGGCCTGCGCACCACCCGCTACTGGACGCTGGCCACGCGCGAGCACACCGACGACCGGGCGACCTCGATCGCGCACGTCCGCGAGCTGCTGGACGACATCGTGCGCCGCCAGCTGGTCGCCGACGTACCGAGGTGCACGCTGCTCTCCGGCGGCCTGGACTCCTCGGCGATGACCGCGATCGCCGCCCTGCAGCTGGCCGAGCGCGGCGAGCGGGTGCGCAGCTTCGCGGTCGACTTCGTCGGCCAGACCGAGAACTTCGTGCCCGACGAGCTGCGCGCGACCCCGGACACCCCGTACGTGCACGACGTGGCGGCCAAGTCGAAGACCGAGCACGAGGACATCGTGCTCGACTCCGACCAGCTGGCCGACCCGGAGGTGCGTGCCAAGGTCATCCGCGCCCGGGACATCCCGATGGGCATGGGCGACATGGACGCCTCGCTCTACCTCCTGTTCAAGGCCATCCGGGGGCACTCGACGGTCGCGCTGTCCGGGGAGTCCGCCGACGAGGTGTTCGGCGGCTACAAGCAGTTCTTCGACCCGGAGGCCCGCGCCGCACGGACCTTCCCGTGGCTGGTGCGCCACGAGCACCACCTCGGCGACGACAACAAAATCCTCAACCCGGAGCTGGCGCGCGAGCTCGACGTGCGCGGCTACGTCCGCA
>DATAYB010000450.1:0-3919 GCA_036272795.1 Pseudonocardia sp.
CATAGTCGCGGGGAAGGTCATAGCATCGGGTTATGAGTGAGGTCCCTCCGGACGTCGAGAGCCTGCGACTGCTCGTGCTGGTGGGCGAGCTGGGCAGCCTCGGGCAGGCGGCGGAGCGGATGGGCATCAGCCAGCCCGCCGCGAGCAAGCGGCTCAGCGCGCTGGAGCGGCGCCTACGGCTGGGCCTGGTGAACCGGACGAAGCGCGGCTCTGCGCTGACCGTGGAGGGCAAGGCGGTGTGCCAGTGGGCGGGGCGGGTGTTCGCCGAGCTCGACTCGCTGCGATCGTCGTCGCTCCGGACCACCCCTGGGCCCACCGCCAGCAGCCCGTTGCACTGGACGAGCTGGCGCGCACCCCGCTGATCGTGCGCGAACCCGGCTCCGGCACCCGTGAGACGCTCGACCGCATCCTCGGCAGGGCCGGAGTCGAACCGGCGCGCCCGCTCATGGTGCTCGACGCCAACTCCGCGGTGCGCGCGGCCGTCATCGCCGGGCTCGGGCCGGCCGTGCTCAGCGCCATCACCGTCCAGGACGAGCTCACCGAGCGGCGACTTGTCGAGGTCCCCCTCACCGGTGCCACACTCCGCCGCCGGTTGCATGCCGTCTGGGCAGCGGGCCGTCCTCTCACCGGGTCTGCCGAGCAACTGCTCGAGGTCGCGTTGACCAACAGCCCGGGCGGCGCGCCACCGGCGCTCAGCCCACGTCGATGAGCACCTTGATGTGGTCGCCGCTCGCGGCCGCCTCGAACGCGTCGGCCGTCTTGTCGAGCAGGAACGTGCCCGTAATGAAGTCGCCGGGCCGCACCTGCCCCTTACCGAGCATGTCGATCGAGACCTCGTAGTCGACCGGGAGATAGGTCGCCGAGCCCTGGATCCGCACCTGCTGGTCCTGGATCAGCGGCAGCGGGACCCGCACGTCGGCGGTCGGTACCCCGACGACCACGACCGTCCCGTTCTTGAGCGCCACGGCGATCGCGGCGTCCATGGTCGGCTGGATCGCGACACAGTCGAACACCACGTCCGCGCTCTCACCCAGCGCCTCCCGCACGGCCGCCGCCACGTCCGGGCGGGTGGCGTTCACCGCCGCGTCCGCGCCCAAGGTGAGCGCGGCGGCCCGCTTGCTCTCCAGTACGTCGGTGACGACGATGCGGCCCGCGCCGGCGCGGCGGGCGGCGGCGAGGGTCAGCAGGCCGATGGTGCCCGCGCCGAGGATGGCCACGGTGTCGCCGGCCCGCAGTTGGCTGATCCGCACGGCGTGCACGGGGGTGGCCAGCGGCTCGACCAGCACGGCCTGCTCGTCGGTGAGCTCGGCGGGCACCGCGTGCAGCCGGTCGGCGGGAATGGTGAAGAAATCGGCCATGGCGCCCTGCCAGTGCACGCACCCGAAGAACGCGAGGTTCTCGCACAGGTTCTCCGCACCGCGCCGGCACTGCTTGCACGACCAGCACGGCAGGGTCGGCTCGACGACGACACGCAGGCCCTCGGCGAGCGGGACGCCGTTGCGGGTGGCCTTGCCCGCGACCTCCGAGCCCATTGCCACGACCTCCCCGAGGACCTCGTGGCCCGGGGCGTAGGGGAGGGCGATGAAGGGGTGCCGACCGTGCGCGGCGTGCACGTCCGAGCCGCACACGCCGACCTTGCGGGAGCGGACCAGCACCTCGCCGGCCGCCGGCTCGGGCACCGGGCTCGACTGGACCGTCACCCGATGGTCGGGCCCGACGACGACCTTGCGCATGGACGGCGGGATCTGGTTCACGGTGCGCCCCCCGACGTTTGTCATGGCTTGTTGTCGCTGTCAGCGGCGCGGTCAGACGCCGATGACGACCTTGTGCGCGGTCTTGTCGCTGGCCAGCGCGTCGATCGCCGAGCCGTAGTCGTCCAGACCGTAGCGGTGGGTGATGATGCCGTCGGTGCGGACGCGTCCCGAGCGCAGCGCGTGGATCGCCGCGCCGAATGAGGTCATCTCGGCGAACGAGCCCTTGATGGTGATCTCGCGCCGGAAGACGTCGAAGGGGTTGAAGCTGACCTGCGCATCGTTCTCGGTGACGCCGTAGATCAGGACGGTGCCGCCGCGCCGGGTCAGCGGGACGCAGATCTGCCCGACGGCGGGCGACCCGGTCGCCTCGATGACGTAGTCGTAGCCGTCCGCCCCGGAGGCCCGCAGCAGCGCGGCGAGGTTGCCCGGCATGTCGTTGCGGTCGATCAGGATCGTCTGGTCGATCCCCAGGTCCCTGGCCGTGGCCAGCTTGAACTCGGTGGGGGCGGCCACGGTCACCGACGCCGCACCGCCGGAGCGCAGCAGCTGAGCGAGCAGCAGTCCTGTGGGGCCGGCGCCGAGCACGAGTGCGCTGGAGCCCGCGCGCACCGCGAGGGTCTCCATCCCGTGCATGGCGCACGCGGCCGGCTCGGCGAAGACGGCGGTGTCCCGGTCCAGGCCCGCTACGGAGAACACGAGCTCCTGCGGCACCGTCGTGAACTCGGCGAAGAAGCCGGGGTAGTTGCTGCCGAGGCCCTTCGCGTCGTTGCAGAGGATCAACCGGCCGGACCGGCAGTAGTCGCACCGGCCGCAGTGGATGTTGGGGTTCACGGTGACCTGCTCGCCGACCGTGAAGCGGTCCACGCCAGGGCCGACCTCATCGATCCTGCCGACGAGCTCGTGACCGGGGATCAGGGGGAAGACGGCGTTGAAGCCGCCGTGGTGGATGTGCAGGTCCGTGCCACACACCCCGACCTGGTCCACCGCGATCCGGACCTCGCCGGGCCCGGCCGCCGGAGTGGTGACCTCCGTGACCGCGAAGTTGCGGGGCGACTCGTAGCGGACAGCCCTCATGCTGGTGACCTCTCCCTGCCGGCGGTGGCGCTCGACGAGAGACGCTAACCCATCGGCGGTATCTATGTCACCGGTGACATAGAGGTCATCCCGCGCCGCAGGAGGACCGCTCGATGAGCCGGACCGGCGTCACGATCTGTCGCCTGAGGCGGGCGCTCGGGGTGTCGATGCGGTGGAACAGCCGCTGCGCCGCCGCCCGCCCCATGGCCGCCGGGTCCTGGTCGATCACGCACACCGGCGGATCGAGGGACTCCGCCATGGGGAAGTCCCCGAAGCTGACGAACGCCGGCCGCCAGCCGATCCGGCCGAACGACGGGATCACCGCCATCGCCGAGCGGAGGGTGGCGGCGAACAGCGCGGTGGGTGGCTCGGGCCGATCCCGCAGCGACCGCATCGCCTCGTCGACCCCGCCCGGAGTCAGCCGGTCGAGTGTGGCGACGACATCGGTCGCGGTCACGCCGGCCCCGGCGAGCACCGCCGCGAACGCCTCGCGCCGCACGGCCACGGTGGCGGCGTCCAGCTCCTCGGCGACCAGTGCGATCCGGCGGTGGCCCCGGTCCAGCAGGTGATGGGCGGCCTGGGTGGCGCCGCCGGCGTCGTCCTGCAGCACTGCGTCGGCGGTCAGCCGGCCGGGGGTGCGGTCGACGAACACCATGGGGACGCGGTTCTGCCAGGAACGCAGGTAGGCCTGGTCGGGGGCGACCGGAACGGCGATCAGCCCCATGACCTGGCGCCGCAGCAGCGCTTCGAGGACGGCGCGCTCCCGCGTTCCGTCCTCGCTCGTGCTGCTCACGATGACGGCCGCGCTCCGCTCCCGTACGACGGTCTCGACCGCCTGGACGATCTCGGCGAAGAACGGGTTCGCCAGGTCCGGCACGGCCACGCCGATCGCCAGGTCCCGGCCGGTCCGGAAACTGACGGCGAGGGAGTTCGGCACGTACTGGAGCTCGCCGACGGCGGCCAGCACACGCGCGCGCACGTCGTCGGAGACGTAGTCGTCGCCCCGGAGCGCGCGCGAGACGGTCTTGGCGCTCACCCCCGCGAGCTGCGCGACGTCCCGCATCGTCGTCATGGCCACATCCTCGCCCATG
>DATAYB010000451.1:0-2077 GCA_036272795.1 Pseudonocardia sp.
CCGTTCCTCGTGCTCGCGCAGGCGTTCGGCCTCGGCCTCGGCGGGCCGGCGGTTCCCAGTGGCCACCGTCGATCAGCGCTCCGGCAGGGCGGCCAGCGCGGCGCGGATCCGCTCCAGGTCGGCCAGCGCGGTCTGCTCGCGGGCCTGGATGCCGGCGACCACATCGGCGGGCGCGCGCTCGGTGAACTTGGGGTTGCCCAGCTTGGCCCTGGTGCCGGCGAGCTCCTTCTCCGCCACCGCCTGGTCCTTCGTCAGCCGGGCGCGCTCGGCGGCCACGTCGATGGTGCCCGAGGTGTCCAGCTCGACCCGCACCGCACCGGCACCGAGGCCGACCTCCACCGTGGCCGTCGGCGTGAAGCCGTCCTCCACAGCGCCGAGCCGGGCGAGCGCGCGCACCGCCGGCAGCTGGTCGCCGAGGCCGGCCGAGTCGGCGCCGACCAGCCGGGCGGGCACCCACTGGCCGGGCCGCAGCCCCTGGTCGGCCCGGAACCGGCGCACCTCGGTGACCAGCTTCTGTACCGCCGCCATCCGCTCCGCGACCGCCGTGTTCACCCCGGCCGCCTGCGCGGTGAGCCGGGGCCATGAGGCCACCACGAGCGACTCTCCGCCGGTCAGCGCCGTCCACAGCGTCTCGGTGAGGAACGGCATGATCGGGTGCAGCAGCCGCAGCAGCACGTCCAGGGTGTTGCCGAGCACCGCCCGCGTCGTGGCGGCGCGCGGCGAGTCGCCGTCCGGGCCCTGGCCGATCTGGACCTTGGCCAGCTCCAGGTACCAGTCGCAGAACTCGTCCCACGTGAAGTGGTAGAGCAGCTCGGTGGCCTTGGCGAACTGGAAGTCCTCCAGCAGCGTGTCCACCTCGGCCACCACGGAGCCGACCCGGTCGAGGATCCAGCGGTCGGCGTCCGTCAGCTGCGCGGGGTCGATCTCGCCCTCCGCGTCGGCACCGTTGGCCAGCGCGAACCGCGCCGCGTTCCACAGCTTCGTACCGAAGTTGCGCGAGCCGGCCACCCACTCCTCGGACAGCGACATGTCCGCGCCCGGGTTCGAGCCCCTGGCCAGCGTGAACCGCAGCGCGTCGGCGCCGTAGGAGTCCATCAGCGCCAGCGGGTCGATCGTGTTGCCGCGCGACTTCGACATCTTCTTGCCGAACTGGTCGCGGATCAGCCCGTGCAGGAACACGTGCTCGAACGGGGGTTGCCCGTCCATGGCGTAGAGCCCGAGCATCATCATCCGGGCGACCCAGAAGAACAGGATGTCGTAGCCCGTGACCAGCACCGACGTCGGGTAGTAGTGCCTCAGGTCGGCGGTGTCGTCGGGCCAGCCGAGCGTGGAGAACGGCCACAGTCCCGAGGAGAACCAGGTGTCCAGCACGTCCGGGTCCTGCGTCCAGCCCTCGCCGGGCGGCTGCTCGTCCGGTCCGACGCAGCGCACCGCCCCGTCCGGGCCGTACCAGACCGGGATCCGGTGCCCCCACCACAGCTGGCGCGAGATCGTCCAGTCGTGCATGTTGTCGACCCAGTCGAAGTAGCGCTTCTCGAGCTCCTTCGGGTGGACCGTGACCCTGCCGTCGCGCACCGCGTCACCGGCAGCGCGCGCCAGCGGCTCGACCTTGACGAACCACTGCTTGCTCAGCCGGGGCTCGACCACGGTGTCGCAGCGGCTGCAGTGCCCAACGCTGTGCGTGTACGGCCGCTTCTCCGCGACGATCCGCCCCTGGGCGCGCAGCTCCTCGCGGACGGCCTCGCGGGCGGCGAACCGGTCCATCCCGTCGAAACGGGTCCCCGTGTCGGCGATGACCGCGCCCTCGTCCATCACCGAGGGCATCGGCAGGTCGTGGCGGCGGCCGATCTCGAAGTCGTTGGGGTCGTGCGCCGGGGTCACCTTCACCGCGCCGGTGCCGAAGCTCGGGTCGACGTGGGTGTCGGCCACGACCGGGATGCGCCGGCCCACGATCGGCAGCTCGATCTCGGTGCCGACCAGGTGCGCGTAGCGCTCGTCCTCGGGGTGCACCGCGATGCCGGTGTCACCCAGCATGGTCTCGACCCGGGTGGTGGCCACGACGATCGCGTCCGCGCCG
>DATAYB010000452.1:0-2729 GCA_036272795.1 Pseudonocardia sp.
CAGCATCGCCAGCAGGTACGCGAGGTGACCGAGCGCCGGCCACCAGTGCAGCGTGCCCAGCGCGGCACCCCGGGCGAGCTCGGTGCCGTGCCACAGCGGCGTCACCCACGCGACCGGGCGCAGCCACACCGGCAGCTGCGACACCGGGAAGAACGTGCCGGCGAACAGCGTCATCGGGATCAGCACGAACCGGAAGTACGAGGCGAACGCCGTGCCCTCGTTCTGCACGGAGGCGGCGAACGCCATGGTCACCGCCGAGAACGCCGCCCCGCAGAACACACCGGCGAGCAGCGCCAGCACGATACCGAACCCGGTCACCCCGCCCACCAACCCGATGACCAGCACGTACACCAGCCCGGAGGACAGCATCCTGGCCACGATCCAGCACAGGTGACCGACCGCGACCTGTCCCGGTGTGATCGGCGACGCGGCCATCCCCCAGTACACCTGCTGCCACTTGAACCCCGACAGCACCGGGTAGGTCGACTCGAACGCCGCCGTCTGCACCGCCGACATGGCCAGTAGGCCGGGCGCCAGGTAGACGAGGTAAGGCACGTCCCCGGTGGCCGCGCCGGAGCGCACGAGGCTGCCGAAACCGACCCCGAACGCGAGCAGGAACAACACCGGCTGCACCACGCTCGACACGACGGTGGCCCGCCAGCCGCGCCGGTACCAGGTCCAGAACGCCTCCATCACCATCAGCACCGCGCGCCAGCCGGGCAGCACCCGACCGCTGGCGCGGGGCACCACGGCCATCTCCGACCCGGTGCTCATGTCTCGGCTCCGCGCTCGCTCGCTGTCGCCCTCGGCCATCAGTCCACCAGGCTCCGGCCGGTGAGCCGCAGGAACACGTCCTCCAGCGAGGAGCGCCGCACCAGACTGGTCTGCGGGCGTGCCCCGGCGCGCATCGCCGCACCCAGCGCGGCCTCCCCGTCGCTGGCGTAGAGCAGCACCCGGTCCGGCAGCTCCTCAGTGCGCTCGACCAGCCCGTCCAGCTCGGCGAGCTCCGGGCGCGGCGCATCCGGGGCGAACCGCAGCTCCACGACCTCCCGCGTCGAGTACCGCTCGATCAGGTCGGCCGGCGAGCCCTCGGCGGAGATCAGCCCGTTGTCCATCACCACCAGCCGGTCGCACAGCTGCTCGGCCTCGTCCATGTAGTGCGTCGTGATCAGCTGTGTGACGCCGCGCTGCTTCAGCCGGTAGAGCCGGTCCCACAGCAGGTGGCGGGCCTGCGGGTCGAGCCCAGTGGTCGGCTCGTCGAGCAGCAGCAGCTCCGGGTCGTTGACCAGCGAGCGGGCGATGGTGAGCCGCCGCTTCATGCCGCCGGACAGCGGGTCGACCGCGCTCTCGGCGCGATCGGTCAGCTGGGCGAACTCGAGCAGCTCGACCGCCTTGGCCCGGACCGCCGCCCGCGACAGCCCGAAGTAGCGGCCGTACACCTCCAGGTTCTGCCGGACCGTGAGCTCGACATCCAGGTTGTCCGTCTGCGGGACGACCCCGATCCTCGCCCGGATCGCCGGCCCTTCCACATCCGGATCCATCCCCAGCACGTGCAGCGAACCGGCGGAGCGCGGCGAGACGCAGCCGATCATCCGCATCGCGGAGGACTTGCCGGCGCCGTTCGGGCCGAGGAAGCCGAACACCTCGCCCCTGGTCACATCGAGATCGATGCCGCGCACTGCCTGCACCGGTCCGAAGCTCTTGGCCAGGCCCCTGGCTTGGATCAGTGCATCGGACACGGGAGGACGCTAACCGGAGCCCCCGACAGAACGGAAATGACTTAGCCTGACGCTCGACTCACGGCGGGCCGAGACCGGCCTCAGTGATCATTTCCACGCCACCAGTGGCGTGGAAACGAGATCGTCTTGCCCGCCTCCGGTCAAGGAACCTCATTTCCACGCCACTAGACTGCCTCGGTGACTGCCCGCTCCCCCTGGTCCGCACCCGTGCCGAGCACGTTCACCCGGCGAACCGCGCCCCGGGTCCCGATACTGCTGCTCGCCCTGGTCGCGCTGCTGCTGGGCGTGGCGGGCTGCGGCGCGGGTGCACCGAGTGCGCCGGCCCCACCACCACTGCCGGCGGGACCCGACCTGATGACCCGCGCGGCCGCGGCGATGGCGCAGGTGCAGACGGTGGCTGTCGACGTCGCGGTGGACCCGGCCCTGACCTCGATCCCGGTGCGCTCGGCCACCGGCAAGCTCACCTCGGCCGGCGACGCGATCGGCACGGCCACGCTCAGCCAGGGCACGTCCACCGTCGAGTTCAACTTCGTGATCACCCAGGGCACGCTCTACCTCAAGGGTGCGACCGGGCAGTACCAGCGGCTGCCGCTCGCGCTCGCGGCCGGCATCTACGACCCGACCGCGCTGCTCAGCCCCGACCGTGGCGTCGCCGCGCTGCTGCGCACGGCCACCAACGCCACCACCGAGGCCCGCGAGGATGTGAACGGCGTGCCGGCCTATCGGGTCAGGGCGACGCTCGACCCGAACCTCGTCACCGGCATCGTCCCCGGCCTGACCGGCGCGACCACCGGCACCGTCTGGATCGACCAGGCCAGCTCGCGGGTGCTCAAGGCCCAGATCGACGTGCCGAACCCGGCCGGCGGCGGGCCGGTGCCCGTCACCGTGACGCTGTCCGACTTCAACGCCCCGGTGACCGTCACGCCGCCGTCCTGACCCGGCGGCGGGCGATTCGATGACCGAGCCGGGCAGCACGACCGAAGGCACGCC
>DATAYB010000453.1:0-2733 GCA_036272795.1 Pseudonocardia sp.
GGGAGTGGGGCGAGCGGCACATCACCGAAGGCGAACCCCCCACGGTCTGGCGGCACACCTGTGGCGCCGACCTGGTCACGAAGACGGTCTGTGCGCACTGCGGGGAGGAGCTGCGCCCCGGTTCGCTCACCCTGGTCAGCACCCGCTGGCGCGAAACGGGATAACAGGGCGCTCCGGGCGGGCTCCGGGCCGGCTGGCCGGGCGGCCTGTGGTTACCGAGCTGCACGGGAGGCAGGTTTTTCGCGCGCAGAACCGGCCTGGTGTGGAGTTGGGTAACGGGGCGCTCCGGGCCGGTGCCTCGTCGGCGCCTTGTCGGCGGAGCGCCTCGCCGTTGCGGCGCCTCGTCGTCGGGTCAGTCGCCGGGGCGGCCTGGCGACGCCGTCCCCGAGACCGCCGGGCAGGGCAGCGTCGGACCCGCCCCGGTCAGTGCGGCGCCGGCGGCGCTGGCCTCCGCGCAGCCGCGCCGATGGTGTCGCGACGCCCAGCGGCCGGCGGGTGGGGCCGCGTCCCGCTGGGCCGGCACGATCCGGGCGGTCGCGGGACGGCGCCGCCAGCGGTCGGTACCCGCCGACCCGAGCAGTACCAGGACCAGCGCATACGGCACCAGCGAGACCAGGCCGCACGCCACCAGCAGCGCCAGCTCCACGCCTCGGGCCGGCCGCGGCACGGCGAGCAGCCACCAACCGAGCGCGATCACCGGCAGCATCGCCGCGGTGGCGGCGGCGACCGTGAGCGCGTGCCGGCGGTCCAGCATCGGCTCCGGGCGCATCGCGCGGCGCAGGCGCGCCCATGCTGTCAACCCGCCCGCCAGCTCGCCCGCCAGGATCGCCACCGCCAGCCCGGTGAGCCGCCCGTCCTGCGCCGGCAGCGCCAGCGACGCCCCGCTGACCAGCACCGTCGCGCCGAGGCCCGCGAAGCTGGCGATCCGGGGACCCCGGTCGTCGAACCGGGCGAACAGCGCCTGCTGCCCGTAGTCGTGCAGCCCGCCGACCAGCTGCGCGACGGCCACCACGGCCAGGCAGGCGGCCAGCTGGGCGATCAGGTCGCCCTCCCGCAGCCCGCCGTTGGCGAGGATGTCCGCGGTCGGCCGGGCGAGCACGACGAGCAGGCAGAGCAGCGGCAGCGCGGCGATCAGCATGTAGAACACGCCCTGGCGCCACGCCGTGCCGAAGCGCCGCTGGTCGCCCGCGGACACCGCCTCGGCCAGCCCCGGCAGCGCGGCCATCGACACCGCACGCGCGCCGACGAACGACAGCCCGTAGAACACCTGGTAGGCCAGCTGCACGATGAGCACCCCACCGGGCACGGTGGCGGCCACCACGGTGAGGCCGTAGTTGGCCACCGCGGGGCAGGCGGCCACCGGAATGGACCGGACGATCCTGCGCAGCGCGTCGCGGGCCTCCGGGTCGGCACGCCAGCCACGGCGCGGGCGCAGCGGCACACCGGCCCGGTACGCGCCGTAGCACTGCAGCGCGGCGTGCACGAGCACCGAGCCGGTGGTGCCCACCCCGAGCACCACCATCATGGCCAGCGGCGCGTGGTCGATGTCCGCGCCGGTGCCGAAGAGCCACACGGCGACCACGAGCGTGGCGATGGTGCCGAGGCTCTCCACCGCGGGAGCCGCCGCCGCCAGCGCGAACCGCTGCCGGCCCTGCTGGGCGGCCACCCCCAGCTCGGCCACCGTGTAGAACACCACCTGCGGCGTGACGAACAGGATCAGCACCGTGCTCAGCAGCCACGCCCTGGCGCGCTCCGGCTCCGGCACCTCGAACACGAGCGTCCACGCCAGCAGCGGGGACAGCAGCGCCAGGCCCACCGCGCACAGCGCGGCCACCGCGGTCAGTCGCCCCGCGACCCGGCCGAGTACCTCGGACGCGCGTCCCAGCCCGCCCAGCGCGGCGGACCGGACCACGGCGGGCACCACGACCATGCCGAGCACCGGGCCGGCCATCACCGTGAACACGTTGCTCGGCAGCACGGAGCTGGCCTGGAACACGTTGGTGAAGTACGTCGAGCCGAGCAGCGCCCCGATCACGAGCACACGCAGCAGCCCGGTGACCCGGCTGACCAGCGTCCAGGCCGCGACGGTCACCGAGCTGCATGCCGTCGAGCGGGCGCCGGCAGTGCCGTCCCGTGCCGGTGCCTCCGCGCCGCTCACAGGTCGATCCGGTGGTTCGCCACGCGGTGCGGGCCGGTCAACGCCCGCCGCGGCATGTCGCCGGGCTCCAGGTCATCGGCCACCGCGCAGTCGTCCCAGCCACGGCTCGCAGGGTACGGCGTCCCGTTCCGGTCCCCGCACCATGATCTCCACAGTGGACGCGCCGCGCCATGGTCCGGTCGTGAGTGGCGAGCGGTCCGATGGGACCACTCGCCACTCACGAGGCTCACCGGTGCAGGACCGCGCGCAGTGCCTTGCCGAGCCCGGTCGCGTCGGAGCCGCGCCAGGCCACGATGCCGTCCGGACGGACCAGCACGGTGTCGCGGGCACCGGCGCCGAGTGGCACGGCCGAGTGCACCGGGTGGGCACGCAGCTCGAGGTCCAGCTCGGTGGCCGCCGCCTGGGCCGCAGCCACGCCGTCCGGCGCTCCGGTGAAGACGAGGAAGTACGGACCGAGCAGCTCACGCGGCCACAAGGCGCCGTCCGGGCCGGCCAGCTCTACGTGTGGCACCCGGGTACCGGGCCGCCCGGTCGGCGCGTCCGGGTCGTCGAACATCGCCGCCGGGGCGCCAGGC
>DATAYB010000454.1:0-2199 GCA_036272795.1 Pseudonocardia sp.
CGCGTAGCGCGGCCGGCCGGTGCAGGGTCCGGCCGGTCGCGCCGCCTCGGCGTGATGTGCGGCATGCCGGAGCCCGAGACACCCCGCTGGTTCACCTGCCGTTCACTTTGACGGCGTTTTATTGAGTCGACTCAATTCCCCTGATGGGTTGGAGGCTCGATGAGCACCCGGCTGGATGCCCCGAATCTGGAGTCGCTCGAAGAGCGGCAGGTCGAGCAGCAGCTCGCCGATGTGGAGACGCGGCTGGTGGCTCACTACGCGGACCAAGGCGTCAACGAGGGCCGGGTCCGCGCCATCGTTGAGCAGGTGCGCAGCCGGTTCGCCGATGCCAGGATCCGCACCTTCGTGCCGATCCTGGTCGAGCGCGCGGCGCGCCAGGAGCTCGCCGGCTAGCTGGTCGCACCGCCGGTCGCACAGTGCTCGCCGTCTCTCTGGGTCCACCCGATCGGGGGGCGGCGATGTGTTGGGGTCCCGCCGACGTCGACCACCTGGAACCGTTGTCCGTCCTGAGTGCGCCGCGTCGGACGGGAATCCCAGATGAACTCCGTGTTAACTCTGTTCGGGGCGCAGCGGTCCACCGTGCTGGCCGGCGCCGCGAGTACCGGGCTGGTGCTGTACGCCGCCGGCTACGTCACCTCGGCCCTCCGGGACACCCCGGAGGCGCTGGCCGACGCGGACGGCACCTGGCTGACCCTGCTGTGGCTCGTCACCTCGGCCCTGTGTGTGCTCACCGCCGTCGCACTGTGGCTGCGGTGGCGGTGGGTGGCCAGGGTCGCCGCGGTGGCCGTGCTCGCCTCGGCGATCGGCCAGGTCTGGGAGTTCGTCTCGCTCGGCCCGCCCGATGTCGCGGTGGTGCCCGCCGTCGTGTCGCTGGTCGGGGTACTCGGCCTGGTCTGCTGCGCGGTGCTGGGTGCCGGCGCCGGGCGGGTCAGGGCGGTCGACCCCGAGGCGCACCGGCCGCCGCGCCCGCTGGTCGCCGCGATCCTGGTGCTGGCTCTCGCGCTGATCGGCACCGAGATGGTGGCGTCGGCATGGGTGCAGCACCGCGGCCTGCTGGTGAGTACGGCGTTCAGCGTGATGCTGCTGGGCTGCGGTGTGCTCGCCGCCGGGTTCGCGAAGGGGCCCAGCGCGCCGGGGTTGTTGGCGTCCGCGCTGGTCGGCGTCCTGCTGCTGCCCGACGCGGTGAGCCAGGCGTATGCGGCCACGGTGCTCGGCCTCGGCACCCCGCTGGCCTGGTCGGTGCCGGTGCTGCTGCTCGCCCTGCTGCTGGTGGTGGCGCGGCTGGCCACCGTGCCGGGCCCGGTCGAGCCGGCGGCCGCCGCCTCTCAGCCGACCTAGCCCGCGGCGGCGGTGAGCTGGTCGGCGAGCGCCCGGACGGCTTCGCGCAGCGCCTCCGGGCCCTCGATCACGAACGGCAGGCCCAGGCCGGCCAGCACGGCGGGCACCCAGTCCAGCCGCTCCGCGCGCAGCTCGACGCGCACCCACCCGTCCTCACCGATCTCGGACACCGTGGCGAGCCCCGCCGGGAACCGTGCCGCGACCTGCTCCGCCACGCCCTGGACCCGCAGCGCGATCTCGTGCCGGTGGGGCGAGCGTGCGATACCGGACAGCACGTGCTCAGTGGGGTCGAACCCGTCCGGCACGGTGAACATGGCCGCCAGCAGCGCCGACTCCGAGATCCGGTCCAGCCGGAACGTCCGGATCTCGCCGCTCGCCGAGTCCGCGCCCGTGACGTACCAGCGGCCGGAGTGGGCGACGATCCCGTAGGGGTGCACGGTGCGCTCGGTGCGCCGCCCGTCGGAGGCCGTGTAACCGATGGCCACCGCCCGGCGGTCCCGCGCCGCCTCCGCGAGCAGCAACAGCACGCCGGTCTCGGGGGCGGCCACGGCACGGGGTCGGACGGTGAACTCGGTGGTCCGCAGCAGCGCGTCGAGGCGCCGACCGAGCGCGACGGGCAGTGTCCGCCGCAGCTTGGCCGCCGCGCTCTCCGCAGCGGCGACGGAGGTGGTCACCAGGCCCGCCCTGCGCCCGGCGACCAGGCCGAGCAGCACGGCGAGCGCCTCCTCGTCGGTGAGCATGAGCGGCGGCATGCGGTACCCGGGCGCGAGGTGGTAACCGCCGTAGCGGCCGCGCACCGAGCGGACCGGGATGTCGAGGTCGGTCAGGTGGGCGGCGTAGCGGCGCACGGTGCGCTCGTCG
>DATAYB010000455.1:0-5787 GCA_036272795.1 Pseudonocardia sp.
CAAGGGCGAGGACACGCCGACCGGGGACGTCTTCCGCGTGTACCGCAAGGACAAGAACCACACGAGCTCGGAGTTCCCGCTGGCGAACGGTAAGCCGGCGCCGATGCCCGACTCGGTGTTCTTCGAGGACGGCGGCATCGCGTTCCACGCCGGCGCGCCGTCCAGGGCCTCGGCCGGCTGCGTGCACCTCAACCCGGCCGACGCGCTCGTGTTCTTCAACACCTTGCAGATCGGTGACCACGTGCAGGTCAAGGACGGCCCCGTCGCCGCACCCGACCCCACCGTGACCCCCGCGACCACCGGCGACGACAAGAACGGCTCCGACGACAACGGCTCCGACGACAGCGGGCACGACGACGGCGGGCAGCACCACCACCACGACGACGGCGATGACGACTGAGCCGGTCCTCGACCTCGGTTGGTCCCCGGCCCGACCGTGGCTGAGCGGGCTCACTCCGCTCTGCCACGGCTGAGCGGGTCCGCCCGGCACTCAGCCGAGCGGGAGATCGGCCCGCAGGTGTCCGCCCGGCGGGCCGCCGGCGACCACAAGGCCGCCGCCGTGGCGCACGGCGATGTCCCGAGCGATCGCCAGCCCGAGGCCAGCGCCGCCGGCGTCCCGGTCCCGTGCCGCGTCGAGCCGGGTGAACCGGTCGAAGACGGCTTCGCGCTGGTCGAGCGGGATGCCGGGGCCGTCGTCGAGCACCTCGAGCACCGCGCAGGTGCCACCGACGGCGGCACCCCTCGTCAACCGGACCTCGACCCGCCGCCCGGCGTGCCGGACCGCGCACCGGTGTCCAGTGCCTCGGCCTCGTCGTACTCGCCGTCCTTGGCGGTCAGCATGAGGACCGGCGTCCAGTTCTCCGCCTCGCGGATGCGCGCGCAGACGCGGTAGCCGTTCAGCCGGGGCAGCATCACGTCGAGCACGATCACGTCGTACGTGTTCTCGGTCGCGAGCCACAGGCCTTCGCTGCCGTCGTGGGCGACGTCGACGGCGAACCCTCGCCGGCCAAGCCGCCCTTGAGCAGGTCGGTGAGCCGCTTCTCGTCGTCGACCAGCAGCAATCACATGCCCCGAGTATGGCGGCGGCTACCTCAAGCGAACCTGAAGATCGGTTCGGTGGCGTTCAGGCCCGGTTCAGGCACCTCCGGCGAGGCTCCTCGGCACACCCAACCCAAGGAGTCCACCATGCGACTGACCGCCCTGGCCCTCGGCGCCCTGGCCGCCACCGCCGTGACCCTGGCCCTCTCCGGCACCGCCACCGCGGCCACCCCGACCCACCGCGACGACACCACGGTGCGGTGCGAGGCGGACGACGACGGCGGGTACCCGGACGAGCGCGGCCCGGCCGTCTGCGCGCCCTGGCACACCGTGCCCCGCGGGTACAGCCCGGCTGCTACGAGGTTCAGCGGTCCCACCGCCACGAACACCGGACGAGGCTCTGCGACAGCGTGGACGCGGAGCCGGCGCGACCGACGGGGCCGAGGCTGGTCGTGCCGGCGGAACCGCGCTTCGTCGTGCCCACGCGACCGGGCCTCGCCATGCCGGGCGAACCGGTCTTGCCGACGGAACCCGGCGTCGCCGTGCCGGCGTGGCCGACGATCCCCCGGGACCGCTGAGGCCGGGCTACCAGGGCTGGTCGCCGGCGCGCACGAGGATCTCGTTGACGGCCACGCGGCGGTCCCTGGTGACGATGTAGGCGACCGCGTCGGCGATGTCCTCGGGGCGCAGCTTCTCCACCGCTCCGGTCCGGGTGGCAATCGCCTCCCGCAACCCTTCCCGGATGTGCGAGGCGAGCTCGGTGTCCACCGTGCCGGGCTCGACGACGCTGACCCGCACGCGCGACTGCAACACCTCCTGGCGTAGCGCCTCGGTGAACGCGTTCACGCCGAACTTGGTCAGGTTGTAGACGGCGGTGCCGGGCCGGGCGACCCGCCCCGCCGTGGAGCTGATGTTGACCAGGTCGGCGACGTGGCGGGGCGCGTCGGCCGCCGCCGCGACCAGGTGCGGCAGCGCGGCCCGGGTGACGTACAGCAGGCCCTGCACGTTGACGGCGAGCATGCGGTCCCACTCGTCCTCGGGGGCGTCGGCGACCGGCCCGACCAGCATCAGGCCGGCGTTGTTCACCACGGTGTCCAGCCGGCCGAGCTCGTCCACCACGCGCCGCACGGCCGCGTCGGCCTGGCTCCGGTCGGTGATGTCGGCCTCCACCGCGAGTGCGGACCCACCGTCGGCGACGATCTTGCCGGCCAGCCCGTCGAGCCGGTCCCGCCGCCGCGCCAGCAGCGCGACCTCGGCCCCCTCGGCGGCGAGCGCGAGGGCGGTCGCCGCCCCGATGCCACTGCTGGCGCCAGTCACCAACGCCACCGTTCCGTTCAACCGCTCGCTCATCCGTCGCTCCGTTCCACAAGGTCCACGCCTGTCTGTCCGGTACCGGTCCGAGCTCCGAGCGGGCCGCGCGAGCGGGGCCTACACTCGGAAGTGGAGCCGCATCCGGTTAGCTTCAGGATAAGCGGACGCGGCTCCACTTCGCTACTGGGACTTGGACCACACACGGGAGAGCACGTGCCGCCGGAGAGAACCCGCCCCCTGCGCACCGACGCGCAGCTCAACCAGGACCGGCTGCTCGAGGCGGCGGCCAGGGCATTCGCCAGGGATGGCGCGGACACCTCGCTCAAGGCCATCGCAAAGGACGCCGGCGTCGGCATCGGCACGCTCTACCGGCGCTTCCCGACCCGGGAGGCCCTGATCGAGGCCACCTACCGCAACGAGACGGCCCGGCTCTGCGCGGCCGCGCCCGAACTGCTCCTCGACACTTCCCCGGTCGCCGCCCTGCGCACGTGGATGGACCGGTTCATCGACTACATCGCCACCAAGCACGGCATGGCGGAGGCCCTGCACGCCGTGCTGGTCAGCGATGGCGAGCAGCGCACGCGCACCCGCGACCTGCTCACCGAGGCGATCGCCACCCTGCTGCGCGCCGGCGTCGCCGACGGCACGTTCCGGTCGGGCATCGACCCGAACGACGTGCTCATGGCACTCGGCGGCATCACCTCCATCGCCGGCACCCCCGACCAGCGCGACCTGGCCCACCGCCTGCTCGACCTCCTCCTGGACGGCCTGCAGCACCACCGCCCCTGACTCCCGGCCGCGCGCAGGCTCCCGGCCGCGCGCAGGCTCCCCGCTGCCCGTGCCTTCGCCGAGTTCAACCGCACCGGCTTTTGATCATGGACCGGACGCCGGTGTGGTTGAGGTCGATGGGTCAGGCCGGCCGTGCTGAGGGCGGCTCCTGACGGCGGTGTCCAAGGGGCCGGGCCCTCAGTACGGTCGACGGGGTGGCGGAACTGGGCGGAGGTCGGCCGCGCGACGGGGACAGTCCGCTGGCCTGGGGTGTCAGCGAGGAGATGAACGCCGCCGAGGCCGTGATGTGGCGGGTCGAGGTGGACCGCACGCTGCGCTCGACCGGGCTGGTGGTCGAGGAGTTGGACACCGTCCCGGAGTGGGACCGGTTCCTCGCCGCGCACGAGTGGGGCGTCCGCATGGCGCCGCGGTTCCGGCAGCGCGTGGTCGAGGCGCCGTTCGGGCTCGGGGCGCCACGCTGGACCGTCGACCCCGACTTCGACCTGCGCTTCCACGTCCGCAGGGCGCGGCTGCCCCGGGGCGGCGGCTGGCCGGAGCTGCTGGAAGTGGCCGCCCAGATCGCGATGACACCGTTCGACCGCACCCGGCCACCGTGGGAGGCGACGCTCTACGAGGGCCTGCCCGGCGGCCGCGCCGCGTACCTGCTCAAGGTGCACCACTCGGCCACCGACGGCCTTAGCGCGATCCAGCTGCTCGAACAGCTGCACCCGCCGACCCGCGCCTCGAACCCCGGCAAGCCGCAGCCCCCGGCGAAGGACCCGGACCCGACCAGCCCGATCGGCGCCCTGGTCGGCCAGGCGGTCGGCGATGTGCGGGCGACGCCGACGGTGGCCCGCGAGGTGGGCGCGCTCGCGCTACACACACTGGCCAACCCGTTCGGCTCGGCGCGCGCCGCCACCCGGTACGGCAGGTCGCTGTTCCGGGTGCTCGCGCCACCTGAGTCCGGCGGGTCACCGCTGCTCGCCAAACGCAGCCTGACCTGGCGTTTCACCGCGGTCGACGTGCCGTTCGCAGACCTGCGCGCGGCGGGCAAGGCAGCCGGCGCATCGGTGAACGACGCCTTCCTGGCGGCCCTGCTCGGCGCGTACCGCCGCTACCACGCCGCCCTGGAGGCGCCGGTCGACGCCATACCGATGACCATCCCGATCTCGCTGCGCACCCCGGAGGACCCGCAGGGCGGCAACCGGATCACCGCCGCGCGGTTCACCGCCCCGGTATCCATCGCGGATCCCGCCGTCCGGATCGCCCGGGTCCGCGAGCTGGTGCTGGCCGCGCGCAACGAGCCGGCCCTCGACGCCGTCGGACTCGTGTCGCCGTTGATGGCGCGGCTGCCCGGCTCGCTGACCGCCCGGCTCGCCGGCCCGCTGACCAAGGCCAACGACCTGCAGGCCAGCAACATCCCCGGGATCCGCCGGGACGCCTACCTCGCCGGCGCCCGGATCGAGCGGATGTACCTGTTCGGGCCGCTGCCCGGCTGCGCCGCGATGATCACGCTGGTCAGCCACGGCAGGACGGCGTGCGTGGCCGCCAACCTGGACGGCGCCTCCTTCACGGAGCCGGCCCTGTTCCAGCGCTGCCTGTTGGACGGCTTCAGCGAGGTGCTCGCACTGCACCCCGGCGCCGGAGCCCCGTTTGCTCGCGACTCGCCCGCCTGAGCCCTTATTCAGCTGCTAAGTCTTGATATAAAACTGACTCTGTGCCAACGTTGCGGCGACGGCCGCACCGGCGCACAGGGGAGTTCTGGATGAAACTCGGCACCTCGCTCCGCTTCGTCTTTCCGACGTCGCCGCAGACCTACACGATCTTCCGAGCGGCGCTGGACGCGCTGCCGCCCGGCGGGTTCATCGAGCGGCCGATGGGCGCGCTGTCCACCCACGAGCAGGCCCAGAACCTGCTCGAGATCGCGGACGTGGTGCGCGACGCCGGCCTCGACACGCTGCTGGTCGGCGACGCCCACGCCGTACCGCCGGGCTACGCGAACGCGTTCTCCCCGATCCCCACGCTCGGCCATCTCATGCCACGGCTCGGCGGGATGACGACCGGCGCCGTGCTGCTGGCGCCCTTCTACCACCCGGTACTGCTGGCCGAGCAGCTCGGCACACTCGCGGCGTTCGCCGAGGGACCGCTGGTCGTCACGCTGGCGAACGGCCAGGGCGACCGGCAGTTCTCCGCGTTCGGCATGGCGGAACGCAGCCGCTCCGGCCGGCTGGAGGAGCTCGTCCCGGTGCTGCGCGACCTGCTGGCGGGCGAGCCGGTGACCCTGCAGGGTCGCTACCAGCAGCTGGACCACGTGCAGACCGGCCCGACAGCCCGTGTGCCCGTCTCGCTATGGATCGCCGGCACGGTGAAAGCCGCCGCCGAGCGGGCCGGGCGGCTCGGGGATGGCTGGCTGTCCGGCCAGAACGCCACCCGCGCCGACCTCGTCGAGCAGCTGGACATCTACCGCGAGTCCGCCACCCGCCACGGCCGCCCGATGCTGCCGGTACTGCGCCGCGACATCTACGTCGGCGAGTCCGACGAGGAGGCGGAGCGCGCGGTCAACAAGATCCTCGCCGAGGGCTACCGGGGCGGCGGCATGGACCGGCTGCTGGTCGGCTCCGCGGAGACGGTGGTCCAGCAGCTCGAGGAGTACCGGGCGCTCGGCTTCGA
>DATAYB010000456.1:0-9339 GCA_036272795.1 Pseudonocardia sp.
TCCCGCGCCGCGATCCGCGACGGCATGGCGACGCTCACCCCGCTGGCCCCGCACGTGATCGAGGAGCTCTCCGGGCTCGACGACGCCTGAGCACCCCTACCGGCCGATGCGCGACGAGCCCGTCGAGGTGGCCGGCCCCGACGATCAGCCCGGGGCCGGCGAGCGGTCCGAGCCGGAAGTGACCGAGCCGGAAGTGACCGAGCCGGAAGTGACCGAGTCCGACCCGATGACCGACGACCCGATGACCGACGAGCCGGCGGCCGACCCGGCTGCCGTCGACGCGGTCAGGGCGGCGCAGCGGCGCCGCCGGCTGGCCGAGGTGTTCGGCGACGTGCTGCCCGAGTCGACCCGGGACGACCGCCCCGAGGGTGCTCCACCCGGCGGCGGCGATGACCGCTGGTACACCGAGAACCGCCCGCCCCACCACGGCGGCTAGCCGGATCCGGTTCCCGCGCGCCGGGCGCAGCGGCGGCCGGACCGCGCGCGCTGTTGTGACGGTCTGTGGGGCAGCGTGTGCTCGCGGTGAACATGATGTTTCGCGGGGAACGGGGTCATCGGGATCTTGGTAACCCCTGTTTGTTCCGGATGTCATCAGCCGGACACAGCTGAGCAGTCTCCTTGCTGGGCGCAACTTCGTCGACTGGTGTCGATCACGCAGCTACCCAGCCAAGGAGCAATTCATGACCAGCACGGCCGCCCTGAGTGACGTCGAGCAGAAGAGCCTGACCGAGATCCCGCACCCGTCGCTTCCCGAGGGGTCCTCGATCTACGGCGGAACCAAGGTGTTCCCGGACTACCAGGCCGAGGAGGGCGAGGTCTACTTCACGCTGGTACACGGCATTGCGCACGAGTCCAGCGTGAGCTTCGTGGCCATCCTGCAGGCGACCCGGGCACTGCGGAAGGGCTTCGAGTCGGCCCTGTACTTCTACGGGCCCGGCTCGCTGAACTGCCTGGCCACCCGGGGTTTCCCGACCACCGGCAACTCGGCGTTCCCCGGTGAGCACAACATCAACAACCAGCTGGCCACGTTCATCGCGGAGGGCGGCAAGGCGTTCTGCTGCCGCTTCGGGCTGTCCCTGCACGGTGCCCGCGAGGAAGACCTGATGGACGGCGTCATCCCCACCCACCCGCTGGACGTGCAGGACGCGTTGATCCACTACGCCCGCAAGGGCGCGATCATCAACTCGACCTACATGTTCTGATGGCCGAACTCGCTGATCGAGTCGACCTCGCGGTGCGCGGGGTCCGACTGGAATCCGGCGAGGGCGGCCATGCCGATGCTCCGGTTCAGCGCCGCGCCGGAGCCGGCCCCACCGACGATGGTCACCTGGTCATCGGGGGTCGGAGCGCGGCGCTGCCCATCGTCTCCACCAGCCCGTACTCGCTGCGCGGGCGCCGGCTGCTCTACGAGGGCACCGACACCGGGCTGGAGGTGGAGCCGGTCCGCCGGCCCAGGTTTTACGACCTGCGCACCGAGGACGGCGTCAGCTACGAGCAGCTGGCCCGGCTGCACGGGTCGGACGTGCTGGCCACCACCGTCGTGCAGACCTGCATGCGTTACGACGAGGCCACCCGCTGCCGGTTCTGCGCGATCGAGGCGTCCCTGGCCGCCGGGTCGACGACAGCGGTGAAGTCGCCCGCGCAGCTCGCCGAGGTGGCCGAGGCCGCCGTGCGGCTGGACGGCGTGCGCCAGATGGTGATGACCACCGGCACCAGCCGCGGCCGTGACCGGGGGGCCACCCACCTGGCCCGCTGCGTCAAGGCGATCAAGGCCGCCGTGCCCGCGCTGCCCATCCAGGTGCAGTGCGAGCCGCCGGCCGACCTGTCCGCGATCGACGCGCTGCGCGCGGCCGGCGCCACCGCGATCGGCATCCACGTGGAGTCGCTGGACGACGAGGTGCGCCGCCGCTGGATGCCCGGCAAGGCCACCGTGCCGCTCGCCGAGTACTGGGCCGCCTGGGATCACGCCGTGCGGGTGTTCGGGCGTAACCGGGTGTCGACGTACCTGCTGGTCGGGCTGGGTGAGAACCCCGATGAGCTGGTCGAGGGCGCCCGCGAGCTGATCGCGCGCGGCGTCTACCCGTTCGTCGTGCCGTTCCGCCCGGCCGCCGGCACGCTGGCCGTGGACGTCGACGACGCGTGCGCCCCGGCCCCGGCACTGCTGGCCGACGTGACCGCCCGGGTGGCCGGCCTGCTCAGCGCCGCCGGCATGCGCGGCGCGGACCAGGGCGCCGGCTGCGCGGCATGCGGGGCGTGCAGCGCGCTGTCCACGGTGGGTGGCTGACGTGCTCTCCGGAGTCATCGAGCCGTACGCGCGGCGCGCCGGGGTACGGCTGCCGGGCGTGGTGGACGTGTGCGAGCTGCTGATCGGCCGGCCGCCGCGCACGCCCGGGCGGCCGGCGCTGCTGGTCGAGCGGGTGGACGGCGGCGCCGACCCGGCCGCGCTGGCGGAGTACCGGGCGCTGCGGCGGGCGGTGTTCGTCGCCGAGCAGGGCCTGTTCGACGACCACGACGGCGATGACATCGACGACGACCCGCGCACCGCTGTCCTGGTCGCCCGGGATCCACGGGACCCGGCGAGACCGGTCGTCGGCGGTGTGCGGCTGGCCCCGGTCACCGAACCCGACCTCGGCTGGTGTGCCGGCAGCCGGCTCGCCGTGCACCCGGCGGCCCGGCGGGGCGGCGCCCAGATCGGCGCGGCACTGGTACGCGCCGCCTGCGCGACCGCCGAGGCGGCCGGCGCACTGCGCTTCGAGGCCACCGTGCAGGCGTCCAACGAGCACTTCTTCGAGCGGCTGGGCTGGTTGCGGCTGGCCGACGTCGAGCTGCTCGGCGCACCGCACGTGGCGATGCGCTGGCCGATACACCGGATCGGTGCGCTGGTGGCGGCCACCAAGGCGCCGCTGCAGGGGCTGCTGGCCGGGTTGGCGGGCGCGCCGGCCGGCTTCGTGGGCGACGACGGTGCCCCGGTACCGGGCAGCGACCTGATCGCCGCCTGCGACGCGATCCTGCCGTCCATGGTGGAGCGCGACCCGGAGTGGGCCGGCTGGTGCTCCGTGCTCGTGAACGTGAACGACCTGGCCGCGATGGGTGCCACCCCGGTCGGGCTGCTGGACGCCGTCGCCGCGCGGGACGCCTCGTTCGCAGCTCGGGTGCTGGCCGGGCTGCGCGCCGGCGCCACCGCCTGGGGCGTGCCGGTACTCGGCGGGCACACCCAGCTCGGGGTGCCGGCCGCGCTGTCGGTCACCGCGCTGGGCCGGACGGAACGGGCGGTGCCGGCCGGCGGCGGCCGGCCCGGTGACGACGTGCGGGTCACCGCAGACCTGGGCGGCGGCTGGCGGAACGGCCACACCGGGCGGCAGTGGGACTCCACCAGCCACCGCACGCCCGAGGTACTGCGTGGGCAGCAGCGGGCGGTGGCGGTCGCCGCCCCGGCCGCCGCGAAGGACGTCTCGATGGCCGGCCTGGCCGGCACGCTCGGCATGCTCGCCGAGGCGTCGGGCTGCGCGGCCGAGCTGGAGGTGGCTGCGGTGCCGAGGCCGGCCGGGGCCAGCGTCGGCGACTGGCTGACCTGTTTTCCCGGCTACGCGATGCTCACCGCCGACCGTCCGGGCGCTGGCCGCCCGGTGCTCGCCCCGGCCACCAGCTCGGCGGTGTGCGGGCGGCTGAGCAGCGGTGCGGGCGTGCGGCTGCGCTGGCCGGACGGCGAGTACACCGAGGTCGTCGCGGGTGCGGTGACCGGGATGGGAGCGGCGTGAGTACCGAAGCCGACAGCGAGCGCGTATCGCAGCGAGCGCTAGCGAGCGAGGAGCGGAACGAGCGCGGAGGCGAGCAATGAGCATACGCATATCGGCGGTGGCGGAGCAGTACGGGCGCGGCCTGCGCCGCAGCCTCGACCAGGTGATCGGCCAGATCGAGCAGGCCAAGGCGGACGCGGTGGACCTGCTGGTACTGCCCGAGGCGTGCCTCGGCGGTTACCTGGTCGACCTGTCCGACCCGGACAGCACCCTCGACGCCGACGACCCGGGCCCGCCGGAGCTCAGCGTCCACGGTCCGGAGCTTGCCGAGCTGGCCGCCTCGGCCGGTGACCTGGTGGTCTGCCTGGGGTTCTGCGAGATCGCCGACGGCCGCCGGTTCAACAGCGCGGTGTGCTTCTCCGGCAGTGGCGTGCACGGTGTGTACCGGAAGGTGCACCAGCCGCTGGCCGAGGACTCCTACTACACGGCCGGCAGTGGCTTCGCCGCCTTCGATACGCCGGTCGGCCGCCTCGGCATGCTGATCTGCTACGACAAGGCGTTCCCCGAGGCGGCCAGGGCACTCGCGCTCGACGGCGCGCAGGTCATCGCCTGCATGTCCGCCTGGCCGACCAGCCGGACCGCGCCGGCCGCGAACCTCGCCGAGGACCGCTGGACGAAGCGGCACAACCTGTTCGACGCGGCCCGCGCACTGGAGAACCAGGTCGTGCTCGCCTCGGCGAACCAGGCCGGCACCTTCGGCTCGCTGCGCTTCGTGGCCAGCGCCAAGGTCGTCGGCCCCGGTGGTGACGTGCTGGCCGGTACCGGGGTGCAGGCGGGTACCGCGACGGTGGACGTGGACGTGCCGTCCGAGGTGGCGCTGGCGCGGCGGTTCATGTGTCACCTGGCCGACCGGCGGCCGGAGACGTACTACGCGCCTCACTCGATGCGCGCGGTCAGCTGATGTCACACTCGGAGGGGATCCCATGGGACGTGCCGAGGTGAGGATGAGCGCTCCGAAGGTACTGGTGCTCGGTGCAGGGGTGGCCGGGCTGACCACCGCGATCGCGCTCGGCCGGCGCGGCATCGCGGTCGACGTGCTGGAGCGCGACCGCCCGCGCGCGCCGAGTGGCCGGCGCGCCGCCGGCAGCTGGTACCGGGACGGCGTGCCGCACGCCGGGCAGGGGCACGTCTTCTCGCCCCGGTGCCACCGGGTACTGGCCTCGGAGCTGCCGGACGTGCTCCGCGAGCTGGTGCAGCACGGGGCCAGGGAGCTCGCGGTCGGGCGGTCCGCCGGGCGGTGGGACGGCCCGGAGGCCGACGCTTCGGGTACCGCGCTCGCGGTCCGCCGGCCGGTGTTCGACTGGGTGCTACGCCGGGTCGCCGAGCGCGAGCCCTCGGTGCGCGTGCACAGCGGGGTGGCCGCCACCGGGCTGCGGACCAGCGGCGGGCGGCTGTCCGGTGTGCTGGTCGGCGGCGGGGTGCTGGAGACCGACCTCGCGGTGGACGCCACCGGCGCGTTCGGCCCGGTCTCGGAATGGCTGGACGACCTCGGCCATCGGGGCGAATGTCCCTGGCTGGTGGAGCCGAGGCCCGACCCGGACACCCCCGGTCCTGTGGGCGCCGACTACTTCACCCGTAGCTACGCGCTGCACTGGTCCGACGAGCTGCCCGGCGAGCTGAACCTGGGCCTGGCCGCGGGGGGCGACTTCGGCGGCTACTCGTGCCGGGTCGTGCCGGGGGACAACAACACGTTCACGGTGATGTTCACGGTGCCGGTGGGGCCGGGCTCCGGTTCCTCCGGTTCGGCTGATGCTCCGGTGGGGGCCGGCCTGGCCGCGCTGGCCACGCCGGACGGCTTCCAGCTCGCCGCGAGCCGGATCCCGCTGGTCGCCGGGTGGGTGGACGCGATGTCCGCCGAGCCGTTGTCCGGCGTCACCCCGCTGCGGTTGCCTCCGGCGCGCCGGGGTGGAGCCGCCGACGTGGCGCGGCTGCCCGGCCTGGTCGCGGTCGGCGATGCGCTGCACACCGGCGACCCCGTGTGGTGCTCCGGCGTCGCAGTGGCGCTCACCTCCGGCCTGGCCTGCGCGCGGGCGGTGCGCGCCGTCCGGGACGGTGAGACGGTGGACATCGCGGCACGGGTCTGGTCCGAGGCGGCCGACCTGGCGGAGTACCCGGCCTGCGCCTGCGCGCGGGTGCCCGGGCCGAGCGCCGCCGAGCTCGCCGCGCTGCTCGGCGGGACCGTGGCCGGCTCGTTCCCGGTGCCGGTGGGATAGGTCCCCTTCGAGTGGTTCTCCTCGCGGCGGCGGCCGCGCAGTTCGGCCGTGACCTGGACTTCGACCTGGACCGGGTGACGACGATCGTCGCGGCGGCGCGCCGTGCCGGCGCCGCTCTGCTCGTGCTGCCCGACGGCACCCTCGGCGGCTACCTCAACGACCTGCGGGAACCCGACGTCGCGCGCGGTCCGGAGCTGTCGGGCCCCGTCGCGCCGGTCTCGGCTCCGGTTGGGTCGGACGGGTTCGGGCCGGTCGAGGTCGCGGTCGAGGTCGAGGTGGCCAGGGTCGGGGTGGGCGACCTGACTGACCTCGGGCCGGTCGGGGTTGGTCCCGAGGGCGTTGCCACGGCCGGTTCGAACGGGGATGAGCCGGACGAGCTGCCGCCGGCGCTGGCGGCGGACGACCCGGTGTTCGACCGACTGGCCGAGCTGGCCGGTGACCTGGTGCTCTGCCTCGGCTACCGGGAACGGGCGGGTGCGCTGACGTACAACGCGGCGGTCTGCCTGTCGGGTGCCGGGGTGCACGGCCGGCATCGGAAGGTGCACCTGGCCCCGGGGGAGCGGGTCAGCTATACGTCGGGCGACCGGTTCGAGGCGTTCGACACCCCGATCGGCCGGCTCGGCATGCTGATCGACTACGACAAGACGTTCCCCGAGGCGGCCAGGGCCCTCGCCGAGGACGGCGCGGTGGTGCTGGCCTGCCTGTCCGCCTGGCCGGCCAGCCTGACCGACCCGGCGCGGCGGGTCGTCAAGGACCGCCAGGCCAGGCTGTTCGACCTCTACGACTGTGCCCGCGCGGCGGAGAACCAGGTCGTCCTGGTGTCGGCGAACCAGACCGGCCGGGGCGGCGCGCTGACCTTTCTCGGCAACGCCAAAGTGGTGGGCCCCGGTGGTGACATCCGCGCCCGCACCTGGCAGAAGGCCGGCCTGGCGATGGCGGAGGTCGATCTCGACGCCGAGGTGTCCCGGGCCCGCCGTGTGCTCTACCACCTGGCCGAACGCCGCCCCGCCGCCTACCGGCCCGCCGGCTGGCCTGCCGAGCCACTGCCGGTCGATGAGCCACTGCCGGTCGATGAGCCGCTGCGGGTGGACTGACCGGTGCCCGACCCCGCGCTCGACGCCGTGCCCGAGGAGGAGGCCGTGCCGCGCCTACGGATCGCGCTGCTGACCTACTCGACCAAGCCGCGCGGTGGGGTGGTGCACACGCTGGCGCTGGCCGAGGCGCTCGCCGAGCTCGGCCAGGACGTCGAGGTGTGGACTCTCGGCCGGGGCGGGGACGCCGGTTTCTACCGCCCGGTCGACCCGGCCGTGCGGGTGCGCCTGGCGCCGTTCGAGGATCGGGACGGGGAGACCGTCGGGGCCCGGATCGTGCGCTCGATCGCCGTGCTGGCCGACGCGCTGCGGTCCGACGGGCTGGCCGCCGACGTGGTGCATGCGCAGGACTGCCTGAGCGCGAACGCGGCCCTCGCGGTACGCCCGGACGTGCTGCGCACGGTGCACCACCTCGACCAGTTCAGCACGCCCGAGCTGGTGGCCTGCCATGAGAAGGCGCTGCGGGAACCGGCCGGGCACGTCTGCGTGTCCCGGTCGGTGGCCGCCGAGCTGGCCGAGGGCTGGGGCATCCGGGCGACGGTGATCCCGAACGGCGTGGCTGCCGAGCGGTTCACCTCGGCGGCCGACCCGACTCCGACCGCCGCCGGCCGCCGCGCCCGTTGGCGCCGTGAACTGGGGCGTTACGTGCTCGCGGTCGGCGGCATCGAACCCCGCAAGGGCACCGCCGACCTGGTCGAGGCCATGGCCCTGCTCCAACCCAGGGCACCCGGCGTGGCGCTCGTACTGGCCGGCGGGGACACGCTGTTCGACTATCGCGGCTACCGGGACGCGGTGCTCGCCCGGGCCGCCGAGCTGGGTGTGGCGCCGGTGCTGCTCGGCCCGGTGCCGCACGACGAACTGCCCGCGCTGATGGCCGGCGCGGACGTGTTCGCGTTCCCGTCCACCAAGGAGGGCTTCGGGCTGGCCGCCATGGAGGCGCTGGCCGCCGGGGTGCCCGTGGTGCTGCGCGACCTGCCGGTGCTGCGCGAGGTGTTCGGCGCCGCCGCCCGTTTCGCCGACACCCCCGAGGCGCTGGCCGACGCCCTCGCCGACGCCATGGCCTCGAGCCCCGACCCCTCGGGGAACACGGCCATGGCGCAGGCCGGCCGGGAGCTGGCCGAACGGCACACCTGGGCCGCGGCCGCCGAGGCGCACCTGCGGCTCTACCGGGGACTCCGAAAGCCCGGCTGACGGTTACCGGGGGCGGTGGCCGTCCGGCTGGCCCGGTGGGGGACTCTGCAGGGCGCTGAGCTGCGGCTGGGTGAACAGCTCGGGTTCGGTGGACGAGGCGTGGTCCGGAGGGTCCGTGCCGTGCTGGGCGTGCCGGCCACCGTCGGTCCCTGTCGTCGACTGGGCCTGCAGCAGGTCGCGGATCTCCTTGAGCAGCTCGATGTTGGTGGGCTCGGCGGGGCCGGGCTCCTCGCCGCGCTTGCGCCGCTCCTGGATGGTCCGCATCGGCAGCACGATGACGAAGTAGACCACCAGGGCGACCATCACGAAGTTGATCGCGGTGGTGACCAGGGCAGCGAAGTCGATGAACGTGCTGGCCTTACCGGAGATCAGCTGGACGCCGAAACCCGGGCTGCTGGCCGGCGTGATCGCGTTCAGCAGCGGCTTGATGATCTTCTCGGTGAACGCGGTGACGATCCCGCCGAACGCGGCACCCATGACCACCGCGACCGACAGGTCGATGACGTTGCCGCGCAGCAGGAAGTCCTTGAAGCCCTTGAGCATGGCATCCCTTCCCGAGGGTCTGTCGCCGAAGTGACGTTGCGGACGAGCGCTTCGTGCCCGAGTGAACCTCAGCGGAGCGTAACCGTCACTTCCTGGCTCAATGTCGCCGCCGCCACCTTGCTGGCCGCCGCGCGGGGTACCGCGATCAGCACAAGCCGTCCCCTACCAGCGGGTTTGGCCTCGGCGGGCAGCACGGTGAGCACCATTGCGGCCGCCGCGAGCACCGTCGGCTGGTCGGAACGCTGGCCAACTGTGACGACATCCACCAACCGGCCGGGGCTCAGCAGGCCCGCCACATCGGCGTCAGCCAGCCGGATCGGCACGCTCGCGGTGTCTCGCCCGCCCGCGACCCGGCCACCCTCCGCGCCCGCGAACCGCACCGACGTGAGCGGCTCCCCGAAGCTCGCCGCGCCGGCCATCACGCGCCCCTCGACCTGCTCGACGGCGCCGAGAGCACCCGTCGGCACCAGCTCGGCCGGCCAGCGCCGCACCGCAACGTCACCG
>DATAYB010000457.1:0-10765 GCA_036272795.1 Pseudonocardia sp.
GAAGATCCCGGTCGACAAGATCGGCGAGGTCATCGGCCCGAAGGGCAAGATGATCAACTCGATCACCGAGCAGACCGGCGCGGACATCTCGATCGAGGACGACGGCACGATCTACGTGGGCGCGGCCGACGGCCCGTCCGCCGAGGCGGCCATCGGCCTGATCAACGCGATCGCCAACCCGCAGCTGCCGAAGATCGGCGAGCGGTACCTGGGCACGGTCGTCAAGACCGCCGCCTTCGGTGCCTTCGTCTCGCTGGTGCCCGGCAAGGACGGCCTGGTGCACATCTCCAAGCTGGGCAACGGCAAGCGAATCAGCAAGGTCGAGGACGTCGTCAAGGTCGGTGACAAGCTGCGCGTCGAGGTCGTCGACATCGACAACCGCGGCAAGGTCTCGCTGGTCCCGGTGGCCGAGGCAGACGCGGCCGCCGCGCCGTCTGACGCCCCGGTCGAGGCTGAGACGGCCGAGGTCAGTTGACCCTGCTCGCACCGTCGGGAGCACAGTCCGACGGCGCGGGCACCCCGGAATCGGACTCGGTCACCCGCAGCCTGCTACCCAGCGGGCTGCGGGTGGTTACCGAGTTCGTGCCCGGGGTTCGGTCGGCGTCGGTCGGGGTGTGGATCGGCGCCGGCTCGCGGGACGAGTCGGCAAGCCAGGCCGGCGCGGCGCACTACCTGGAACACCTGCTGTTCAAGGGCACGACGCGGCGCACCGCCGCCCAGATCGCGCAGGAGATCGATGCGGTCGGCGGCGAGCTGAACGCGTTCACGGCCAAGGAACACACCTGCTTCTACGCCCACGTGCTGGACTCCGACCTGCCGCTCGCGGTGGACCTGCTGTCCGACGTGGTGACCGCCGCGACGTTCGCGCCGGCCGACGTCGAGCTCGAGCGTGCCGTCGTGCTCGAGGAGATCGCGATGCGGGCGGACGACCCCGAGGACCTGCTCGGCGAGGTCTTCGACACCGCGCTGTTCGACCGGCACCCGCTGGGCCGCCCGATCATCGGCTCCGAGGAGTCCATCCGGGCGATGACCAGGGGCCGACTGCGCGGCTTCTGGCAACGGCACTACACGGCGCCCCGGATGGTGCTGGCCGCCGCCGGCAACCTCCGCCACGAGCAGGTCGTCGAGCTGGCCGAGCGCTGCTTCCCGGCGTGGGAGCCGGCCGCGCCCGCCGAGCCCCGCATCGGCCGCCCGCCGGCCGCCGCGCTCGGTGGCCTGGTGCTGCACACCGAGGACACCGAGCAGGTGCACCTGATGCTCGGCGTACCGGGGCTGGCCCGCCCCGACCCGCGCCGCGCGGTGCTCGAGGTACTCAACACCGCCGTCGGCGGCGGCCTCAGCTCTCGGTTGTTCCAGCAGGTCAGGGAGCAGCGCGGGCTGGCGTACTCGGTGTACTCGGCGACGGCCAGCTACACCGACGCCGGCCAGCTCGCGGTCTATGCCGGCTGCCAGCCCGACCGGTTGGCCGAGGTCGTCGCGGTGACCAGGCAGGTGCTGGCCGACGTGGCCGCCGACGGGCTCACCGACGCCGAGGTGGTGCGTGCCAAGGGGGCGCTGCGCGGCGGCCTCGTGCTCGGCCTTGAGGACACCAGCTCCCGGATGAACCGGATCGGCCGCTACGAGCTGGAGCTGGGCCGGCAGCGGTCGCTGCGCCAGAGCCTGGCCGCGATCGAGGCGGTCACTCCAGAGCAGGTGTCCGCGCTGGCCACCGAGGTGCTCTGCCAGCCGTTCACCGCGGCGGTGGTCGGCCCCTACGACTCCGTGGCCGAGCTGCCCAGCGCGCTGCACCTGTGACCGCCCCGGGTGCCCGCGCACGGCATACTGCACGGCCGTGACGATCTACGCGGTGGTGGCCGGGCTGCTGGTCGTGGTCGGCCTGATCGGCAGCGTGCTCACCGTGCTGCCCGGCCTGCTGCTGGTGGTGGCCGGGATCGCGGTGTGGGCGGTACCGCGCAACGACGTCGTCGGCTGGACCGTACTGGGCACGGCACTGGGTGTCGCGGTGCTCGGCACGGTGGCGAAGTACCTGCTGCCGGGGCGGGCCCTGAAGGCTGCCGGGGTGCCGGGGCGCTCGCTGCTGGCCGGCGCGGTGCTGGGCATCGTCGGCTTCTTCGTCATCCCCGTGGTCGGGCTGTTTCTCGGCTTCGTGCTCGGGGTGTACCTCGCGGAGCTGCTGCGGCTCCGTGAGCACCAGCTGGCCTGGCCGTCCACCCGGGAGGCGCTGCGCGCGGCGGGCTGGAGCATCCTGATCGAGCTGGCGGCCGGGCTGCTGGCCACCGCGGTGTGGATCACCGGAATGATTGTCGGTTGAGCATGGAGGTGTGCGGGTGAGTGAGCCGGGGAGCGTGGCGGGTTCGGGAGCGTCCGGTTCGGGCACTGGCGGTGCGTCGGATACCGGGCCGATTCGGGTCGCGGTACTGGGTGCGCGGGGCCGGATGGGCGTCGAGGTGTGCCGCGCGGTGGAGGCCGCCGAGGACCTCGACCTGGTCGCCATGGTGGACGTGGGGGACTGGCTGTTCAACGTGGCCGACGCCGGCGCCCAGGTCGTCGTCGACTTCACTCACCCGGACGTCGCGCTCGACAACATCCGGTTCTGCATCGACCACGACATTGCGGCCGTGGTCGGCACCAGCGGTTTCGACGCCGCCAAGCTCGCCACCGTCGCCGACTGGCTCACCCGCAAGCCGGAGCTCGGCGTGCTCGTCGCGCCGAACTTCGGCATCGGGGCGGTGCTCACCATGCACTTCGCCCAGCTCGCCGCGCGCCACTTCGACTCCGCCGAGGTGATCGAGCTGCACCACGCCGGCAAGGTCGACGCGCCGTCCGGCACCGCCACGCACACCGCGGCGCAGATCGCCGCCGCGCGCGCAGCCGCCGCCTCGCCACCCATGCCCGACGCCACCACCCGCGAGCTGCCCGGCTCCCGAGGCGCCACCGTCGACGGCGTGCGCGTGCACTCGGTACGGATGCCCGGCCTCATCGCCCACCAGGAGGTGCTGTTCGGCTCAGACGGCGAGCTGCTGACCATCCGCCACGACTCCCTCAGCCGCACCTCGTTCATGCCCGGCGTCCTGCTCTCGATCCGCGAGGTCCTCAAGCGCCCCGGCCTCACAGTAGGCCTGGAACCCCTCCTCAACCTCTAACGCCCCCAACCCGCGCCCCACCCACCCGCGAGTCGCTGGATTGTGCAGTGCGAGTCGCTGGATTCCGCGGCAGCGGTGGCCGCGCGGGGGCGGTGAGGTCACTCCCGCCCGGGCCGGCTCGGCCGTGTGCCGGCCGCTCGTGTAAGTAGGTGCGATGGCTCTTGCGCAGGTCCGCGCCGCGACCCCGGACGACGTCGACGAGATCATCCGCATTCAGTCCGAGACCTGGCGGACGGCGTACGCCGAGTGGCTGCCCGAGGCCGCCCTGCGCCAGCTGACCGGCCCGGCCGCGCGACAGGCCTGGACCGAGGCCGTCACAGCCGGCGACGGTCACCACGTACTGCTGGCAACCGAGGGCGAGTGGGTGGTCGGCTTCTGCGCGGCGGCGCCGGCGGACCCCGACGAGCCCGATGTCACGCCTGGTCAGGGGCAGATCGTGGCGCTGCTCGTGGAGCCGAGGTGGGGTCGGCGCGGGCATGGGCGGCGGCTGCTCGGTGCGGCCTTCGAGGCGCTGGTCGAGGACGGTGCGCAGGGGGGCGTCGCGTGGCTGCCGGAGCAGGACGTCGCGTCGCGGGCCTGCTACGACCGGATCGGCTGGGACCCGGACGGCATGGGCCGCACGCTCGACGCCGGCGACCGAGAGCTGCGCGAGCTCCGGCTGACGGGCCCGCTGCGGGTGGACAACCGGGACCCTCGGCGCCGCGCCCTCGAGGCGAACGGCTTCACCGACCCGATCTGAGAGCGGCCGCGGAATCTAGCGACTCGGCCCGCGGAATCTAGCGACTCGCCGGAATTGGGGTGACGGAATCCCCGACGTGCGGGTGGTGGAGCTTGCCGTGTCAGGAGTGTCGGGGTGGCGTGGCATGCTCCGGCGGGTGGACGCGATCACGCCCGGGAGGGTGGAGACGATTTCGGCGGCGGCGGCGCGGCGTGCGGTGCTGGCCGCGCAGGGGTTCGCCGAGCCGAGGCCTTCGGGTCCGGTCACGAGGCGGCATCTGGGGCGGTTGATCGAGCGGCTGCGGCTGCTCCAGCTGGACTCGGTGAACGTCGCGGTGCGGGCGCACTACATGCCCGTGTTCAGCCGCCTGGGCGGGTACCCGATGCCGCTGCTGGACGAGGCGGCCTGGGCGCGCAGCGTGCGCCGGCCCCGGCTCCTGGTGGAGTACTGGGCACACGAGGCGAGCCTGCTGCCGGTGGCCGACTGGCCGCTGTTGCAGTCCGGGGCCAAGCGCAAGGGCTGGTGGCGGCACTACCACGAGCTGGTCGAGCGGGAGCCCGCGCTGGTCAGCGACGTGCTGGCGGCCGTAAAGGAGGTCGGGCCGATCGGCGCCGGCGCGCTGGAGCAGCTGCTGGGCGGGGGGCCCGACGGGTCTGCTCGCGCCGGCGTGCCGAAGCCGAAGGGGGCGTCCTGGTGGAGCCGGTCGGACGTGAAGCGGATCTGCGAGTTCCTGTTCGGCACGGGCGAGCTCACCACCGGTACCCGGGTGAACTTCCAGCGGCTCTACGACCTGCCGGAGCGGGTGCTGCCGCCGGAGGTGCTGGCCGCGCCACCGGTCGAGGCGGACGAGGCAGCCCGCCGCTTGATCGGCTACGCGGCGACCGCCCTCGGCGTGGCCACCGAGTACGAGCTGCGCGACTACTACCGGATGGGCCCGGAGACCTGTCGCACGGCGGTCTGGGAGCTGGTCGACGCCGGTGAGCTGGAGGTGGTCGAGGTGCGCGGCTGGGCGAAGCCCGGCTACCGCCGTCCCGGAGCCCGGATGCCGAGGAAGGTGGCCACACGGGCGCTGCTCTGCCCGTTCGACCCGCTGATCTGGGAGCGCGCCCGTACCGAGCGGCTGTTCGACTTCCGGTACCGGATCGAGATCTACACCCCGGCCGAGAAGCGCGAGCACGGCTACTACGTGTTCCCGTTCCTGCTCGACGATGCACTGGTCGGCCGGGTGGATCTGAAGACCGACCGGGTGGCGAACGTGCTGCGGGTGCCCGGGGCGTTCAGCCAGCCCGGTACCGACCCGGCCAGGGTGGCCACCGAGCTGGCCGCCGAGCTGCGCCTGATGGCCGACTGGTTGGAGCTGGACGACGTGCTGGTGGGCGAGCGGGGCGACCTGATCGCCCCGCTCGCCCGGGCACTGGCGACCCGGCCGGCGAGCCTGTCGGGCTAGCGGCCTGTCGGGCTAGCCGGCCGCCCCCGCCGCACTCAGTGCCCTGGTCACCAGGACGTCGCCGCTCCCGGTGCGGCTGTGGATGTGCAGGGCCGTGGTGGCGCCGGTCGGGGCGGTGTCGCTGACCTTGAGCTCGCTGCGGGCGCGGCCGGAACCGGAGCGCACGTCGAGCTCGGCGGCGGCGCCGGCGTGCACGCCGATGCGCACGTCCCCGGAGCCGGTGGTCAGGTCGAGCCGGCCGGCCTCGGCGTTGTCGATCGTGACGTCGCCGGAGCTGGCGCGGGCGGACAGGTCCGCGCGGATGGTGCCCAGCCGCACGTTGCCGCTGCCGCTCTGCAGCTCGGCCGGGCCGTCCAGCGCATCCAGCACGAGGTTGCCCGAGCCGCTCTTCGCGCTGGTCCGCCCGGACACCGCCCGCACGCTGGCCCCGCCTGAGCCGGTGGACAGGTTGAGATCCCCGCCGACGCGGTCCAGCGTGATGTCCCCGGAACCTGCCTCCGCGCTGGCGGTGCCGGACCGGCCGGTCACCGTGATCTGGCCGGACCGGGTGTGCAGCGTGATCCGCGAGCCGGCCGGCGCGCGCACGGTGAGCACCAGCGGCACCATCCGCAGCGGCATGCCCGACGGCGACCGGACCACCAGCCGCCGGCTCACCCCGGACCAGGTCACCTCGGTGGCGCGCACCGCGGCGGTGGCCAGCTCCGCGAGGTCGAGCTCGGTGCCGTCGGCCCCGCCGGAGGCCGATCCTCCCGAGGCAGCACCCCCGAAGGCCGTGCCGCCCATGGAGAACCCGCCCTGGCCGCCGGTGGCAGCGCCGGAGGACCCCCGGGTGGCGTCCTGGTCACCGAAGGGAAAGTTCTTTCCGAAGAGCGAGTCCGGCCCGCCGAACGGGAAGTTCTTGCCGCCGAAGGGGAAGTCCTGGCCGCTGGTGCGGTTCGAGCCGGACTGCCCGCTGGCGTCCTTGAGCCAGTTGAGCACCTCGGCGATGCCCTGCGGCATGGTGAACTGCGCGCCCGGCGCCCCCCGACCGCCCCAGTTGCCCCAGCCGCTGTTCCCACTTGCGTCCCGCTCGTCGACCCCCAGCTCGACGTCCACGGCGGACGCGTCGTCGGCCAGCGCGACCTCGATCCGGCCGAGGTCGATCGACAGGTTCAGCTCGGCGGGTTCCGTGGCCGGCCAGCTCTCGGTGCGGACCGCGCCACCCTCGTCGTGGCCCTCGGTGCCGGATCCCGAGGGGCCCGTACCCGAAGAGCTCGCGCCCGAAGCCCCGGTGTCCGACGGCTCAGTCCGGTCGTCGTCCCGCGTGTTGTCCTCGCTCATGATCGACCCCTCTCAGCCCTGTACCCAGCCGCGCAGCCGACGGTCGTCGTCGCGCCCCTGTCCACGGTTGCTGTCGCCACGGTTGCCGTCTCCGCGCCGGTCGCGGCGCCATTCGCCTCGGCCCCAGTCGCCCCAGTCCTGCGACGAACCGTGCAGCGCGCCCTGTACGGCCTGTGAGATCCAGGCGTTGAGCGACATGCCCTGGGAGTTGGCGGCCTGCTCGGCGCGGTTCTTGATCTGCTCCATCAGCCGCAGCGTGATCCGGCTGATGTCACCGGGGTCGCCGAGTGGCGGCGCCGGCGGTGGCTCCTCGGAGGGGCGGGGGCGGGCCGGCTCGCTGACCGCGACCCGGATCTGCCGCCCGTCCAGGCGGACCTCGACGACCCTTTCCCCGTCGAGTGACTCGGTGACCTCGGCGGCGAGGTCGGCCAGTGCGTTCATGACGGCCAGCCGGGCGGCCGGCTCGATGGCGGCGGCCAGCAGCGCCGCGGTGCGTTGGGTGTGCTCGTCCCCGGCGGCCGCGGCGGACATCAGATCCTCGCGCAACCCGGTGACGTACGGCGTGACGTCCATGACACCACTATGGCGTCACTTGTGATGTCGTGCAACGTCAATCGCGGAGATTTGTAATGTCACGGTAGCGTCAGGGCGCAGCCGTGATGCTGTCGTGCGGGTGCCGTGCTGATGTCAGGCCAGTGTCTCGTCGGACTGTCGGGGGGCGCCGCTACGCTGCCGGCATGCCTGACACGGTGCCGTTGAAGGTCCAGCTGATTGCGAAGACGGAGTTCCTGCCGCCGGCCGACGTCCCGTGGGAGACCGATGCGGACGGCGGGCAGGCACTCGCGGAGTTCGCCGGCCGGGCCTGCTACCAGTCCTGGAAGAAGCCGAACCCCGCCACCGCCACGAATGCCGGCTACCTGCGGCACATCCTGGAGGTGGGCCACCTCAGCGTGCTCGAGCACGGCACGGTCACCTTCTACCTGACCGGGGTGTCCCGCTCGCTCACCCACGAGCTGATCCGGCACCGGCACTTCTCCTACTCGCAGCTCTCCCAGCGCTACGTGCCGGGCCGGGGCTCGGCGATCGTGGAGCCCGAGGTGATCGCCTCCGAGCCGGAGCTGCACGCCGCCTTCGTGGAGGCCGCCGAGGCCGCCGAGAAGGCGTACGACCAGCTGCTCACCGGGCTGGAGCAGCGCTTTGCCGACGTGCCGAACGCGACGCTGCGTCGCAAGCAGGCCCGCCAGGCGGCGCGCTCGGTCCTGCCGAACGCGACCGAGACCAAGATCGTCGTCACGGGGAACTACCGCGCCTGGCGGCATTTCATCGCGATGCGCGCCACCGAGCACGCCGACGTGGAGATCCGCGAGCTCGCCATCGAGTGCCTGCGCCAGCTGCAGGCAGTGGTGCCGAACGTGTTCGCCGACTTCGAGATCGGCACCTTGGAGGACGGCAGCGAGATCGCCTCCAGCCCGCTCGTCAGCGAAGGCTGACCCCGGCCACGAGGAGGCTGGGCAGCCATGCGGCTGGTACCCGCCGAGCGCGCCGCGCTCTGTGACCTGTTCGAGGCGACCGGCCCGGAGGCGCCCACCGTGCTGCCCGGCTGGCGGGCCGGCGAGCTGCTCGCCCACCTGCTCGTCCGGGAGCGCCAGCCACTCGCCGCGCCGGGCATCCTGGTGCCGGCACTGGCCCGGTTCACCGACAAGGCGATGGCCGGCTACCTCGCGACGTCGTGGGCCGAGCAGGTCCGGCTGCTGCGTGGCGGGGCGCCGCTGTGGTCCCCGTACCGCGTCGGCGCTGTGGACGAACGGGCCAACCTGCTGGAGTTCTTCGTGCACCACGAGGACGTGGCCAGGGCCCAGCCGGGCTGGCAGCCCCGGGCGGCGCAGCCCGAGCGGGACGAGGCGCTCTGGTCGGCGCTTCGGTTGGGCGCCCGGCTGATGTACCGGCACAGCCCCGTGGCGGTGCGCCTGGTGCACCCCACCCGCGAGCGCGGCACCGAGATCAGCGCGAAGCGCGGCCGGGGCCTGGTCACGGTCACCGGCCCGCCCGGCGAGCTGGTGCTGCACGCCTTCGGGCGCGAGCAGGTCCAGGTCGAGCTGGACGGCACACCGGCCGACGTGGCCGCGCTGCAGGCCACCCCCCGCGGCATCTGACCCGGTATCCGGCCCGGCGCCGGAAGCATGGGTCCGCGACTGCCTGACCAGCCCGTTCGGGGGTTCGGGACGGTGGCGGTAACAGCTGTACCCGAGTTCGCGGTAGCATCGATGTCAATGCGCGCCTTCAGCCGATCTGGCGGCGCTAAGTGTGCCGCGAGCACCCCGATGCTCGCCGGCACACCCCAGAACACCGTCGCCGCACCTGAGCTGGCGACCACGACCCGGCCGGCAGAGCCGGCCACGAAAGTTGTTGCCCTGTGAGTCGTTCACACAATTCCAACCGTCGATCCCGCTCCGAGCGCGAGCGTGACCGCCCCACCGAAGTACCGGGTCCGAACCCGGAGCTGCCGATCAGCCAGCCGCCGGAGCTGCCCGAGGGCGGCCTGAGGATCGTCGCGCTCGGCGGCATCGGCGAGATCGGCCGCAACATGACCGTGTTCGAGTACGGCGGCCGCCTGCTCGTCGTCGACTGCGGCGTGCTGTTCCCGGCCGAGGACTCCCCGGGTGTGGACCTGATCCTGCCCGACCTGCGCGCCATCGAGAACCGGCTCGACGACATCGAGGCCGTCGTCCTCACCCACGGTCACGAGGACCACATCGGTGCCATCCCGTGGCTGCTGCGGCTGCGCCCGGACGTGCCGATCGTCGGTTCCAAGTTCACGCTCGCCCTGGTCGCAGCCAAGTGCAAGGAGCACCGCCTGACGCCGCACCTGCGGGAGGTGCGCGAGGGCCAGCGGACCAAGCACGGCGAGTTCAACTGCGAGTACTTCGCGGTCAACCACTCCATCCCGGACGCGCTGGCGGTCGCCATCCGCACCCCCGCCGGCCTGGTGCTGCACACCGGCGACATCAAGCTCGACCAGCTGCCACTGGACGGCCGGCTCACCGACCTGGCCGGCTTCTCGCGGCTCGGTGACGAGGGCGTCGACCTGTTCCTGGTCGACTCCACCAACGCCGACGTGCCCGGTTTCGTGATCTCCGAGCGGGAGATCGGCCCGGTGTTGGAGGGCGTGTTCGACGCGTCGAAGAGCCGGATGATCGTGGCCTGCTTCGCCAGCCACGTGCACCGGGTGCAGCAGGTCCTGGACGCCGCCGCCTCGCGCGGCCGCAAGGTGTGCCTGGTCGGCCGCTCCATGGTCCGCAACATGGGCCTGGCCGCTGACATGGGCATCCTGAACGTGCCGGACGGTCTGCTCGTCGAGCTGGACGAGGCGATGCTGCTGCCCGACGAGCAGCTCGTGCTGGTGTCCACCGGATCCCAGGGTGAGCCGCTCTCGGCGCTGTCCCGGATGGCGCGCGGCGAGCACCGGCAGGTGCGGATCAAGCCGGACGACACCGTAGTGCTGTCCTCGTCGCTGATCCCGGGCAACGAGACCGCCGTGTTCGGCGTGATCAACGGCTTGACCCGGCTCGGCGCGAAGGTCGTGCACCAGGGCAACGCGCGGGTGCACGTGTCCGGCCACTCGCCGGCCGGTGAGCTGCTGTACCTGTACAACGCCGTGCGGCCGAGCAACGTCATGCCCGTGCACGGGGAGTGGCGGCACCTGCGGGCCAACGCCGCGCTGGCCGTCAAGACCGGCGTGCCGGCGGACTCGGTCGTGATCGCCGAGGACGGCGTGGTCGTGGACCTCGTCGACGGCAAGGCGAAGATCTCCGGCCGGGTCGAGGTGGGCCGGGTCTACGTGGACGGTTCCGCCGTCGGTGACATCGGCGAGAGCACGCTGAGTGACCGGCTGGCGCTCGGTGAGGGCGGCTTCATCGCCATCACGCTCGCGGTGGAGACCGCCACCGGCCGGCCGGTCGCCCCGCCGACCGTGTCGGGCCGCGGCTTCTCCGACGACCCGAAGGCGCTCAACGGGGTCATCCCGCTGATCGAGTCGGAGCTGTCCCGCCTGGAGGTCGAAGGCGTCACCGACCCGCACCGGATCGCGCAGGGCGTGCGCCGCGTGGTGGGCCGCTGGGTGTCGGACACCTACCGTCG
>DATAYB010000458.1:0-3411 GCA_036272795.1 Pseudonocardia sp.
GCCAGGACTGCTGTCCGGCTCAGAGCTGCTCGCCTCGGCCGAGCTGCCCGGCGCGACCGACCCGGCGGCCGACCCCGGCGAACCCGAGCCCGAGCCGGCCGGTGATCCACAGCCGGCCACGGTCGCCCCGACGAGCAGAGCCGCCAGCACCACCGACGCAACGGCGCCCCGCCGCGGCGTGCGACGGGGCGTCCGAAGCGGATGTTCAGCCATCCGAAAGGCTTACCAGAAACCACCCGCCAGCCGGCCGCACTGCACCCGACCGGGACCTGGCTTCCGACTCAGTTGTGGTTGCCCGGTGACGCCGCGCAGGAGTGCTCCGAGGCACGCGACTCCACCAGCTCGCCGCCACCGCGCCCGATCAGCCGTGCGACCTGATCCGGGGTCAGCCCCGCCTGGCGCAGCTGACGGGCGGCGCCGGCGAGCTGCTCACGCTCGACGTCCAGTGACTCGCGCAGCTGCGCGAGCTGCCCCTTGCTGGTCTCCAGTTCGTCGACCGCACGCAGCGCACGCGCCGGGTCGGCGAGCAGCACCCGGAGCAGCCGGTCCTTCATCGCCCCGGCGGAGTTGTTCGAGTCGGCGCCATTCGAACCGGCGCCATTCGGAGCAGCAGCGTCCGAACCAGACTCCGAACCGACAGCGTCCGAAGAACCGACGGCGTCCGAACCAGCAGCGTCCGAAGAACCGACAGCGTCCGAAACCAGGCCGGCGCCGGTCGGGGTCGGAACCGGCATGGCGTCGGGACCGGGCGCGGCCGCCGCGACCGGCACCTCGAGCACGAGCTTGGGCTCCTTGCCCTGCAGCGCCGAGGCGACCACACCGATCAGGGTCATCACAAGCGCGGCCAGGAACGCGGCGAACAGCCCATGCTGGAACGGACCCGAGATCAACCGGGGGAAGAACTCCGTACCGGTCAGGGTAGCCACGTTGGCCGCCGGCAGCTGGTGCAGCACGCCGCTCGGCGCGAGCAGCTCCTGGATCGGGTTGAAGCCGAGGAACGCGGCGAACAGGCTGCCCACCGGGGGTAGGCCGGCCACCTGGTCGGCCACCGCCGCCGGCACACCCTGGCCGCGCAGCCCGGAGCTGAGCGCCGAGGGCAGCGTGCTGGAAAGGCCGACGATCATGAACGTGAAGAAGATGCCGATGGACAGCGCCGAGCCGGAGTTGAACGAGGTGGCACGCATGCCGGACGCGGCGCCACGCTGGTTGGCCGGCACCGCACCCATCACCGCGGAGGTGTTCGGCGCGGTGAACAGCCCTGACCCGATGCCGTTGAGCAGCAGTACCGCCGCGAACAACCAGTACGGGAAGTCCACCGGGATGATCATCAGCGCCACCATGCTGACCGCGACCAGGCTCAGCCCGGCGGTGGCGAACAGGCGCGCGCCGAACCGGTCGGACAGCACCCCGGAGATCGGCCCGGAGACCAGGAAGCCGACGGTCAGCGGCAGCAGGTAGATACCGGCCCACAGCGGCGTCTGCTCGAAGCTGAACCCGTGCAGCGGCAGCCAGATGCCCTGCAGCCAGATGATCAGCATGAACTGCAGGCCGCCCCGGCCGATCGAGGTCATCAGGCCGGCGAGGCTACCCAGGGCGAACAGCCGCCCCTTGAACAGCTCGATGTGGAACATCGGCTCGGCGACCTTGGTCTCCAGCACGCAGAACCCGGCCAGGACCAGCGCGCCACCGATCACCGCGCCCAGCACCCAGGGGTTGGTCCAACCAGTCGGGTGGCCACCGTACGGGTTGATGCCGTAGACGATGCCGGCCAGCAGCGTGCCGAGCCCGGCCGCGAAGGTGATGTTGCCCCACCAGTCGATCTTGCCGGCGAGCCGCTCACCGAGCTCGTGCAGCGACCGGTACGACCAGATGGCGCCGATCACGGCGATCGGCACGCTGACCCAGAACACGGCGCGCCAGTCCCACTCGGCGAGCACGCCGCCGAGCACCAGGCCGAGGAACGAGCCGGCGATCGCGGACACCTGGTTGGTCCCGAGCGCCAGGCCGCGCTGGTGGGCGGGGAAGGCGTCGGTCAGGATCGCGGTGGAGTTGGCGAACAGCATCGCGCCGCCGATGCCCTGCACCACGCGCCAACCGATCAACCAGAGCGCGCCGGTGCCGCCACTGAACGGCACCAGCGCCAGCGCGACCGAGGAGAAGGCGAACACCACGAACCCGAGGCTGTAGATCTTGACCCGGCCGTACATGTCGCCGAGCCGGCCGAGCGTCACCACCAGCACCGCGGACACGAGCAGGAATCCCATGATCATCCACAGCAGGTAGCTGAAGTTCCCGGCCGCGAGCGGGTCGAGCCCGATGCCCCGGAAGATCGCCGGCAGCGAGATCAGCACGATCGACGAGTTCACCGTCGCGAGCAGCATGCCCACGGTGGTGTTCGACAGCGCGATCCACTTGTAACCGGGGTGGTCCCGCGACCATCGCCGCGGTGAGGAGTTCGTCATGGTGTTGGTACCGGGTCGCTCCGCCAGACCGCTGGACATTCGCAACCTTTCTCTAGCCGTGCGAACTATGTTAGTTGCACAACACAACCGGTGCTACCCGTTTGAGCGACACTCGTTGTCTCCTGCGTCACCCAGTCGGCGGGACAAAAACCAACGTGAACCCCTCGAGCCACACGATCGAGCTGATTTGACCAACCCGTTCGAGGGCGTGTCGGGCATCCGTGTCGGGGAGGTCGGAGCGACAGCTATGGTCACCGCGTGACGTGGGACGCCGCGCGCGAGAAAGAGGTAGACCGCCTCGAGGAACAGCTCTCCGTGTTCCACCGGCGGTCCCGTCGCTTTCTGCGCAGCTTCGCCTCCCGGGTGCATCCGGGGATCGACGCGAGCACCTACGCGGTGCTGCTCGTCATCGCCCAGGGCGCGCCGCTGCGGCTCAACGACCTCGCGGAGGAGTTCGGGCTCGACAAGTCGACGATGAGCCGGCACGTGACCGCGCTGATCCGGCTCGGGCTGGTGCAGCGCGACCCGGACCCGCTGGACGGTCGGGCGTTCCTGCTCAAGGCGTCCTCCGACGGCATGCAGCGGCTGACCGGCGCGGCCACCGCCCGCCGCAACGAATGGCGCGGACGGCTGGGCAAGTGGGACACCGACGAGCTGGCCGACTTCGTCAACGGCCTGAACCGCCTCAACTCCGACCTCGAACAACGCAACCGCGACACGCCGTAGCCCGTCCGACAGGTTCCCCGACACTGGGCCGCACGCCGCCCCCGGGCGCTCACCGTGCGGAGCCCCATCGGGACGGCGACCCGCTAGTCGATCGCGGGGCTCGAGGCGTGGGCCCAGTAACGGCGGGGGATGCGGCCGGCGCCCCGGGCGGCGCGACCGGCCTCGACGGCCAGGCGCATCGCGTGCGCCATCCGTTCCGGGTCCCCGGCGCGGGTCACGGCGG
>DATAYB010000459.1:0-9146 GCA_036272795.1 Pseudonocardia sp.
AGACTCCCGGTCCATGTGCACCACAAAGCTGTCGCCGAGGGCGGTGACCGGCTCTCCGGTGGCGTCCATCAACATGCCCGAGCTGTCGATGGCCACGTGCCCGTGCGGGTCGCACAGCACCCGGAAGATCTCCGCCGGGTCCGCCGCCACCGTGCGCTGGACCTCGAACCGCTCGCTCGCCATGCGGACATCCTGCCAGCGGCCCCGGGTGCCTGGCGTGCCAGGAGTCGGGTACCGGGCGGGTCCAGCGCTGGTTCAGCGCTGGTTCAGCCGCGATGCCTCGGCGGCAGAGGCGATGTCCACGCTGTGCTGTCACTTCGCATACCGGACTGACACTTCGCATACTCCGCACACTGTGCGAAGTGGCGGGACGCCGTGCGAAGTGGCGGGACGCCGTGCAATGGGCAACGCGCTCGCCAGCCGGCCGGCGAGCGTGCCCGGTCGTCCCTCCCGACACAGTTTCATGATCAGGACGTGATGGCTGCTGACCGGGCCTGAATTCAGCCATCACGTCCTGATGATCACGGAGGCAGGTTCCTCATCGACCGGCCTACGACCGCCGGCGGGCCCGCACGACGGTGTCGCGGATGGTGGCCCCGTGCCCGTGGCCGTCCGCGACCTCACGCGGGCTGGCCTGCGCCACCAGGACCTCCCAGTCGTCGGCGGCGAGGTTGGCCACCAGCTCCTCCGGGGTGAAGAACAGATCGGGCTCCTGGGGGCGGCGCACGGTGGTGTGCAGGTCGGACGGGTGGTGGCCGACGAGCAGCAGGGTGCCGCCCGGTGCGACGGCGTCGGCGAGACGGGCGAACAGCGGCTCCCGCAGTGCGCGCGGGAAGTGCAGGAACTGCGAGTTGACCAGGTCGTAGGCCCGCCGCCTCGGTACCCACTCGGTGAGATCGCCGCGCTCCCAGGTGATCCGGCCGGCGATCTCCGGCTCGGTCTGCGCCGCCGCCCGCTCCAGGGCGACCGAGGAGATGTCCACCCCGTGCACCCGCCAGCCCCGCCGCGCCAGCCAGTGACTGTCCGCGCCCTCGCCGCATCCGGCGTCCAGCGCGCTGCCGGGTGCCAGGTCGCTGACCTCGCGCGTGAGCAGCGGGTTCGGGTTGCCGCTCCACACCCGGGTGGTGCTTCCGTACATCTCGTCCCAGAACTGTGCGGTGGTGTGTTCGCTCATCGGTGCCTCCTCGGAACTCGGATACGGAACGCGGAAACGGAACTCAGAAGCCGTGCCGGCGGGCGCCGACGACGTACTCGTGCACGCGGGCCTCGGACGCCGCCCCGAACGGGCTCCGGCGGCGCTCCACCGCGCGGCGGGCGTCCTCGGTGATCAGGTCCCCGTTGAGCGCCCCGGCGGCGAGGACGCCGGCGGCAGCGGCGGCGATCACCTGGCCGGTCGGGTCGGTGACGTTGCCGGCCGCCCACACCCCGGGCACGTCCGTCTGGCCGGTCGGGTCGGCGGGCAGGTAACGGCCGACGCCCCTGGGGTGCTCGACGGCCTGCAGTCCCAGGTCGGCCAGGGCATCCACCCTGGCGTTGAACCGCGGCATCACGGCCAGCGCCCGGCGCGGCACGACCTGACCGGAGGCGAGCCGGACGCCGACGAGCCGGTCGTCCGCCACCTCGAGCGCGGCCACCTCACCGTCGACTACCGTGATGTCGAGGGCCGCGAGCTGCTCCCACTGCTCGGCGCTCGGCTCGGGCCCGGTGTGCAGGAAATGGGTCACGTCTCGGCTCCACTGGTGGAACAGCAGCGCCTGGTGCACCGCGAAAGGCCCGGTACCGAGCACCCCGATCGGTTCGTCGCGGACCTCCCAGCCGTGGCAGTACGGGCAGTGCAGCACGTCGCGGCCCCACCGCCCGCGCAGTCCGGGGATGTCCGGCAGCTCGTCGACCAGCCCGGTCGTGACGAGCAGCCGGCGCGCGCGGAGCACCCGGTCGTCCTCGGTTCCCACCGCGAACTCAGACCCGTCCCGCCGCGCCGAGCGGACCCGTGCGTGCAGCAGCCGGCCGCCGTACCGGGCGACCTCGGCGGCTCCGCGCTCGACCAGCTCCGCCGGGGCGATGCCGTCGCGGGTGAGGAACCCGTGCACCCCCTCCGCGGGGGCGTTGCGTGGCTCGCCGGAGTCGAGCACGAGAACGGAGCGCCGTGCTCTGGCCAGGGTCAGTGCGCCGCTGAGGCCGGCGGCCCCGCCCCCGAGCACGATGACATCGAAGCTGAGATCTTCCATGCCGTCACAGTGCAACGACGGTCGCGGACTTGACAAACATTCTTGCTGAGGTGGCAAATATAGGAGTGACTGATGAGACGCCAGACCTCGACGACGTCCTGCAGGCCGTCGGCCCCCGGCTGCGCGCCCTGCGCAAGCGGCGCGGCGCCACGCTCGGCCAGCTCGCCGAGGCCACCGGGATCTCGGTCAGCACGCTGTCCCGGCTGGAGTCCGGCCAGCGCCGCCCCACGCTGGAGCTGCTGCTTCCGCTGGCCAGGGCGCACCAGGTCCAACTGGACGAGCTCGTCGACGCGCCGCCGACCGGCGACCCCCGGATCAACTTCCGCCGGATCAACCGGGGCGGCAGCACCTACATCCCGCTAACCAGACGACCGGGCGGCATCCAGGCGTTCAAGCAGATCATCCCGCCGTACTGGCCGAAGGGCGAGCCGGATCTGAAGGTGCACGAGGGCTACGACTGGTTCTACGTGCTCTCCGGGCGGCTGCGGCTGGTGCTCGGCGAGCACGACCTGATCATGACGGCGGGGGAGGCGGCGGAGTTCGACACGCACATCCCGCACTGGTTCAGCAATCCCGGTCCCGAGCCGACCGAGATCCTCAGCCTGTTCGGCCCCCAGGGTGAACGCCTGCACGTCCGGGCGCGACCGAACGGTGGCTGACTCCGGCGGTCGCTCAGGGGCGCGGCGGCGGATCCGGGGCCAGGGTGCCGTCCGGCCCGATGTGGTCGAAGATCTGCTGGATCAGCGTCACGACGTGCGGGTCCTCGACGGAGTACAGGTGCCGGCGGCCCTCCCTGCGCACGGTGATCACGCCGGCGAGCCGCAGCTTGCTGAGGTGCTGGGAGACCGTCGCGATGCTGATGCCGACCTGGGTCGCCAGCGTGCCCACGTCGTAGGAGCGGTGTGTGATGAGCCACACAAGGTGCAGCCGGATCGGGCTGGCCAGCAGCGCGAACGTATCCGCCCCGGCGCGCAGCTGGGCGGGGGTCGGTTCGGCGTCCTGCCTGGGCAGGTCGGGTTGTGAGGCGTCCAACGACGGTGGTTGAGCCATGACGCGCTCGATTGTTCCCCACGGCGCAACCGGAACTTCGGTGCGCCCAACATTTCGTCGATTGCGAAAGTGACGAAACCGGCGATAAGGTGGTCGTGTTCGGAAGGGGAGTAGCCCCCGACCAAGTGATCGACATGCTGGGCGACCTCGGTCTCCCCGGTCCTTGGGCCCGCGCCTGTCGGTGGCGGGTGGGCGAGACCTTCGACCCAGGTCGGGCGAGTAGTCCGTCGTGGTCGAGGTCGCCCGTACCCAGCGACGCTCGTACCGCGGCGCGGGAGGTTGGTCGTGGTCCACGTACTGCTGCTGCTGGTGTGTGCAGTGGTCATCTACTTGGCGTGCGAGTGGTTCGTCAACGCCGTCGAGTGGCTCGGCCTGCAGCTGAACATGGGTTCGATGGCGGTCGGCACGATCCTGGCCGCGCTCGGCACCGCGCTGCCGGAGAGCGTGGTCACCCTGGTTGCGGTGACCTTCGGCGGCGGTCAGCACGGCGCCGACATCGGGGTGGGCGCCGCGCTCGGTGGCCCGCTCGTCGTCGGCACGATCGCCTACGCCACGGTCGGCGCGACCCTGCTGGTGCGCAGGTGGCAGACGCGGCGCGCATCGGCCAAGCTCGCCACCGCCTCGCGCGCGACCGCCGAGCCGGCCCTGGTACCGGATACGGGCGCGCCGCGCCCGCCGGTTCCGGCCGAGCCGGCCGGTGGCCTCGCCGACATCGAGACACCCCGGCTGGCCCGCGACCAGACCTGGTTCCTGGCGATCTTCGCGGTCAAGGTCGGCCTCGGCCTTGTCGCCTTCAGTATCAAGCCCTGGCTCGGGATCGCCTTCTTCGCCGCCTACGGCGTGTACTTCTGGCGCGAGCTGCGCGGTGGCGGCCCGACTTCCGTGGCCGAGCTGGCCCCGCTGCGGCTGCAGCCCCGCAGGGCGGTCCCGACCCGGACCGCGGTGATCGCGCAGACCCTCGGCTGCCTCACGTTGATCTTCGTGGCCTCGCAGCTGTTCGTCGGGCAGCTGGAGTGGGCAGGCCCGGCGCTCGGGCTGCCGCCCGCAGTGGTCGCGCTGCTGCTGGCGCCGATCGCCACCGAGCTGCCGGAGACCATGAACGCGCTGATCTGGGTGCGGCAGGGCAAGACTCAGCTGGCGCTCGGCAACATCTCCGGCTCGATGATGATCCAGGCGACCATCCCGTCCGGGCTGGGCCTGCTGTTCACGCCGTGGCTCTTCGACACTCCGTTGCTGCTGGCCGGTATCGCAACCGCCGCCGCCGTGATCTACGTCCTCGTGCTGCTGCGCCTCGGGCGGCTCACCGCGGGCCGGCTCGTGCTCACCGCGGGCTTCTACAGTGCCTTCGCGGTCGCGCTGGCGTTCACCCTGTAGCTCAGCGCGCCTCTGCTGGTCAGCGGGGCGGGCGGCGGCGGTAGCGAAAGTCCTCGGCGGCCCTGGCGAGGTCGCGGGTGGCCCGGCGCGCGTCGCGGGCCTCCTGCACGGCGCCGTCGGGGTAGCCGAACCGCACCGCCCGACGGGCCGTCGACTCGTGCAGGAAGACGAACGAGAACAGCAGCCCGATCACCGAACCGAGCACGACAGCGGTGACCCGGATCGACCACGGCCCGGGCAGTACCAGCGTGAGCGCAGCCGCGACCGGCACGAGCGGCACGACGAGCCGGGCCAGGTGGCGCAGTGGCCAGGTGCGGCAGCTGAGGTCGTAGAGCACCCAGTCGCGGTATCGCAGCGGCAGCCGGCCGCTCACGGCGTACCAGAGCCAGCGGGCCGCGCCGGGGCGCCGGGGCTTACCGCTGTGGCTGGTCACGGAACTCTCCTCAGGGCGACCCCGCCCGTTGCCGCTCCAGTGTGCGCCGCGCGCCGCGCGCCCGCAGGCCGTGTCGCCGGGTCGGGGCCGGGCACGCGGATGCGCGGCGCCCTCAGGGGAGCCGCGCATCGGTCCGGCGTGGGTCAGCCGACCTCGACGGGCTCGGCGTCGCCGGTGCTCGGGGCCTTGCCGTTGCGGAGGAAGCAGGCCAGCACGACGCCGGCCAGGGTGCAGATGCCAGCCACCAGGAAGACGTTGCTGTAGGCCTGCGCCTCGACCTGGACGTGCAGTTGCTGCCACAACGGGATGAGCCCGGCCTGCCCGCCCTGCTCCATGGTCACGATCCGCGGGTCGAGGTTCGCTCCGCTGCTCTGCAGCAGGGAGGAGCGGTCGGCCATGAACTGGGCCTGCTGGCCGGTGGCCAGCGCGGTGAGCACGGCCAGCCCGAGCGCCGCTGTGACCCGCTGGGTCAGGGTGTTGAACGCGCTGCCGCTGCTCACGACGTTCGGCGGCAGTGCCGAGATGCCGCCGGTCATGATCGGCATCATGCCCAGGCCGAGGCCGGCTGCGCGGATCATCATCCAGCCGATCAGCTCGGGGCGGGTCATGTCGAAGTTGATCCCGGTCAGTAGCAGGGTGCCGACCCCGTTCAGGGACAACCCGATCACGGCCGGCCAGCGCGGCCCGATCCGGTCATAGATGCGGCCGGCCAGCGGCATCATCACGGCCATCACCAGGGCCTGCGGCAGGAGCGTCAGGCCGGCGTTCATCGGCGTGAGGTTCTGGCCCTCCTGCAGGAAGAGCGGGACGTAGAACAGCACCGCGAACAGGCCGATCGACATGATGCTGATCAGCAGCAGCGAGTTCACGAACGGCCAGTAGGCGAACACGCGCACGTTCAGCAGCGGGTCCTTGGCCTGCAGCTCGATGATCACGAACAGCACGAGCAGGTTGACGGAGGCCGCCGCCAGGATGAGGACGGGGTAGCTGGTCCAGCCCCAGTCCTGCCCCTCCGAGAGGGCGAGCAGTAGCGCGAACAGGCCGAGTGCGATGCAGGCGAACCCGGGGACGTCGAAGCGGTGGCCCTTGGAGCCCGCGAACTTGGGCAGCACGACCATGGCCGCGACGGCGCCGAGGATGCCGATCGGCACGTTGATGTAGAAGATCAGCCGCCAGTTCACGTACTCGACCAGGTAGCCGCCGAGCGTGGGGCCGACGCCGGGGGCGACGACGATGCCGAGGCCGTAGAGACCCATCGCGGCGCCCAGCTTCTCCTTGGGCACCATGCGATACAGGATCGTCAGGCAGGTGACCGGGAGCATGCCGCCGGGGATGGCCTGCAGGATGCGGAAGGCGATCATGCTGTCGAGGCCGCCCGCCATACCGCACAGTGCGGAGAAGGCGGAGAACAGCAGCAGCGAGATCACGTACATCCGCTTGAGGCCCAGCCGCTCGCCGAGCCACGCGCTGGTCGGCACGATCACGCCGAGACACAGGGTGTACGCGGTGCTGATCCACTGGATCTCGTCGGTGGTGACGCTGAACTCTTTCTGGATCGTCGGGATCGCCACGTTCACGATGCTGGTGTCCAGCACCGACATGAACATCCCGATGACCACGACGGTCAGCGGCAGGCCCCATTTGGCGGCCGGGGACGCCGCTCCAGGGGTGGTGACCGGCCGGGCGGGCGGGGTGTTGCGCGGCGCGCCGCCGCCGCGCCGTACTCCTGGTCCGGCGCCTCTGACCGCGACGCGGGCCCCAGTGCCGGCCTTGGTTCCAGTCCCGGAGCCGATGTCGGTGTGTGGTCTGGTCTCGGTCCGGGTGCCGCCGCCGGCGATGGCCGGCGTGGTGCTGGTTCCCGAACTCGACATGGACCAACGGTAGCGCTTCGCCAAACTAATTAGCAAGGCGAATTGAGAGGCCTGTGGCATCGATCTCGGCGGGTAAGGGACGGGGCGTCGAGGGTGTTGGACCAGACGATGAGTGAGAGTGCGGCCAACGGGGCGTACCTAAATGTGACCACCGAGACATCGAGTAGGGCGCGGACATGGCGATACCATTCGTTCGGTTAGCTAATGAATTGACCCGCGACGCGGCACCGCGCGCAGAGGTGGGAGGCGGGCGATGAAGGGCCCAGACGCCACGACCGACAGCGCGACCCCGGACGGCCCGGAGCAGGGCTCGGTGCTCACCGCGCCCCCGCCCAGCGCGCCGCCGCCCGCGCCCGCCAAGAAGCGGTGGAAGCGCTCCACGAAGATCGGGCTGACGATCGTCGCGGTCGTGTCGCTGCTGGAGGCGGCCGCGTTCGCCGGCACGTTCTTCCTGTACAGCGACCACTACGTGTCCACCGACAACGCCCAGGTCGACGGCGACAAGGTAGACATCAACGCCCCGCAGAGCGGCGTGCTCACCCGGTGGACGGTCCAGCAGGGCTCGACCGTCACGCCCAACCAGGTGGTCGGCCGGATCGCCGTCGGGGACAGCAACGGCCCGCAGTGGCCGATCAAGGCCCCCGGCACCGGCACCGTCGCGGTGAACAACGCCGTGAACGGCCAGTACGTGACCGCCGGTACCGAACTGGCCACGGCCTACAACTTCAACAACATCTACGTGACCGCCCGGGTCGCGGAGACCGACATCAGGAACGTGCACCTCGGTATGCCGGTCGACATCTCCGTGGACGCGTTCCCCGGCACGCCCGTGACCGGCGTGGTCGAGGAGATCCAGGCGTCCTCGGCGGGCTCCTTCTCCTTCTTCCCGGGGCCTGACACCGACCCGAGCAACCCGCAGAAGGTCGACCAGTACATTCCGGTGAAGATTGCCTTCACGAACACCGACGGGGTTGCGGTGACCCCGGGTATGAGCGTGACGGTGCACATCCACAAGTCGTAGCGGCCGAGCGCGGGGGCAGTCAGTGAGCGATGCGGACGAGCCGGTGGCCGGCGGTCCCGATCTGGCCGGGCGGGTCCGGCTGATGGTGGTCCGCCTGCGCCGGCGTGTGCAGTCCGAGCACTCCCGGTCGGCGCTGTCCGGGGTGCAGATCTCCGCGCTGGACAGTCTCAGCCGGTTCGGGCCGCTCACACCGCGTGAGCTGGCGGTGTGCGAGCGCATCCAGCCGCCCACGATGACCAAGCTGATCGCCGCGCTCGAGTTCGACGGGCTGATCACCCGGGAGACGCACCCCCGCGACCGCCGCCAGCTGATCCTGCGCACGACGCCGGTGGGGGAGCAGGCGCTGGCCGCGGCTGTGCGGGAGACCGAGGAGTGGCTCGGCAAGCGGCTCTCCGAGCTGTCGGAGGAGGACCGCGCCGCCGTGATGGCCGCCGTGGACGTCTTCAACAAGCTCGCCGGCGGTTGAGCCGGCCGCGCCCGGCGCCGCGGTGACCGTCGGTGACTGCCGGTGCCGCCCCCTGCATACTCATCGGGTAGCAGGGCCGGGAGGCGGGCGATGGCTTCGTCGGGTATCGAACCCGCGATGGAACGCAGGCGGGTGACGATCCACGACGTCGCCCGCTCCGCCGGCGTCTCCCGGCAGACGGTGTCCCGCGCGCTCAACGACAAGGCCGAGATCGACGGCGCGACCAAGCAGCGCGTGCTGGACGCGGCCCGCGAGCTGGACTACCGGCCGAGCCGGTTCGCCCGTGGTCTGGTCCGCCAGGACACCACGTCGATCGGCCTGGTCATCCCCGAGCTGCGCAACCCGTTCTTCACCGAGGTCGCGGCGAGCGCGCTGCAGGCGGCCCGGGAGCGCGGCTGGCACGTCGTCGTCTACGACACCGCCGACAACGCCGAGCAGGAGCTGGGCACGCTGCGGGTGATCGGCTCGCAGGTGGACGCGATCGTCGGTTACCTGGGCCGGCCGGAGGAGGACCTGGACCGGTACGCCCCGGGCATCCCGGTGGTGTTCATCGACCGCGAGCCGGCCAACCCGAGGTTCAGCTCGATCCGGGTGGACGGCGAGGACGGGGTGCGCGAGGCCATCGCCCACCTGGTCTCGGGCGGTCATCGGCGGATCGGCATGCTCGACCACAACCGCCGCCCCGAGCCCAGTGTGCGGCACG
>DATAYB010000460.1:0-3593 GCA_036272795.1 Pseudonocardia sp.
TCGGACGGGAGGCGGCCTTCGGCTACCGCTTTGACCAGGGCGGCGTGGTCGGCCTCGGTCTGGTCGGCGTAGGCGCGGGCGAACTGGCACATCGCCTGCTCCAGCGCGTCGGACCGTCCCACGTAGCCGGCGATCATGGACGCGCCGCTGGTCCGGGAGTGCCCCTTGGCGAGCAGGTGCCCGACGACGCCGGCGTAGTCGTCCAGGGCGGCCGCGTCGATGGAGTCCAGCGCGACGGTGCCCTTCATGTTCCGGAACTGCCGCACGTAGTACTGCAGGCCGCCGGCCTCCATCCATCCGAGCAGCGGGTCACTGACGGTCTGCAGCGCCTGCTGGTACTCGACGACGCGCTGGCCCTGGTGGGCGTGCCATGCCGACTCGCCGTGCACGTACCGCGCCAGCACCGACCGGCGGGCCTGCTTGAGCTGCAGGAACACCACGTCGTCCGCGCTGCTGCCCTCCAGCAGGGCTACGTAGGCGCGCAGGCCCACGCTGCCGACACCGACGACCTTGTGCGCGATGTCGACCAGCGTGTAGCCGCCGAGCACCCGCCGCCAGTGTGGGGCGAGCGTCCTCAGGTACTCGTCGAGACCCTGGGCGAGCTGCTCGGCGTCGGCGTCGGACACCCGGGTGATCAGCGGTGGGTCCTCCACGATCCGCCGGGTGCCGTCCTGGGCCTGCTCGGTGAACCGGGGCAGCGCGCGGTCACTGGTCCGCCTGCGGGCGCGGTCGGCGGCCCGCTCGATCTCGGCGCGCAGCCGCTTGTCGCCCGCGTCGGCGGCCAGCCGGTCCACGTCCATCCGCTCGTAGGACCGGGACAGCAGCGGCTGGTCGGCCAGGTGGCGGACCTCCTGGCGGTAGGCCGAGGCGCACGCGGCGACCGCCTGCTCGCAGTCCGACTCGGTGGCCCCGTTCTGCCGCCCGGCCACCCAGATACTGGCCACCAGCCGGCGCAGATCCCACTCCCAGCAACCGGGGTGGGCCTCGTCGAAGTCGTTCAGGTCGATCACGAGGTCGCGCTCGGGCGAGGCGTAGAAGCCGAAGTTGCCGAGGTGTGAGTCGCCGCAGACGACCGGGGTGATCCCCGTGCTCGGCAGGCGCGCCACGTCCCCGGCCATGACCACCGCCGAGCCGCGCAGGAAGCCGTACGGCGACGCGGCCATCCGGGAGACCCGCACCGGGACCAGCCAGTCCAGCCGCCCCTGATGCGACTCGTTGATCAGCTCCACCGGGTCCGGCCGGTCGACGGCGGACGGGTCCCAGGCGCCGAGCGAGGAGCGCGGCACGTCCTTGCGCAGCGCGCGGCCGAGCTGGTAACGCTCGGCGCGCGACTCGGGGCGGCGGCGCAGTGACGAGTACGCCGTGCCGTCCGCGCCGGCGATCACCACGTGCTGGTGCGACGACGTCGTCCGTTCGTTCATCCATCACCCCGCCGGAGAGGAGGCCCAGCCTCGGTGTGCCGGCTGATCCTACGGCGCACCTGCTCGCGCCGGCCCGTGCGCGCCCCGCGTCAGCCGGTGATCAGGGCGGCGGCGCGCTCGGCGATGGCGTACACGGTCGCGTTGGTGTTGCTGGACACGACGGACGGCATGACGGAGGCGTCGACCACGCGCAGGCCCTCGACGCCGCGCACCCGCAGCTCGAGGTCCACCACGGCGTCGTCGTCGGTGCCCATCCGGCACGTGCCCACCGGGTGCGAGTACGAGCCGAGGCCGGTGCGCACGTAGCCGGCGAGCTCGGTGTCGTCGCGGAGGTCCGGCCCTGGCAACACCTCGCGGTCCCGCCACGGGGCGAGCGCGGCGGCCTCGCCGATCTGCCTGGCGAGCCGCAGCCCGTCGACCATCACCCGCACATCGCGCTCGTCGGCGTAGTAGTTCGGGTCGAGCACGGGAGGCGCGGCCGGGTCGGCGCTGGCCAGCCGCACGGTGCCCCGGCTGTACGGCGTCATCAGTGACGCCCGGATCGTGTAGCCGGCCGGCACGGGGGCGTACCCGGGTGGCGGCACCGGCACGTCGATGAAGATGATCTGCAGGTCGGCCGAGGCACCGGCGTACCGGCTGCGCAGCAGGCCGAACACCTCGCCGTGGTTGGTCATGGCCGGCGGCACCGGCCGAGCCGGCACGTAGACCACGGGGCAGACCGGGTGGTCGTGCAGGTTCGCGCCCACCCCGGGCAGGTTCACGTGCACGGGCAGGCCGTGCTCGCGCAGGTGCGCCGCCGGGCCGATGCCGGACAGCAGCAGCAGCTTCGCCGAGCCGACGGTGCCCGCGGCCGACACCACCTCGCCCCGGCAGGCCACCGAGACGGTGTCGCCGGTCTCGGTCCGGTAGTCCAGCCCGGTGCAGCGGGCCGGGCTGCCGGGGGACAGCCGCAGCCGGTGCACGGTCGCCCCGGTCACCAGGTCCAGGTTGGCCCGGTCCGTCACCGGGGTCAGGTAGGCGTCCGAGGAGCTCTGCCGGCGACCGTCGACGATGTTCTGGTCGGGCGGTCCGAAGCCCTCCTCGAGGCCGCCGCTGACGTCGTCGGCGCGCCGGTGGCCGCACTCCAGCGCCGCCTCCCAGCAGGCGGCGAGCACAGGGTTGAGCTCGGCGGGCGGCGCCACGGTCAGCGGGCCCGACCGGCCGCGCAGCGCGGGGTCGCGGGTGGGCGCCGTCTCGCTGCGCTTCATGAACGGCAGCAGGTCGTCGAAGCCCCAGCCCTTGGCGCCAGCGTCGACCCAGGCGTCGTAGCTGTCGCGGTGGCCCCTGGTGAACGCCATGACGTTGATCGCCGAGGAGCCACCGAGCCCCCGGCCCCTGGCCAGCGGGATCGCGGTACCGGTGGCGGCCTGCACCACGGTGGACTCGCCCCAGCTGGCCGAGCTCGTGCGCAGCGCCGGCCAGTCCTGCGGCCGGCTGATCTCCGGCAGGGTCTGCACACCGCCGGCCTCCAACAGCAGCACGGAGGCCGCCGGGTCCGCCGAGAGGCGGTTGGCCAGCACGCACCCGGCGCTGCCGGCGCCGATCACGACGTAGTCGTAGCCCTGCATGGTCGAACTCGTTTCGCTCGGGGGTCTGGCGCCACGGTAGGAGCACAACGTCGACGTTCGATTGATATCGGGCGTCGGGACGAGCGTGCCGAGTGGGGGCTGCTGATCGGTGGCGAGCTGGTCGGGCCGGCCCGCGGGCGCATCTTCGAGGTGCGCAGCCCGTACGCCGAGGAGGTGATCGCGCGCGTGCCGGACGGGTCGGCCGAGGACGCCAACCGCGCGGTCGCGGCCGCGGGGGCGGCGTTCCCCGGCTGGGCAGCGCTGCCTACCACCGCCCGTGCCGACCTGGTCAGAGCGCTTGCCGACGCGATCGAGCTGCGCGCCAACGACCTCGCCGTGCTGGTCAACGTCATGCTGTGAGCACCCGGGCCCGCGTCAGTCCGCCAGGCCGAACGCCTCGAGGATCTGGTCGGCGCCGAGCGCGGGGGTGAGCTCGCCGTCCAGCACGGCGCGCTCCAGCTCGGGGGTGAGCGCGCGGACCTCGGGGTGGTCGCGCAGCCGCGCACGCAGCCGGTCGTTCACCATCGTCCACATCCAGCGCACCTGCTGGCGGCGGCGGCGCTCG
>DATAYB010000461.1:0-10594 GCA_036272795.1 Pseudonocardia sp.
GAGCACCTCGCCGCCGACGTTGTCGAAGAATACGTCGACACCGTCCGGCGCCGCCTCGCGCAGCCGCTTGCCCAGCCCCTCCGCCTTGTAGTCGACCCCCGCGTCGAAGCCGAGCTCCTCGGTCAGCATGGCGACCTTCTCGGGGCCGCCCGCGATGCCGATCACCGTGCAGCCCTTGATCTTGGCCAGCTGGCCGACCATGCTGCCCACCGCGCCGGCCGCGCCGCTGACCAGCACGGTGTCGCCGTCCTTGAGCGCCCCGACGTCGAAGAGGCCGAAGTACGCGGTCATGCCGGTCATGCCGAGCGCGCTGAGGTAGGTGGTCATGGGGACGGCGGCCGGGTCCACCTTCTGCAGGCCGCGCCCGTCCGAGATGGCGTACTCCTGCACCCCGAACACGCCGGTGACGTGCTCGCCGACCGCGAAGCCCGGGTGGTTCGACGCCACGACCTCACCGCCGGCCAGCGCGCGCATCACCTCGTTCAGCCCGACCGGCGGGATGTAGGACGGCCGGTCGTCCAGCCAGGCGCGCATGGCCGGGTCCAGCGAGATGTGGGTCACCCGCACGAGCAGCTCGCCGTCCCCAGGGGTGGGTACGGGCTCCTCGGTGTGTGCCCAGTCGCTGGCGAGCGGTTCGCCGGTGGGCCGGGCGGCCAGCCGGACCTGGTGATTCGTGGTGCTCATCGGGCTCCTGTTCGTCGTCGTGGCACCGGGCCGCCTCGGACCGGGCGGCTGCGCCTGTTGAGGCAACCCTGGCACCCGGCGGCGGACCGTGCTGGCCGAGCCAGGCTATTGACCGTGGGTAGATCATCGAGAACGTAGTTAGGGTGTGTGGTCCGACGAGCCTGCCCGGTCGCCGTGCCACAGCCGGGTCCTGGCCGGCAACCAGCGGATACGGGAGGGGCGACGACGTGGCCACACAGCGCGAGTCCCGCGGCCGCCCGGAGGGCTGGTTGGTCGCCGCGGTGGCCCTGGTGTTTCTGATGGGCACCGGGGTGCTCGGTTACCTGCTGGTCTCGACGCCGTACGGGCGCGGTTCGGCCGCCGCGCCGAGCATCCCGACCGTCGGTGCGCCCCCGGCCACGCCGGACGGCACGGCCACCGGCACGGCCTCGCCGGACCCCCGGCTGGCCGAGGCGTCCGACCGGCTGCGCGGCCGCGGCTACCGGGTCAACCAGGTGGGCAGCACGAGCTCCGCGGACTGCGCGGACAACGCCTACGGCGGCACGCAGGTCTTTCTCGCCCAGCACCGCTGCACCGGGCTGCGCAGGGCGCTGCTCGAGGTGTACGGCCAGCAGAGCGGATCGGCCTTGCTCGCGATCTCCTGGGTCGCCATGCCCGACCAGACCAGTGCGGCACAGCTCAAGACACAGCTGGACCGGGCGGGCTCCGGCAACGTCGTCCCGCTCGCGCGTGGCGACAGCCGCTACCGCGCGGTCGTGTTCAACGGCATCTACTACGCCTCGAGCCAGCACGACCTGGCCGTGGTCAGCGCGGAGGCGGCCCCGATGGCCACCGGCCTGACCTCGGCGCAGCTGCGCAACATCGCCGCCACAGCCGCGAGCTGACACAGCTCGGTTGACACAGCCCGGTTGACACAGCCCGGTTGACACAGCCGGGTTGACCCGGCCGGTCAGCCACCGGGGTCGGTGGCCAGCGCGGCGACCGATGCCACGGCGGTCAGCGCGGCCAGTGCGAGGAAGCCGGCCGGGTAGCCGCCGACGAGGTCGGCCACCAGGGTGCCGCCGGCAGGGGCCAGCGCGATGGCGGCCGTGACCGGCGCCGAGAACACGCCGTTGACCCGCCCGAACGCCCGCGTGCCCCAGCGGTCGGCCACCGCCGAGGCCTGCAACAGGGTGTGGGCGCCGCGCGCCGCGCCGGCCAGTACGGCGAGCGCGACCAGCGCGGGCGCCGGCCCGGGCAGCAGGCCCAGCGCGGCGACCCAGAGCGCGGCCAGCGCCGGGATCAGTGCCGTCCTGACCCGAGGGGCCGAGCGGCGGGCCAGCGCGCCGTACCCGACCCGGCCGAGCAGCTGGCCGACGCCGACCGAGCCGAGCGCCCACGCGGCCAGTTGCGTGCTGTAGCCACGCCCGGTGAGCAACGGCACGAGGTTGATCGTGGCCGCGTAGCTGCCGAACCCGGTCAGTGTCATCACCGCGACCAGCACGACGAACGGCCGGCTGCGTAGTACCGAGGCGCTGTGCGCGAGGTCGTCGGCCCGGTCGCCATCGCGGCGGCGGCCCGGCCAGCGGGGGGTCAGCAGGCCGGCGTGCAGCGGGACGGTCACGAGCCCGAGCACGGCGGCGAGCACGAGGAACGTCTGCCGCCAGCTCAGTGTGGTGAGCAGGGCGGCGGTCAGGGGCGCGAACACCGTGCTGGCCAGCCCGGCGACGAGCGTCAACGTCGTCAGCGCCCGGATCCGTTCGGCCGGCGGGTACCAGCCGGTCAGCGCGGCGAACGCCGGCGGGTAGAGCGTCGTCGCCTGTGCCACCCCTGCCAGCGCCCAGGCCAGGTAGAACCAGGCGAGCCCCGGTGCGGTGGCGATCGCCACCACGGCCAGTACCCCGAGCACCGAACCGGTCGTCATGACCGGCCTCGGCCCCAGGCGGTCGAGGAGCCTGCCGACCGGTACGGCGGCGGCCGCCGCCACGAGCGCGCCGACCGAGAACGCGCCGATCGCCTGTGCCGTGCTCCAGCCGGTGTCCCTGGTCAGCGCGGTCAACAGAACCGGGAACGCGTAGTAGAGCACGCCCCAGCTGGTCACCTCGGTCACGCACAGCGCGGCCAGCGCCCGGGTCCGGCCGCGGGCGGGTTGGGCCGCCGGCGGGGTGCTCACCCCGCCGGGGACGGCCCCGCGCCGGGCCGCGCGGACGTTCCGGAGGGCCGCGCGGACGTTCCGGGCGCACCCGAGAGGTCGGACATCCAGGCCGCGGTCGCGTTCAGGCCGTCGGCCAGCCCGCTGGGGGCGAAGCCGAGCGCTCTGGCCGCCGGGTCGAGCACCCGGACCGGGCCGAGCTTGCCGTACACCTCGGAGCGGCTGGCGAACGTCGAGGAGTCCGGGCCGAGCGAGGACCCGGCGGGCAGCACGCGGACCCGGTGCGGGCTGCCGACCAACTCGGCGTAGCGGTGCAGCACGACCCCGAACGGCGCGGTCCCGCCGCACAGCACGTACCGCCGCCCCGACTCGCCACGCTCGTAGGCGAGCAGGTGTCCGAGCGCCACGTCGCTCGCCAGCACCCAGCCGACCGTGGCGTCCACCACCTCGGTCACCTCACCGCGCGCGGTGGCCGCGAACAGCTGGTTGTAGCTCAGCGGGCCGGCGGGGCTGGGGCCGTAGATGTTGACCGGGTTGACCACGACCGTCTCCAGCCCGTCCCCGGCGGCGGCCAGCACCAGCCGCTCGGACTCGGCCTTGCTGGTGGAGTACGGGTCGACCAGTGCCGTGGATGGGGGCGCGGACTCGTCGACAAGGCCCGTGCCGTCCACGATCGCCGCCGCGCTGCTCGTGTGCACGAACCGCCGCACGCCCGCCGCCCTGGCCGCCTCGAGCACCGTGCCGGTGCCGAGCACGTTCAGCCGCCGGGTCTGTTCGGCGTCCCGGCCGGCCGTGGCTGCCAGGTGGAACACGGCCTCGCAGCCCTCGGCGGCCCGGCGTACGGAGGCGGGTTCGGCCAGGTCAGCGACCACCCACGGCACGTCGGGCGGCAGCAACAGCGCCCGTTCCGGCGAGCGGACCGTGACCCGCACCGGCAGCCCGCGCTCCCTCAGCAGAGCGAGCAGGGTGGCGCCGACATACCCGGTCGCCCCGGTCACCAGCAGCATCGCCCCATCCTGTCGGGGTGTGCCGTGGCTCGCACCGCGACCGGCGGTCGGTCCCCTCCGTCACATCGAATGGAGTAGCCGCCGAGCCCCGGACAGCGGCCGGTCATCCGCCAGCCATCGGGGTGACACGCACCGGCGAACGGCCCCGTCTCCACTCAACTCCGGGTCGCGCCCAGTGAGCGCTGCCCCTCCGTATTGGCACACCTTCAGCGCCTGTCCTGTGTTGTGCTTCACATGAGATAACGCGCACTCACGGGTTTAAGGCCAGGTGCGCGACCCAGATCAAAACGGATTGTGGAGGCCGGCAGATGTCGTCTTGGTGGAACAGTTCTCGAGCCGTCTACGGCGCTGAGCTGCGAGCCGGAGCACTCTGTCTGGTCGATCACGGGTGGCCGGTCGTACCGGGTACCTGGTGGCAGGGAGGCGGGTGGCGCGGCCTGCCCGACAGCCCGGGTTGGGACTCGGTGCCCACGGTGCCCGGCGGCGTGGCCTCGGCCAGCTGCGACCCGGCTCAGGTGGCCAGCTGGTGGGCCGAGGCCCCGCACTCGGTACTGCTGGTCACCGGCACGGCGCTCGACGTGGTCGAGGTGCCGGCCTGGATGGGGCGGCGGATGGCGGCCACGCTGCGTGGCGTCGGACTGGTGGCGCCCATCGCGGCGACGCCGGCCGGTCAGTGGTGGTTCCCGGTGCGCATCGGCGCGAGGGCACTGCCCGAGCTGCTCACCCGCTCCGACGTCGTGCTGCACGCCGAGGGCTCGTGGGTCACCGCGCCGCCCTCGGAGTGCGCCGACGGACTGGTGCACTGGCGGGTCCACCCGTCGGCCTGTGGCTGGCGGCTGCCCGCGTCCGAGCTGGTACAGAGCGCAGCCGCCGAGGCCGCCCGGTGGCGCGCATCCGAGGGTGACGACTGGTCGGTGGCCCAGCGGCCGGCCGGCGTCGCCTCTGGCATGCGGTCCTAGCGACCGTCAGCCACATCGCAAGGGCTCTTTGCTCCGCTGCGGCGGTCCGTCGGGGCGCACCGGAGCAGCCCGTGCGAACAGGCCGGGGTTGGTGGTCCGCCCGCCACCAACCCCGGCCAGCACTCCCACACGGCCGCGCCCGCTCCCCGCTGTTCGCGGTGTCGGCCGTGTGACGTGCTCCGTCGGCGGGCACTATGGAGGCGTGCACATCGCCGCACGCAGCGCCGGAACGCCGCCGACGGGCGGTGATCCCGGTGCGCTCGGACCCTCGGCGCCTCGGGCCGCAGCGCCCCCGCCCGGCCCCGTCCCGCCCTCGTCTCCCCCATCCGGCCCACCGCCGTCCTCGAACGGTCGCGGGCCTCTCGTACCGGTCGGCCTGGACACTCTCGACAGCGTCGCCAAGCGCCGTGACCTGCGGCGGATGAAGCTCGTAGCGACCGGGTTCCTGGTCGCCGCCACCGTGGTGTTCGTGGCCGCCCAGCTGTGGCTGGCCCGGGGAGGCCCCGACTGGCTCGGCTACATCCGGGCCGCCGCCGAGGCCGGCATGGTCGGCGCGCTGGCGGACTGGTTCGCGGTCACCGCGCTGTTCCGCCGCCCGCTCGGCCTGCCGATCCCGCACACCGCGATCATCCCGACGAAGAAGGACCTGATCGGGAACAGCCTCGGCGACTTCATCGGGTCCAACTTCCTCGCCGAGGACGTGGTCCGCGACAAGCTGCGCCGCACCGAGCTGGCCCTGCGGCTGGGCAGCTGGCTGTCGGAGCCGGTGAACGCCGAGCGGGTCAGCGCCGAGCTGGCCACCGCTGCCCGGGGCGTGGTCACCGTGCTGCGCGACGAGGACGTGCAGGAGGTCCTCGAGCAGGTGCTGGTCCGCCAGCTGATGAGCCAGCAGTGGGGGCCGCCGCTGGGCCGGGTGCTCGCCGGCGTGCTCGCCGACGGCGCGCACCACCACATGGTCGACCTGGTCTGCGACCGCGCGTTCGACTGGGTGCGCGCCAACCACGACCTGGTCATGCGGGTGGTGTCCGACCACGCGCCCACCTGGTCGCCGAAGTTCGTCGACGAGCTGATCGCGGACAAGCTGTTCAGCGAGGTGCTGGCGTTCTCCTGGGCGGTCAAGGTGGACCCCGAGCACCCGATGCGTAAGGCCGTCGACAAGTTCCTGATCGAGTTCGCCCAGGACCTGCAGACCGACCCCACCACGATCGACAGGGCCGAGCAGATCAAGTACCAGATCGTCGAGCACCCGGACGTGCAGCGGTTCATCGGCAAGGCGTGGACGACGATCAAGACGATGATCCTGGACGCCGCCGGTGACCCGTCCAGCGCGCTGCGCCGTCGGATCGCGGACGGGCTGGCCTCGGTCGGGCGTCGGCTTGCCAACGACCACGAGTTCCGCGCCAAGATGGACGGCTGGGTCGAGGACGCGGCGGGTTACGTCGTGCGGCACTACCGCGCCGAGATCACCACGTTGATCACCGACACCGTGTCACGCTGGGACGCCGAGCAGACCTCCCGCAAGATCGAGCTCCAGGTCGGCCGCGACCTGCAGTTCATCCGGATCAACGGCACCGTCGTCGGCTCCATCGCCGGCGTCCTGATCTACACGGTCTCCCAGTTCATCACCTGACCCCCGCGCCCGGGGCGTTGGTTTGCGGGTTAGAGCGCGGCGCCCAGGGAGAGGCCCAGCGTCGCGGCGCCCAGGCCGGCGGCGATCGAGCCGAGGGCGTTGAGCGAGGCGAAGAGCCAGGCTCGGCGGGAGGCCAGCGCGACGGTCTCGTAGCCGAACGTGGAGTAGGTGGTGAGCGCCCCGCAGAAGCCGGTGCCGACCAGCGCGGTGAGCTCGGGAGATGCCGTCGAGCCGAGCACCGTGCCGAGGATGAGCGAGCCGACCGTGTTCACCACGAACGTGCCCCACGGGAAGCCGGTCGCGTGCCGGGACTGCACCACCCGGTCGGTGAGGTAGCGGGCCGGCGCCCCGAGCGCGCCGCCGACCAGCACGAGCAGCACGGTCACCGGCCGTCTCCGTTCGAAGAGTCGGGCGACGGGCGCAGGGCCGCGCCCAACGCCCGGGTGGCCACCATGCCGCCCCAGGTGGCGAGCAGCGCGGCGGCCAGCGTGCCGAACAGGTAGCCGAGCGCGAGCCCGGCGGCGTGCCGGGCGAGCAGGTGCCCGAGGTCCACGGTGTAGGTGGAGAACGTGGTGAAGCCGCCGAGGATGCCGGTCACCAGGAACGGCCTGGCCAGCGGGTGCGCGGTGGTCAGCTCGGTGAGCGCGACGACGAGCACGCCGATCAGCAGGCCGCCGGTCACGTTGGTGAGGAAGGTGGCCAGCGGGAACTGCCCCGGCACCGGGGGGAGCGCCAACGCCAGGCCGTACCGGGCCAGCGCGCCGAGCGCGCCGCCGACCGCCACCGCCACGAACGCCGGCCCCTGCCCGGCGAGCGGCCCGGCGAGGGGACTGGCGGGCGGGCCCACGGGCGGCCCGGCTGGTGGTTCCGCCGGCTGACCGGAGCTGACCTCTGAGTGATCACCGGGCATACCGGACGCTAACACGAAAGAGCGTGGCGAAGGCCACTCGACCTGCGCAAGCATGGTGCTTGCAAGAGTTAGCACTGCCGCGTAATGTCTTACTCGTCAGGACAGGACGTACCGGCCGACGAGGGTCGGGAAGGTGGTCGACATGAGCAAGGCCGAGCAGAACCCGGTCGAGCAGGTCGGTCACAAGGTGGGTCAGGCCGTCGAGGACATTGGCGCCTACATCCGCCAGCAGCGGGAGGGCGCGCACGTCTCACTGCGCCAGCTCGCCAAGGTGGCCGGCGTCAGCAACCCCTACCTCAGCCAGGTCGAGCGGGGGCTGCGCAAGCCGTCCGCGGAGATCCTGCAGCAGATCGCCAAGGGGCTGCGGATCTCGGCCGAAGCGCTCTACGTCCGCGCCGGAATTCTGGAGCGCCGGGAGGCCAGTGCGGTCACCGATGCGGTGCTCGCGGATCTGGAGCTGACCGAGCGGCAGAAGCAGGTGCTGCTCGAGATCTACCAGTCCTTCCGCAAGGAGAACGAGCGCAGTCAGCCCGCCGACTGGGCGGCGGTCGTCCAGCAGGGCGATCAGCAGTCCAGCCCGTCCGAATCTTCCAGTAACCCGTCCGCCACGCCCGCCGGGCCGGTCGCGGACCCATCGCAGAACCCGGAGAGGTGATCATCATGGCCGTTTCGCTGCCGACCTCCGCGGACGTCCGCAAGGTCCGTTCGCAGGCGAACAAGGTTGTCAACACCCAGCTCGACTTCGTGCGCACCCCGCTGCTCGCCTGGATCGGCGCCGGTGACCTGGCTGTCAACAAGGTCAACGACGCGGTCGCCAAGGCCCGCACCCGCGCCACCGAGCGCCGCGAGCAGGCCCAGGCCCGCGCGGAGAAGCTGCAGAAGCAGGCCCAGGCCCAGGCGGAGAAGCTGCAGAAGCAGGCCACCGACCTGCCGGCCGAGCTGCGCGAGAAGCTGACCGCCGAGGAGCTGCGCAAGCGCTACGACGAGGTCGCCGACCAGGCCCGCAAGACCTACACCGAGCTGGCCGACCGCGGCGAGGAGACCGTCGAGCGGATCCGCAAGCAGCCGCGCGTCGCCAAGGTGATCAGCGCCGTCGAGGACGCCACCGAGCGCTTCGACAAGAATGTCGAGAAGGTCGTCGACGACGTGCACGACGCCGGCGAGGAGGTCCTCGGCCGCGTCAGCACCGAGACCCGCTCGGTGGGTGAGCGGGCCGCCCGCGCCACCAAGCGTTTCTCCAGCGAGGCCGCCGACACCGTGACCAAGGTCAGCGCCGAGGTCGTCGAGGAGATCACCGAGGCCGGTGACGAGGCTGCGCACACCACCCGCAGCGTCACCCGCAAGGCCGCCAACAAGGCCGCGCCGCGTAAGACGGCCGCGACCACCGGCACCAGCACCACCCGGCGCACGAACGGTTCCCGCACCGCCAAGTGAACCGTGTGAACAACTGAACGAGCGGTCATTCCGCGCAGTACCAGTCGAACCCCGGAGCCTCCCGCGCCGGGGTTCGACTGCGTCGGGGGTGATCACCTGGGGTTCGCTGAGGCCGGACGCGGCCGGGTTTGCGGGACGGGAGTGCGCGGTGCCGAGGGGCGCACGTAGGCTGGGCTGGTGGAGCTGCTCTACAACCTGGACGGTTACATCATGCTGGCCTGCTGGATCGCCGGCATCCCGGTAGGTGCATACGCGTTCATTCACGCCGCCCGGTCTCGTCCGGACGCGTTCACAGCGGCTGACAAGCTGACCAAGCCCGCCTGGTTGGGTATCACCGGCGGCGGGTTGGCGCTGCTGCTGATCTGCAAGGACGGGCCGATCACGCTGTTCTGGCTCGTCGGGCTCATCGCCGTGCTGGTCTACCTGGTCGACGTTCGTCCCAGCCTGATCGAGGTGCAGGGCGGCCGGCGGTAACTGCACCTCGAGTCCTCCGCCGGAGCAGTCGGAGTAGTCGGAGCGGCCCGATCGTCCCGGATTCCCAGGCGATTTCGCCCTGAGCGGACTCGGCTCAACTTCTCTGCGCGGCCCGGAATGCAGGCAATGGTGTAAGCGTTGCAACGGGCATGACAGACACGCTGAAGCTCCCGGTCCTGCCACTGACCGACTCGGTCGTGCTGCCCGGCATGGTTGTCCCCATCCGCCTCGACCAGCCCGAAACCCGGGCCGCGGTGGACGCCGCGCAGAACGGTTCCGAAGGTGAGCGCCGGATCCTCCTGGTTCCCCGCCCAGATGGCCACTACGCATCCGTCGGCACGATCGCGGTGCTCGAGCAGGTCGGCCGCATGCCGACCGGCGAGCCCGCCGCCGTGGTCCGAGGTGAACAGCGCGCTCGTATCGGCTCGGGAGTGACCGGGCCTGGTGCCGCGCTGTGGGTCGAGGCCACCCCCCTCCCTGACGACACGGTGAACGGCCGCACCGAAGAACTGGCCAAGGAGTACAAGTCGCTCGTGGTGTCGCTGCTGCAGCGGCGCAACGCCTGGCAGGTCATCGACTCCGTGCAGTCGATCACCGACCCCGGCCAGCTTGCGGACACCGCCGGCTGGAACAGCTGGCTCGCCACCGAGCGCAAGGTCCAACTGCTCAACGAGAGCGACGTGACGAAGCGGCTCGAGCTGCTGATCGGCTGGACGCGTGAGCACGTCGCCGAGCAGGAGGTCACCGAGAAGATCGCCGACGATGTCCGGGAGGGCATGGAGAAGACCCAGCGCGAGTTCCTGCTGCGCCAGCAGCTGGCCGCCATCCGCAAGGAGCTGGGCGAGGACGAGCCCGAGGGCGCCGACGACTACCGCACCCGCGTGGAGAACGCCGACCTGCCCGAGCACGTCCGCAAGGCCGCGCTCACCGAGGTGGGCAAGCTGGAGCGGGCGTCCGACCAGTCGCCGGAGAGTGGCTGGATCCGCACCTGGCTCGACACCGTGCTCGACATCCCGTGGAACACCCGCACCGACGACAACGACGACCTGGCCGCCGCTCGCGCCATCCTCGACGCGGACCACGCCGGCCTCGACGACGTCAAGGAGCGGCTGATCGAGTTCCTGGCCGTGCGGGCCCGGCGCAACCGGAAGGGGCTGTCCACGGTGGGCGGCCGCGGCTCCGGTGCGGTGCTCTCCCTGGTGGGTCCCCCCGGCGTCGGCAAGACGTCACTGGGCGAGTCGGTGGCCCGTGCGCTGGGCCGCAAGTTCGTCCGGGTGGCCCTGGGCGGCGTGCGGGACGAGGCCGAGATCCGCGGTCACCGGCGCACCTACGTGGGCGCGCTGCCCGGCCGGATCGTCCGCGCCA
>DATAYB010000462.1:0-23710 GCA_036272795.1 Pseudonocardia sp.
TAGCTACCTGCGCAGCGGCGGCGCCGATCCGGCCGGCGGATCCACACCGGACGGTTCCCCGCCCGGCTACCAGCAAGGCGCCCCCACACCGGGCGGTTACCCGCCGGGCTACCAGCCGAGCGCCTACCCCCAGGGTGGCCCGGCGCCAGCCGGCTTCCCGGACCAGCAGCTGAGCGGCTACCCACCGGGCTATCCCCAAGGCCCCTACCCGCCACCCGGCTACGCCCAGAGCGGTTACCCCCAGAGCGCCTACCCGGCGCCCGGCTACCCACACCCCGACTACCCCCAGGCCGGCTACCAGGGTTATCCCGGGTATCCCGACGGTGGAGCCGTGGCGCCGCCGAACGACCCGCTGGTGCCGGGCGACTTCGCCGGCTGGTTCCAGAAGATCATCGGCGTGGTGCAACGCAGCTGGAAGCAGCTCGGCCTCATCCAGGTGATCCTCGCCGTGGTGTCGGCGATCTACGCGGCGATCGCGTTCACCGTGTTCGCGCCGTTCGCGGAGTACACCGCCCAACTGAGTGCCGGCCAGCAGGTGCCTCCACCGGTCGGAGTCGAAGACATCCTGGGGTCCTTCTTCAAGGTGGCACTGGCTGGCATGGTGGTGGTGGCCGTGATCTGCGCGCTGCTCTTCCCGGCCTCGCTCTTCGTGGTGATCCGGGACGCGGCCGGGCAGCCGACGACGCTCGGCGAAGCGCTGCGGTTCGGCGGCCGACGAATGCTGGCCACCGTCGGCTGGGGCGCGCTCAGCTTCCTGATGATCTCCCTCGGCACCCTGTTATTCATCATCCCCGGGATCTACCTGGGGATCGTGATCGGCGCGACCCTGCTCGGCGTCATCGTGGTCGAGCGCGGCGGCGTCGGGCGGTGCTTCGCGCTGGTCAACCCCCGGTTCTGGGCCACGACGGGCCGGATGGTGGTGCTCTGGCTGATCTACGCCGTCTACTACCTGGTCACGCAGTCGGCAGCGACGGCGATCGGTGGGCCGCTTTCTGTGACCACCGGCGTCCTGGCGGCGGTCCTCATCATCCCGCTCGGCATCTTCCTCACCGCGGCGGTCACCGTGACCTACGCCGAGCTGCGCTTCAGGGAGAATCCACGCGTGACCACCTCGACGCTGGCCGCCGAGATGGCCGGGGCCGAGCTGACCGGTAGGCCGTAGCCGGAAACCGGACCGGCCGGCGTCGCACCGGGGGATCAACCCCGGGCGACGCCGGCCGGTGCAGGCTCAGCGACCAGCTACGAACTCAGTAGGTCGGCAGCGAAGGGTCGACCTGGTTCACCCAGGCGATCACCCCGCCGCCGACGTGCACCGCGTCCGAGAAGCCGGCCTTCTGCAGTGCGGCCAGCGCCTCCGCGGAGCGGACGCCGGACTTGCAGTGCAGCACAACCGGCTTGTCCTGCGGGATCTCCGAGAGCGCCTCGCCGGACAGGATGCGGTCCTTCGGGATCAGCACGGCGCCCGGGATGCTGACGATCTCGTACTCGTTCTGCTCGCGGACGTCGATCAGGGCGAAGTCCTTGCCCGAGTCGATCATGTCCTTGAGCTCGCGCGCGGTGATGGTGTGCCCCGCGGCGGCCCCCTGCGCCTCGTCGGAGACGACCCCGCAGAAGGCGTCGTAGTCGATCAGCTCGGTGATCGGCTTGGTCTCCGGGTCCTTGCGGATCTTGATGGTCCGGTAGCTCATCTCGAGGGCGTCGTAGACCATCAGCCGACCCAGCAGCGGCTCGCCGATGCCGGTGATCAGCTTGATCGCCTCGTTCACCATGATCGAGCCGATGGACGCGCACAGCACGCCCAGCACGCCACCCTCGGCGCAGGACGGCACCATGCCGGGGGGCGGGGGCTCGGGGTAGAGGTCGCGGTAGTTCAGGCCGAGCCCGTTCGGCGCGTCCTCCCAGAACACCGAGGCCTGGCCCTCGAACCGGTAGATCGAACCCCACACGTACGGCTTGCCGAGCAGCACCGCGGCGTCGTTCACCAGGTAGCGGGTGGCGAAGTTGTCGGTGCCGTCCAGGATCAGGTCGTAGTCCCGGAAGATGTCCAGCACGTTCGACGAGTCCAGCCGGACCTTGTGCAGGATCACCTTCACCAGCGGGTTGATCTCGGCGATGGACTCCTTCGCCGACTCCCCCTTGTGCTTGCCGACGTCCGAGACGCCGTGGATGACCTGACGCTGCAGGTTCGAGGCGTCGACCTCGTCGAACTCGACGATGCCCAGGGTGCCCACCCCGGCGGCGGCCAGGTACAGCAGCGCGGGCGACCCCAGGCCGCCTGCGCCGACTACCAGGACCTTGGCGTTCTTCAGCCGCTTCTGGCCGGCCATCCCTACGTCCGGGATGATCAGGTGGCGGCTGTACCGCTCGACCTCTTCCTTCGTGAGCTCGGCGGCCGGCTCAACGAGCGGCGGTAGCGCCATGGTCAATCGCTCCTTCGGATCTACTGCGGCGTGCGACTCAAGGGTGCAACGCCTGGCCCGCCGGGTATCTTCCCACCCGCGTGCCTACCACCGCTCGGCGTCGACCGCCCGCCACAGTCCGAGCACCGCGCGCGCCACCGTCACCGGCGTCTCGATCTGCGGCACGTGGCCCACCTCGGGCAGCGCGAGCAGCCGGCCGTTGGGCAGGGTGACCGTGGTACGCCTCGCCAGCCGGGGTGACATCAACCGGTCCCGGCCGCCCCACACGACCAGCGTCGGCACGGCAACCTTGGCGGCCATAGTCCACAGTCCCGGGCCGAGGAACCAGCCGCGGAACATGCCCTTGGCGGCCTGCAGGAGTGCCTCGCGCGCCCACGGCTGGTGGGACCGGATGCCCAGCTCCTCGACGGCCTCCAGGATCCGGTGCTCCGGCACGGCCGACGGGTCGCCGAAGCAGAGCCGCAGCATCTGCTCGACGCTCTGCCTCGGCGTGACCTCGGCGAGCTGGCGGCCGACCCGGGCGCGCAGCCACGGGATCAGGGCGAGCAGCAGCCGGGGGTCGGACAGCCGGCGCGGGTCGGGCCGACGGTCGGGCATGGCCGGCGCGAGCAGCGTCAGGCTGCGCACCAGCTCGGGCCGGCGCGCGGCGACCAGCAGCGAGATCGCGCCGCCGAGCGAGTTGCCGACCAGGTGCACAGGGCGGCCCTGCCCGGCGAGGAAGCAGAGCAGGGCATCGGCCTGCGCGGCCGGACCGAACAGGCCCGAGACGAGCGGCCGGGACCGGCCGAAGCCGGGCAGGTCCAGCGCGAGGCCGGGGGCGTGCGGGGCGAGCTGGCCCGCCAGGTCGGTGAAGTTGGTGGCGGAGCCGGACAGCCCGTGGATGTACACGGCGGGCGTGTCACCGGAGCCGGCCGGCGTCTCGCGCACGTGCATGGTGACGCCACCGAAGGTCATCTCCCGCCCCGGCCATGGCGACTGCCACGGGTCGAGCGGCGGCAGCAGGCCGGCGTCGGCCAGCGGAGCCACTCGAGAGGGTGGCAGGGCGGCGGGCGCGGCCAGCGAGCGGCCGGTGCCGACGCCGGCGCGGTCGCCGGAGCCGAGCAGGGAGGGAAGGAGCATGTGTCCAGGATGCGGTATCCCAGCCCGGATTCCCAACCCCTACCGACATCTGTCGGCTCCTGTTCCGTTAACTCACGGCCACCTGGACGTCACCCGGCATTTTGGTGACTCGCCGGTAGGGTAGGCATGGTGACCGAGATCGCGCGCCCTCCCGCCGCTCCCGGGCAGCGCGGGGTACGGCTGTCCCGGGACGCCCGCCGCACCCAGCTGCTCGGCGCCGCCCGCGACGTCTTTGCCGCCCAGGGCTACCACGCCGCAGCGATGGACGACATCGCTGACCGGGCCGGCGTCAGCAAGCCGGTGCTCTACCAGCACTTTCCCAGCAAGCTGGAGCTGTACCGGGCGCTGCTGACCACGTACGCCGACGAGCTGATCGGCCGGCTGCACAGCGCGCTCGAGGAGACCGCGAACAACGAGCAGCGCCTGCGCGGCGCGGTCACCGCGTACTTCGACTTCGTGGCCAGCGAGGGCCAGGCGTTCCGGCTGGTGTTCGAGTCGGACCTGCGCAGCGATCCTGAGATGGCCACCGTGCTGGACCGGGTTCTCAGCCAGTGCATCGACGTGGTGGCCGACGCGGTCACCACGGACGCCGGCCTGGACCGGGAGCGCGCGCGGCTGCTCGCCGTCGGCATGGTCGGCCTGAGCCAGGTGACCGCCCAGTACTGGCTGGACTCCGGTCAGGCCGTACCGAGGGACGAGGCCGTCGAGCTCATGTCCCGGCTGGCGTGGCGGGGGCTAGCGCACTTCCCGATGGTGCACGACTGAGCGCTGTGTCACCACGGCTGGCGGCCGCCTCGACCAGTTCCGCCAGCCGGCCGGCCACCCCGTCCACCCGCTCCAGCGGCAGCATGTGCCCGGCGCCGGGGTAGAGGGTCAGCCGGGCGCGGCGGGCGTGCTCGACGATCCGCCTCGACTGGTAGACCGGCGTCAGCTTGTCGCTGGTGCCGACGAGCACCTCGGTCGGGATGCCGTCGAAAGCGGCCAGCGCGGCGTCGCGTTCGTGCTCGTTCAGGGTCGGCCGGAAGCCCACCATCGCGGCCGGCCGGCAGTCGGCGAGGCAGCGGGTGGTGATCCGCAGCGCGCCCCGGTCCGCACCGCGCCCGACGAGCAGCGCGCGCAGCCCCGGTGCGAGCAGCGCGGGCCGGCGGGTCAGCGCGGGACGGCGGTCCACCCAGGCGGCCTCGGCGAGCTTGGCCTCCCCCTTGCGGACCAGGCCCAACATGCGCACGGACAGCCCCAGGTTGGTCTCCGCGAGCCCGCCCGACGCGGTGGACACCAGTGCGATGCCGGCCACCCGCTCTGCCAGCAGCGCGGGGTGCCGCTCGGCCAGCGCCATGATCGTCATGCCGCCCATGGAGTGGCCGCCGAGCACCACAGGGCCGGTCGGCGCGAGCTCGGTGACCAGCTCGGCGAGGTCGTCGGCCAGCCCGTCGATCGTCATGTCGGCGCGCGCGGGCAGCTCGCTGCGGCCGTGGCCCCGATGGTCGTAGCGGATCACTCGCACGGACGGCCGGGTGACGCCGCCGTGCACCGAGGTGAGGGCGGCGGCCACCGGGCCCCAGCTGCGGGAGTCCAGCGTCCAACCGTGCGCCAGCACCACCGTCACCGGCGCGTCCGGCCTGCCGTCCAGCTCCACGTGCAGCCCGGTACCGGCCGCCGTGCGAAAGCTCCGCGTATCCATCAGACCAGGAATGCCTTCCGCCAGAGGATCTCACTCGGACCGCTGATCATGCCCTGCTCGCGTAGGAACGGCACCAGCTTGCGCGCCGACCAGCGGATCGTGGCCTGGTGGTGCGGGTTGTTCCTGGCCACCTTGCGGGCGAGCTTGGGGTCGAGCCCGACGCTGCGGTAGACGTCCGGGTGGATCAGGTTGGTGGCGATCCGGTGCGCGCTCACCGCGGTCAGCCAGCGGCCGACGGCGCGCGTCACCCAGTTCTGCTTCGGCGTGATCCGGGCCAGCTCCTCGCGGGCGTACCGGACGTGCCGCGCCTCCTCGGTGACGTGGATCTTGCTCACCATCCGGGTCAGCGGCTGGACGGTGTCGTCCTTCATGCCCTCGCGCTGTAGCTGATCGGTGATCTCCTCGGCGACCAGGGTGCCCGCGAACATCGCCGAGCCGGACGCGACGGCCTTGAACAGCCGGCCGGCCTGCTGGGTGTGCCACTGCGGCTTGTAGTCCGGCACGCCGTAGCGCTCGGTCATCTTGGCGAACATCACCGAGTGCCGGCACTCGTCGGCGATCTCGGTCAGCGCGTACTGGATGTGCTGGGTGCGCGGGTCGCGGTCGTAGGCGTAGCGCAGCAGCATCTGCATCAGGATGATCTCGAACCACAGGCCGACCCTGGCGATGCTGCACACCTCATGGATGGACAGCGTGATCCGCTGCTCCTCGGTGAGCTGGTCCCAGAGCTCGGTGCCGTAGAGCGACACCCGGTGCGCCGGCATGCCGTAGGCGCCGTCCACCAGCGGGGCATCCCAGTCGATATCCAGGTTCGGCTCGTACGAGTGCTGCAGCGAGCTGCGCAACAGGCGCTTGGCGGTGCTCTCCCGGGCCTCGTGGTCCGTGGTGACGCTCAGCGTCTCGGCGCTCATGCCTTGCTCCTCTCCGAGAGGTCTTCGATGTGCGACAAGCTTGACGTTACCGTCGGTAACTGTTACCAATGGTAACGTGGACGAAGAAGCTGTCAAGCCCCAAGCTGGTGGACGGGCCGCGCGCTGGGCGGCACACCGCGCACAGCGCCGTGTCGAGCTGATCGAGGCGGCGGTGAACTCGATCCGGGAGCACGGCGCCGGGGTCTCCGTCGCGGCCATCGCGGCCACCGCCGGGGTCACCAAACCGGTGCTCTACCGGCACTTCGAGGACCGCGCCGACCTGCAGCGGGCAGTCAGCGAGCGCGCCGCGCAGATGCTGCTGCAGCGCCTCGTCCCCGAGCTGATCAACCAGCGCGAGCCCACCGAGCGGATCCACGCGATCGTCGACGCGTTCCTGGCCGGCGCGGAGGACGAGCCGGAGCTGTGGCGGTTCGTGGTGCACAACCCGGGCGGCGACCGGGACGCCAGCGCCGACGTCGTCGCGCACAACATGGCGATGGTCGCCGGCCTGATCACCAGTTCCCTGGTCGACGCGCTGCGCGACCGGGGCCGGGACGCCGGCGGCGCCGAGGCGTGGGCCTACGGGCTGGCCGGCATGGTCTACACGGCCGGCGACTGGTGGCTGCAGCGGCGCACCATGTCCCGCGCCGCGCTCACCGAGTACCTGACCAGCATGATCTGGGGTGGCCTCGCCGGCCTGCTCGGCGAGTCCGCCGCCATCCCGAACCGCCCGGCGGCCAAGGCCCGGCCGGGCGCCACGCCCACCGGTGACCCGGCACAAAAAGATCCAGACCAGCCACTTCGTCTAGTGGCCGGTCTGGATCAGGAGAATTAGGGCGTTCAGGAGACACACCCTGAGCCGGGGCACGCGGCCCCGGGGTGCTCAGCTGCCGACGGCGAAGCCGACCCGGCGGGAGTCCGCCGGCCCGATCTCCACGTAGGACACCCGGGCGGACGGCAGCACGAAGCGCCGCCCCTTGTCGTCCACCAGGCTCAGCAAGCCGGTGGGGTTCTTCAGCGCGGCGCTCACCAGCGACTCGACCTCGTCCGGCGTCTGTGCACTGGACACCACGAGTTCGCGCGGGCTCTCCGCGACGCCGATCTTGACCTCCACGCCAAACCTCCAGGCCGAAAAATGCTGGTATACCGCACGCCGGATCCACGCCGTCGCGGATCCGTACCGCCGGCCAGGCTAGTCGAGGACCCGGCCAGGGGTGCTGGCGGACCCGCAACTCGCCGCTCGGTTCGCCGAGGGCGCAATGCTCGGGTCCTGTGCCGGGACCGACCCGGGCCGAACCGGGACCGTGCCGGGGCCGACCGGTCAGGCCAGGCCGAGGGTGGCCATCCGCCGGCCGTGCTGGGCCTGCAGCTTCTTGAACAGGGCCGCGATGCCGGTCAGGTCCCCGGAGCCTCGCACGAAGAACTCGGCGAGCTCGTCGCGCTCGGCCACCACGTGCTGTGCCTGGCTGATCGCCTCACCCAGCAGCCGCCGCCCCCACAGGGCCAGCCGGTCGCGCACCTGGCGGCTGGTCGCGATCGCGGCCGCCACCTCCCGCTCGGCGAAGGCGCCGTGCCCGGTGTCCGCGAGCACCTGGCGGACCAGCGAGCTCGTCGGCTCGGGTAGCCAGCCGGCCACCTCGCGGTAGAAGTCGGCCGCCAGCCCGTCGCCCAGGTACACCTTGACCAGCGACTCCAGCCAGTCGTGGGGTGCGGTGCCCAGGTGGTAGGCGTCGATCGCGGCGACGAACGGCACCATCGCGTCCTCGGCGAGCACCCCGAGCCCGGCCAGGTGCTCCTCGAGCAGCCGGTAGTGCCCGATCTCGGCGGCGGCCATACTGGCCAGCGCGGCCCGACTGGACAGCGTCGGCGCATGGCGGGCGTCCTCGGCGATCCGGTCGAACGCGGACAGCTCGCCGTATGCCAGCGCGCCGAGCAGGTCCACCACCGCCGCGTTCGGCGCCCCGCCCGCCGAGGAGGAGCCCCCGTCGCCACCGTTCACGGTTGTCCCGGCACTCATTTCGCGACCCCGGATGACCGGTCCAGCGTGCTCATGACGTCGAGCCTAGCGACGAATCGGCGCGGCGAGGCATGTCACTGTGACCAGGTGGGGTCGTACGCGGTATGATGTTGTTCAACGCAGTGCTGTATGTAAGGCGCGCGTCAGGGTGGACACCCGAAATTCCGGCTCTAGCCCGGACAGTCCGGGCCCGCCACAACATGTGCGCGTGAGCAGCGCCTCGCTGTCTTTCCCGCCCGGCCAGTTCCGGCGGCGGTCGACGAGATGGCCTTGGCCTCCGCGCGCTGGAGAGAGGCGATTGTTCTGACCGAAGACAGCAACACCATCAACAGCGACGACGACCCCATCGAGGGCGACACCAGCCCCGAGAGCTCCACCGAGGCCAGTGCGGAGCCGGCACCCGAGCCGCTGCAGGCCGGCGCTCCGGTCCGCCCCGACTCCCCCACCTTCGCCGAGCTGGGAGTGCGCCCCGAGATCGTGCGCGCGCTCACCGACGTCGGCATCGAGCGCACCTTCGCGATCCAGGAGCTGACGCTCCCGCTGGCACTGGCCGGCGAGGACGTCATCGGCCAGGCCCGCACCGGCACCGGCAAGACCCTCGGCTTCGGCGTCCCGCTGCTGCAGCGGCTGCGCGCCAGCGAGGGCGACCGCGACGTGCCGCAGGCGCTGGTCGTGGTGCCGACGCGCGAGCTGTGTGTGCAGGTCGCCCGTGACCTGGCCGACGCCGGCCGGCACCTGGGTGCCCGGATCACCGCCATCTACGGCGGCCGCCCCTACGAGCCGCAGATCGCCGAGCTGCGCCGGGGCGTCGACATCGTGGTCGGTACGCCCGGCCGGCTGCTGGACCTGGCCGAGCAGCGCCACCTGGTGCTGGGCCGGATCTCCGCGCTGGTGCTCGACGAGGCCGACGAGATGCTCGACCTCGGCTTCCTGCCGGACGTCGAGCGCATCCTGCGGATGCTGCCCGAACAGCGCCAGACCATGCTCTTCTCGGCCACCATGCCGGGCCCGATCATCACGCTGTCCCGCACGTTCCTGACCCAGCCGACGCACATCCGCGCCGAGGAGTCGGACGCGAGCGCCATCCACGAGCGCACCCGCCAGCTGGTCTACCGGGCACACGCGCTGGACAAGGTCGAGCTGCTGTCCAAGGTGCTGCAGGCCGGGGACCGCGGCCTCACGATGATCTTCACGCGTACCAAGCGGACCGCCCAGCGGGTGGCCGACGACCTGTCCGACCGCGGCTTCGCGGTCGCCGCCGTGCACGGGGACCTCGGCCAGGGCGCCCGCGAGCAGGCGCTGCGCGCGTTCCGCTCCGAGAAGGTCGACGTGCTGGTCGCCACCGACGTGGCCGCCCGCGGCATCGACGTCACCGGCGTCACGCACGTGGTCAACTACCAGTGCCCCGAGGACTCCAAGACCTACATCCACCGGATCGGCCGCACCGGCCGCGCCGGGCGCGAGGGCGTCGCGGTCACCCTGGTCGACTGGGACGAGATCCCCCGCTGGAAGACCATCAGCGACGACCTCGGGCTCGGTATCGACGAGCCGGTCGAGACGTACTCCACCTCCGATCACCTGTTCACCGAGCTCGGCATCCCGACGGAGGCCAGCGGCCGGCTGCCCCGCGCGCGGCGCACCCGGGCCGGGCTGGACGCCGAGTACATCGAGGACGACGGCCCGCGCGGTCGCCGTGGTGACAAGCGGCGCGGCCGCGTCGGCACGACCCGGGGCTCCGGCGGCGGCCGGCACAGCGGCGAGGCCAGCACCGACGAGGCCCCCGAGACGGGCGCGGCCCCCAGGGCGGCCCGCCCGCCGAGGCAGCGCCGTAGGCGCCGCGCAGGCGTCGAGGCCAGTGGCGAGGAGAACAACTCGGTGTCGGCCACCGGCGGCTCCGCCGACGTCGAGCAGACCACGGCCTCGCCCGAGGCCGACGGCGGCCAGAACGGCGCCGTGAACGAGCTGGCCACCGCCGGCCGTACCGCGGGCACCCGCCGCCGGCCGAGGCGCCGCCGCCGCTCCGGCGGTTCGGACTCGTCCGACGCGCCGGACGCCGCGGCCAGCTAGTTTCAGCCGAGCGCCGGCTCGCCCGGCCACCCCGCACCGGCTGGGCGCCGCTCACGTGAGCCGGCGCCCAGCCCGCGCGTTTCCGACCGAAGGGATCGACTGAACGTGCTCCGGGCGGAGCGCCGTCGCCGGGCCGACCTCGTGGCCGCCGCCGTGCTGGTGGTGGTCATCGGACTCGGCGTGATGGTCGTGGTGCTGACCAGCTCCGCCGTGCACACCTCGTCGATCACCGCGTCCGGTCCGCTGCCGGCCGTACCGGACGCCCCGCCACACGTGCCGGCCACGCTCGCCGAGATCTGGCGGGCGCCGAGCGCGGCCACCAGCGCACCGGTCGTGGTCGGCCAGGTCGTGGTGACAGGGGACGGCTCGAGCGTGATCGGCCGCGACGCGCTGACCGGCGCGCAGCACTGGAGCTACCGGCGCAACGTGCCGCTGTGCACCGTCGGCGCCGAATGGGGCCGCGCGATCGCGGTGTTCCGCAACGGCGAGTACTGCAGTGACGTCACCACACTGCAGGCCGGCACCGGCGCCCGAGGCCCGCAGCGCAACTCCGACGTCCCGGTGGGTACCGCGCTGCTCTCCGACGGATACCTGGTCACGGCCACCGGCTCGAACCACCTGGAGACATGGCGCTCCGACCTGGTCAAGACCATGGAGTACGGCGAGCTGCGCGCCGACATCCAGCCGGGCACCCAACCCCGGCCGGACTGCCTGCACGCCTCCGTCGCCGCCACCGAGGGCCGGCTCGGCGTGCTGGAGCGCTGCCCCGGTGAGGCCGGTGACCGGCTCACCATGCTGCTGCCCGACGAGACCGAGGCCGACCGGCCCAACGTCGACGTCAGCACCATCCTGCCGGCCCGGGGTACCCGGCTGATCGCCATCACCGCCGACCGGGAGGCGGTGCTGTTCAACAACCCGGCGCGGCTGAGCATCCTGGGCCGCGACGGCAACGAGCTGGCCAGCTACCCACTGGACCTGCCGCCGAGCGACCTGGCCGGCGACCCACCCGGCGAGATCGTGCCGACCAGCGACATCCCCGGCGCCGTGCTGTGGTGGACCGGTTCGCGCACGATCGCGCTGGACTCCTCCGACCTGCACCCGCTGTGGACCGTGCCCGGCGCGCTCGGGCCCGGCACCCTGCTGGCCGGCGCGCCCGTGGTGCCGGTGCCGAACGGCCTGGTCGAGGTCAGCCCGGCGGACGGCAGCGTGCTGCGCAGCGTGCCCGTCAACCGAGGCGACTACCAGGGCCCTGTCGGGCTGGCCGCCCTCGGCCCGGTACTGCTCGAACAACGCGGCCCCGCCGTCGTAGCCCTCCGCTGACCGCTCAGGTCCACCAGAAGAACACGGCGACCAGCAGCGCGACCGCCAGCACCCCACCGGAGGCAACGCGCCCGAGCCGGTCGGGCCGCCGGTCCGCGACCCGCTGCAGGCCCGCCGCCAGCACGGCCGCGACCAGGTGACCGATCAGCAGCCGCGCCCTCGGGCCTGGGTCGTCGTTGGAGAACGCCAGCAGCCACACGCCGAACAAACCGACCGCGAACACCGCGAGCCCGGCCGTCAGCGCGCCCCCGGTGGCCCGCAGCAGCCGCTCCGGTGCCCTCAACAGGCCGCCCTCATGGCACCAGCAGAGCCCACGGCTCCACCTCGGGCGCGGCGGCCTTGCCCTCCGCGCAGTGCCGGCGGAAGTCGCAGTACGAGCAGCGCGCGGACGGGCGCGGCGGGAACAGCAGCTCGGCGTCGCCCCCGGCGGCCAGCGTGTCGGTGGCCAGCGCGGCGTCGTCGGCGGCCTCCTCCATCCGGCTCAGGTGGCGCTGCAGGGACGGCTCGCTGTGCTCCCAGGCGGCCACCTCACCGCTGGGCAGGTGGTGCAGCTCGACCCGCCAACAGGGCCTGCGCAGCGTGCGGCGGGCGGCCAGCGCGTAGAGCGCGAGTGCCTGCGAGGCGCGGGCGTCATCGACGGTGAGCGCGTGCCGGCCGGTCTTGTAGTCGACCACCACGAGCTGGCCGCCGCGCTCGTCGATCCGGTCCACCCGGCCCTCGGCGACGATCCGCCCGGTCGGCGTGGACACCCAGCGCTCGAGGCCGACCGGATCCTCCGTGACGTCGAGATCGGCCACATAGTCGGCCACCCAGCCCCTGGCACGCTCGCGGTACCGCTCGACCTGCGTCTCGTCCCGGAAGCCCTCGCTGACCCAGTGCTGGTTGACCAGCCGGGCACCGGCCTCCGGGGTACGCCCCTCGGCGGGCAGGTCGAACAGGGCGCGCAGCGCGTTGTGCACCACCGCGCCGAGCGTGCTGTGCGCCCAGGCACCGCCGCGCGGCAGGGCCGGCCGGTCGAGATACGTCATCCGGTACCGGCGTGGACAGTCCAGCCACGTGGACAGCCTGGAGGGAGTGACCTTGAACAGCCTGCGGGGCATCCCCTCGAGACTCAGTTGCCCGTCCACGCGAACCACCGTATCCCCCGGCCCCGACGGTTACGCCGGCACCGTCGCACCGGCCCGGCCGCGCGGCTCAGTCCAGCACCTCGATCGCGGTGGCGCCGGCCACCAGCCGCTCGAACATCTCGGGGTCGGTGCTCTCCGCGCCGATCGGGGTGGTCTTGTTGGAACCGTGGTAGTCGCTGGAGCCGGTGGTGACCAGGCCCAGCTCGGCGGCCAGCCCGCGCAGCAGGACGCGGTCCGGGGCGTCGTGGTCGGGGTGGTCCACCTCGACGCCGGCCAGCCCGGCCTTGGCGAGGTCGGCGATCACCGACGTCTCCACGACCCGGCCACGGCGGCGGGCCAGTGGGTGAGCGAACACGCAGACCCCGCCGGCCGCGGTGATCATCTCGATGGCGTCCTCGACCGGGGTGTCCGCGCGGGGCAGGTAGTAGCGGCTGTTGTTGTTGAGCAGGCTCTGGAAGGCCTCGTTGACGCTGCCGACCACGCCCTGCTCGACCAGTGCCCTTGCCAGGTGCGGGCGGCCGGCGGGCAGGTCCGGCGGGAACCGGTCCAGGAACGTCGCCGGGTCCACCGGGTAGCCGTCCTCCGCCATCCGCCCGACCATCTTGACCAGCCGTTCCCGGCGCTCCGCGCGCAGCCTCGTCTGCTCGGCGACGACAGCGGGGTGCTCCGGGTCGAACAGGTAGGCGAGCAGGTGCACCGAGGCCCAGCGCCCACGCCCGTCCGGGCTCACGCAGGACAGCTCGGCGCCCCGGACCAGCCGCAGCCCGGCGGGCTTCGCCTTCATCGCGTCGGCCCAGCCGGCGGTGGTGTCGTGGTCGGTCAGCGCGACGACGTCGAGCCCGGCGTCAGCGGCAACGCGCACGAGGTCGGCCGGGTCGTCCGTACCGTCCGAGGCGTTGGAATGGGTGTGCAGGTCTATCCGCAAGCGACCGGCCTACCGCCGCCGAGGCTTGGACAGCAGGTGCGACCTGGTCTGCTTCTTGTCACCGAAGATCAGCTCGGTGAGCGCCTCGTAGATCTCCTCCGGCCGGGGCATGTAGTCGATCCGGTTCAGCGCCTGGATCTGACCGGCGGACTCGATCACCATCGTGCCATAGCCCATCATGCGGCCGGTCAGCGTGCGCTCGAAGGTGAGGTCGGTGACCTTGCCGAGCGGCATCATGCCGATGTTGTGGGTCAGGATGCCCTTGGCCAGCATCACGCGCTTGTCGGTGATGACGATGCGCTCGACCCACCACAGGGCCACGAAGATCGTCAACCGTGCGACAACGACGAGCCCGCCGTAGAACGTCAGGTTGTCGATCACGAGGCTGGACGGGAGGTACCGCTGGAACGCGACCAGGATGCCCAGCGCGATGGCCGCCTGCGTCATGTCGTTGAGCAGCACAGACCAGTGCTGGCGCACCCGGATGACCCGACGCTCGGTCGGCAGCAGGTACTCGTCGATCTCTCTTGGTGCCAGCACAGCTCAGATACCTCGGTCCGTGTCTAGACCACCGAGTTTAGAGCACCTGGCGGATGAAGGTGACGATCGATTCGCCGGCGGTGCGCAGGTCTCCCAACACGCCGTTCACTGTGCCACCCGCGCTGCTCGGCTGGGAAATGATCCAGAACAGCACAAAGATGACCACGACAAAACCCACGAGTTTCCTGAGATTCACCGCGAACCACCATCCGAGCGTTGAGGCTTGGCAGCCATGTCGGATCTTGTTGTACCGCACGGAGCGCCAACGTGTGAATACGACAGGCGGGCATACTCCAATGGGGTGAAAAACAAAAAATGGTGACAGAGGGTGACAACATGATCGCCTGCGTGGGCGCGGTGATTCACGACGATCGCGGCCGGTTGCTGCTGATCCGGCGGGGTCAGGAACCCGGTCGGGGACTGTGGTCGCTGCCGGGCGGCCGGGTCGAGCCCGGCGAGACCGACCACGAGGCGGTGGTGCGAGAGGTGGCCGAGGAGACCGGGCTGCGGGTCCGGCCGGGGCGGCTGGTCGGACGGGTGAGCCGGGCCGCGCCGTCCGGCGCCGTGTACGACATCGCGGACTACGAGTGCGAGCTCGCCGGCGACGATGTGTTGCGGCCGGACACCGACGCCGACGACGCCCGGTGGGTGACAGCCGCCGACTACGCCGGGTTGCCACTCGTGTACGGAATGACAGAAGTCCTGACCGAGTGGAACCAGCTCCCCAGGACCTGATTTCGCCGCCCGGCCCCCAACCCGAGATCAAACCGAGATCCGCTGGCCGGGGATGCGGGCTGGCCTGCCCGCGGATGCAGGCTGGCCTGCCCGCGGATCCGGGCTGGCCTGCCCGCGGATCCGGGCTGGGCTACGGGCCCGGAGTCGCCGGCGCGAACGGGCCGGGTCGGCGGCCCCCCGGACCGCCGGGCGAGCGGGTCGGCCCGGCGGGTGTGGCCGGCGGGAATGGCCGGCGGGTGTGGCCGGGGCACGCGGAGGCGCGGCTGGCCGGGCACGGGCGAGCTGGCGTGGCCGAGCGGGCGTGGCCGGGTCGGCACGGGCCCGGCTTGGTGTTACCGAGCTCCACGCCAGGCACGTTTTGACCGCCCAAAACCTGCCCGCTGTGCAGCTCGGTAACAGCGTGCTCTGCGCTGTGCGGGCGCGGCCCCGTACCGCGGCTAGCCCGTGTCACGGGCGCCACCATGTATCGGGCTGTTGGGCGCGCCTCAGGTATCGGGCATGCCGCACGGCCCTTTTCGTGATCATCAGGACGCCAGACTCATTTGATCACGCCGCAGACAGCCCTCACGTCCTGGTGATCACGAAAGTCCGAGCGGGCGGGCAGTCCGAGCGGGCGGGCCGTCCGGGCGAGCCGGGCCTGGCACGGGCGAGCTGGCGTGATCGAGCGGGCGTGGCCGGGTCGGCACGGGCCCGGCTTGGTGTTACCGAGCTCCACGCTAGGCACGTTTTGACCGCCCAAAACCTGCCCCCTGTGCAGCTCGGTAACAACAGGCTCGGTAACAACAGGCCGGCGACCAGGCCGGTAACCGGGCGGGTAATGCGGGCGAGCGGGGGTACGCGCGCCGCTTATGGGACCGGGGTGCCTCGGGCAGCGGTGAGGAGGCGGTACCACTCGGGGCGCTCCATCCGGGCGGCCTGGCGGGCGGCGTCACCGCAGGCGCGGATCCGGGCCGGGTCGGCGGTGCCGATCACCGGCTCGATGGCGGCGGGGTGTCGCATCAGCCAGCCGAGCACGACCGACTCCGGCGTGCTGTCCTGCTCCTTGGCGATCGCCGCGACCAGCTCGGCGGTGGCGCGGTCCGCGTCGGTGAGCTCGGGGCCGGTGCGGCCGGAGTAGATGCCCTGCGCCAGCGCGCCCCAGGCCTGCAGTCGGATGCCGCGCGCCGCGCAGTACTCCAGCGTGCCGTCGGGGAAGCTGTACTGCCGCCCCTCGGCCTGGTTGACCAGGATGCCGGCCTCCACCCAGGCACGCTTGTGCAGGCTCATCTCGAGCTGGTTGACCACGAGTGGCCAGTCCAGGTTCGCCTGCAGGTACGCCATCTGCCCGCCCGACATGTTGGACACCCCGAACTCGCGGACCTGCCCGGCCTCGGCAAGCTCGGCGAACGCCTCGGCCACCTCTCCCGGCTCGAGCAGCGGGTCAGGCCGGTGCAGCAGCAGCACGTCGACGAAGTCGGTCCGCAGCCGCGCCAGGCTGGCACGCACGCGCTCCAGGATGGCCGTCTTGCTGAGGTCGTAGTACGCCTCCAGCCCGGCCTCGCCCAGCCGGATGCCGCACTTGGTCTGGATCTTGATCCGGTCGCGCAGCCCGGGGTTGCGGTCGAGTACCGCGCCCAGCACCGCCTCCGACTTGCCGCGCCGGTAGATGTCGGCCTCGTCGAACCACGTGATGCCGATGTCCAGTGCGGCGTGCACCGCCCGCTCGGCGGCGTCGATGTCCGCGCCGGTCAGTTCGTCGTCGGCCCAGGAGCCGCCCAGTCCCATGCAGCCGTACACCAGTCGCCCGCTCACCGGCGCGAGCCTAGAGCGTGTCTCCCAAACCATTCAGCCGGCGCCACGCCACTCGGCACAGGGTTGGACGACACGCTCCAGGCGGTCCGGCTCCGCGTTCAGGCTCCGGCGGCCGGCTCTGGGCCGGTGAGCCCCGCGCCCGGCTCAGGCCGAGCGCCCCACGCGCCGGCCGGTCAGGCTCCGGTGTTGAGCAGGACCTTGCCCCGGTTGGCGCGGCGCTCCAGGTAACGGTGTGCCTCGGCGGCCTCGGCCAGCGGGAAGACCACGTCGACGGGTACCTCGAACCGCCCGGCAGCGACTGCGTCGAGCAGCTCGGTCAGATCGGGGCGCGGGTCGTAGCCGTGCTCGATCAGACCGTTCAGCTGGAAGCCCAGGATGCGGGCGTTCTTCGGGTAGAAGTCCCTGGTGTCGACGGTGCTGGGGGCGACGGCCACGTTCGCCAGCGCGACCACCCGCCCCGCGTAGCCGACCGCGCGCAGCCCGTCGGCGAAGGTCTGCCCGCCGACGGTGTCGAGCACGACGTCGACGCCCCGGCCACCGGTCAGCCCGGCCACCTCGGCGAGCACGCCGGCGCCGTCCAGGGTGGCGGTGTCCAGCGCGTGGTGGGCGCCGAGCTCGCGCACCCAGGCCACCTTGGCCGCCGAGCGGGCCGTCCCGATCACCGTGGCGCCGAGGTCGACCGCGATGCGCACCGCGGCGCTGCCGACCCCGCTCGCGGCGGCCGGGATCAGCACCGTCTCGCCCGCACGCAGCCCGGCCAGCCGGCGCAGGCAGTACCAGGCGGACAGCCACGCGGTGGGCAGCGCGGCGGCGGTGGTGAGCGGCAGGCCTTCCGGTACCGGGGTGACCCGCGAGGCGGCGACGACGGCCAGGTCCGCATAGAACCCGGGTTCGTTGACCGCCCCCATCGCCACCACCCGCTGCCCGACCACCACGTCGGTCACCCCGGCGCCGACCGCCACCACCGTGCCGGCGCCCTCAAGGCCGAGGCGCAGCGGCGGCCGGCCGGCCCGGTGGTACTGCCCGGCCCTGGTCAGCACGTCGGCCCGGTTGACGCCCGCCGAGCCGACCGCGAGCAGCACCTCGCCGGCGCCGGGCGTCGGGTCGGGCAGCTGCTCGACGCGGAGCTGCTCAGGGCCACCGAACTGTCGAACCATCGCCGCGCGCATCGGACCGCCGCCTCTCGAGCCACCATAGGCTGACACCTGTTGAAGTGGTGTCAGCTTGTACCGCCCCTGAACCGGTGTCAAGCGCTACGCTGCGGAGATGACGGAGCCGGCGTTCCCACTGTTCGGCGGCCGGTCGTGCCTGAACCTGGTCGCCACGCTCGGGAAACGGCACGCCGAACCGGTGGAGCGCATCCCCGATCCGGCCGCGCTGGACGACTGGCTGGTCGTGGCGGGCCTGCTGACCGCGCGGCCGGCGGTCACGGACGGCCAGCTGCGACGCACACGGAACCTGCGCGAGGCGGTCAACCGGCTGGCGCGCGCGACGATGGCCGGCCAGACATGGGCGGGGGCGGACGTGGCACTGGTGAACGACGTGGCGGCCCGCCCTGACCTGGCCCCACAACTCCGGTCCGGCTCGAAAGGCCCGCACGACCCGAACGGCCCAGTCGGCTCCGGCGGCCCAGGCGCTTCGGACGACTCCCACCGCGCCGCCGGCAACCCGGTCGACGCGGCGCTGGCCTCGGTCGCACGGGACGCGGTCCTGCTGCTGACCGGCGGCCGGGCGAACCGGATCAAGGAGTGCGAGCACGCCGACTGCTCGCTGCTGTTCTTCGACGACTCGCAGTCGGGCGCGCGCCGCTGGTGCTCGATGGACCGCTGCGGCAACCTCGCCAAGATCGCCGGCTACCGGAACCGCGTCCGGAGCCGGCGATCCTGAGGCAAGTCTGAGAGCCTTCACTGAGGATGCTCCTCAGTGAAGACCTCGGTGGGGACCGGCGAACGTCAGGTGACGGGCGTCGGGCGTCCCGGCTGCTCGCCGCCCCTGGCCTCGCCGTAGGAGCGCTTCGGCACCATCACCTTGCGGCGGTAGATGCAGACCAGCACACCGTCCTGGTTGTGACCCCGGGTCTCCACGTAGACGATGCCCCGGTCGTTCTTGGACTTCGACTCCGTCTTGTCCAGCACCTCGGTCTCGCCGTAGATCGTGTCGCCGTGGAACGTGGGCTTGACGTGCTTGAGGGACTCCACCTCGAGGTTCGCGATCGCCTTGCCGGACACGTCGGGCACCGACATGCCGAGCAGCAGCGAGTAGATGTAGTTGCCGACCACCACGTTCTTGCCGAACTCGGTGGTCTCCGCCGCGAAGTGTGCATCGAGGTGCAGCGGGTGGTGGTTCATGGTCAACAGGCAGAACAGATGGTCGTCGTACTCGGTGACCGTCTTGCCCGGCCAGTGCTTGTACACCGCACCGACCTCGAACTCCTCGAAGTACCGGCCGAACTGCACCTCGCACGCCTCCCTAGCTAAAACGGTGTCTCCGCGAGGTACCCTAAGCAGTCGGATGACCTGAGATCACGTCGGTAGGTGGATCTCACAGGGGAGGTGGAGCCATGGACGCTGCGCCAGGTTGCAGTAGCCAGGTCCCCACCGCGGGATCCGGCTAGCCGGCTTTCGCACGGCGGGGACCAGAAATCCGCCAGTCGCCCGGAACTCACTCGAGTCCGGGTCCCCGACCGGGAGGTTGGTCGCCGTGCCCAGTTTGCCCTCGATCCGCCCCAGGGGCGCCCGCGTGAAGCTCGCGACGCGTTCCAACGGTGTCCTGCCGCCCCATATCCCGGTGCCGCTGTCGGCCTATGTGGTCGACTGCGCGGTGTACGTGAAGGGCCAGCGGCTGCCCGGCAGGTGGAGCCACGAGCGCGCCGTGCAGGAAGTGCGCAGCCGCGACGACGCGTTCGTCTGGATCGGCCTGCACGAGCCGGACGACGAGCAGATCACCGGTATCGCGGAGACCTTCGGGCTGCACGAGCTGGCCGTCGAGGACGCCGTGCACGCGCACAACCGGCCGAAGCTGGAACGCTACGAGGACATGTTGTTCGCGGTGTTCAAGACGGTCTGTTACGTGGGCCACGCGGACCCGTCCACCGCCGCCGAGCTGGTCGAGACGGGCGAGGTGATGGCGTTCGTCGGGCACGACTTCGTGGTCACGGTCCGGCACGGCAACCACTCCGGCCTGCACGAGGTGCGGGTCAAGCTGGAGGAGGACCCGGAGCAGCTCGCCGAGGGCCCCGCCGCGGTGCTGCACGCCGTCGCCGACCACGTGGTGGACAGCTACCTCGAGGTCACCGACGCCATCGAGGCGGACATCGACATGATGGAGAGCGAGGTCTTCGAACCGCACTCCAACGTCGACTCCGAACAGATCTACGTGATGAAGCGCGAGGTGCTGGAGCTGCGCAGGGCGGTCATGCCGCTCGGGCCGCCGCTGCGCCGGCTCGCGGAGGGCTACAGCTCGCTGATCCCGCACGACGTGCGCTCGTACTTCCGGGACGTCGACGACCACCTGACCACGGTGGCGGAGCGGGTCACCGGGTTCGACGAGCTGCTCACCACGCTGGTCGACGCGGTGCTCGCGAAGATCACGCTGAGGCAGAACGACGACATGCGCAAGATCACCGCGTGGGCCGGCATCATCTCGGTGCCCACCATGCTGGCCGGTATCTACGGCATGAACTTCGACCACATGCCCGAGCTGCACTGGACCTACGGCTATCCGATGGTGCTGCTGGTGATCCTGTGCATCTGTACGTTCCTGTACCGCACGTTCCGGCGCAACAAGTGGCTCTGACCCAGCCTCGCTAACCTGCGCTGGTGGACCTCACCCCGGCCCGGTTCAACCCGCTGCGGCGGCTGCGCATCCCGGCGTGGTCACGGCAGCGGCCGAGCTGGGCGGACGCCAAACCCTCGGTGATCGACGCCGCGCTGCGCAGGGCCACCGACCGGCCGAGCGGCAACTGGTTCGTGCTCGGCGCCAGCACCACGCTGCGCGCCGACCGGCCGCTGGGCGCCACCGTGGCAGGCGTCGAGGTGGTCGCATGGCGCGGCGCCGACGGTCAGGTGCACGCCGGTCCTGGCGCGTGCCCGCACCTGGGTGCGCCGCTGTGCGACGCGGCGGTCGCCGAGGGGCGGCTGGTCTGCCGGTGGCACGGGCTCAAGCTGGGCGCGACCGGCCGACCCGGCTGGACACCGTGGCCGGCGCACGACGACGGCGTGCTGGTCTGGGTCCGGCTGGACGAGATCGGCGGTGAGCCCGCGCTGCCCGCACCGGTGCTCGCGCCCAGGCCTCCACTGGCGCACAGCGTGCTCGCCGTGGCCAGCATGTCCGGGCGCTGCGAGCCCTCCGACGTGGTCGCCAACCGGCTCGACCCGTGGCACGGCTCCTGGTTCCACCCGTACTCGTTCGCCAATCTGCGGGTGCTGTCCGCGCCGCCGGTGGACTGCGCCGAGGAAGGGGACCGCTTCGTCGTCGAGGTGGCCTACCGGGTCGCCGGGTCGCTCGGGGTGCCCGTGATCGCCGAGTTCCGCTGCCCCGAGCCACGCACGATCGTGATGACCATCGTCGAGGGCGAAGGCACCGGCAGCGTCGTCGAGACCCATGCCACGCCGCTCGGCGCCGGGCCCGACGGGGCACCCCGCACCGCCGTCATCGAGGCCACCCTCGCGCACTCGGCCCGTCCCGGGTTCGCGGTCGCCCGCGCCGTCGCTCCCGTACTCCGCCCGCTCATGCGGCGCGCCGCGGCCCGGCTGTGGCGCGACGACCTCGCCTACGCAGAACGCCGCTACGCCCTGCGCGCCAAGGACTGATCAGTCGCCGGGCGGGGCGGCGGGGCGGCGGCCGAGCCAGGTGTGCACGATGCCCTGCTGCCAGCCCGGCACGGTCTGCGTCCGCAGGTCGGCGAACCCGACCCGGCCGAGCCGTCGCTCGAACGCGGCCGCCCCGTCGAACCGCCGCACGCTGCGCCACAGGTACCGGTACAGCTCGGCGTGCCCGGTGACCACCTTGCCGGCCGGGATGATCACGCTCCAGCAGACCGCCGTCCAGACCGCGCGCGCCCGTACCGAGTCGGCCACCGAGTAGTCGTGCACAGCAAGCGGCGCGCCGGGCCGGAGCAGCTCGAAGATCGTGCGCAGCCCGCTGTCCGGGTCCGGCAGGTTGCGCACCAGGTACGCGGCGAACACCCCGTCGAACGGCCCGCCCATCCCCACCGCCGGCAGCGTCGTGGCGAGGTCCTCGGCGCGCGAGCGGACGAACCGCACCGTGCTCGGCCAGGTCTTGGTCGTGGCGACGTCGAGCATCCGGGCGGACGCGTCGACCGCGATGATCCGGGCGCGGGGCGCGGCGTCGAGCAGTGCGGCGGTGGAGGCCCCGGTACCGCAGCCCAGGTCGAGCAACCGCAGCCCCTCGCCCTGGTCCGGCAGCCCGAGCCGGCGCGTCGACATCCGCAGGTGCTGGTGGTAGCCGGGGTTGGCGCCGACCAGCTTGTCGTACCCCGTGGCCACGGTGTCGAACGCGGCCGGCACCGCCGCCGGCAGCAACCGGGCCGGTTCCGGCGCGGTCATGAGGTCGAGTTGCCCGGACCCATCGCCAGCTTGGCCAGCATCTCCTTGGCCCGCTCCGCGTTGCGCGGCTGGCTGAGCACGTCGTAGCGGCCGGCCACCAGCTGGCTGGACGAGGTGAAGTCCCGCCGGCCCCTGGTCAACGAGTAGCTCAGCGCCGCGAACACCACGCTGAACAGCACACCGGCGACCACGCCGATGATCAGCGCACCGACGTTGTTGTTGAAGTAGGCGAGCAGCGCGCCGACGAACAGACCCATCCAGACGCCGGACGCCGCGCCACTGGCCAGCACCCGGCCCCAGGTGAGCCGGCCGATGACCCGCTCCACCAGCATCAGGTCGACCCCGACGATGGTCACGTCCTCGACGGGGAACTCGTGGTCGGCGAGATAGTCGACGGCCTGCTGGGCTTCGGCGTAGGTGGCGAACGAGCCCACCGGCCAGCCGGTCGGCGGGGTGGGCAGGTTAGGCAGCCCGGGGCTGTTGCGCCCCGGACCCCCGAACGGCGGAGTCGTCACGGTGACCTCTCCTCGAGCTCGACGAGTAGATCAAGCTACCGTGCACGGTACTCGCGCAGCAGACCGCGGCTAATGATCGTCTTCTGAATCTCCGAGGTACCCTCGCCGATCAGCAGGAACGGTGCCTCGCGCATCAGCCGCTCGATCTCGTACTCCTTGGAGAACCCGTAGCCGCCGTGGATGCGGAACGACTCCTGGGTGACCTCCGCGCAGTACTCGCTGGCCAGCAGCTTCGCCATGCCGGCCTCGACGTCGAACCGCTCGCCGGAGTCCTTCAGGCGCGCCGCGTTGACCATCATGAGGTGCGCCGCCTCAACCTTGGTGCCCATCTCGGCGAGCTTGAACGCGATGGCCTGGTGCTGCGCGATCGGCTTGCCGAACGTCTGGCGCTGCTGCGCGTAGTCGATCGCGAGCTCGAATGCTCGGATGGCGATGCCACAGGCCCGGGCGGACACGTTCACCCGGCCGACCTCGACCCCGTCCATCATCTGCGCGAAGCCGCCGCCGCGCTTGTCACCCAGGATCTGGCCACCGCCGATCCGGAAGCCGTCGAACACCGCCTCGGTGGTGTCGACGCCCTTGTAGCCCATCTTGTCGATCTTGCCGGGGATCGTCAGCCCCGGGGAGACCTCGCCGTAGCCCTCCGGCTTGTCGACCAGGAAGCAGGTCAGGTTCTGGTGCGGCCGCTCGGCACCCTCATCGGTCTTGACCAGCAGCGCGATCAGGTTCGAGGTGCCGCCGTTGGTCAGCCACATCTTGGCGCCGTCGATGATGAAGTCGTCACCGTCCTGCTTGGCGCGCGTCTTGATCGCGGCCACGTCGGAGCCGAGGTCCGGCTCCGACATCGAGAACGCGCCTCGGATGGCACCTTCCGCCATCTTCGGCAGGTAGTGCGCCTTCTGCTCCGGAGTGCCGTGGTGGCTGATCATGTGCGCCACGATGAAGTGGGTGTTGATCACTCCGGACACGCTCATC